>NZ_JBQENM010000046.1:0-27327 GCF_052044795.1 Ensifer sp. 22521
GCCCGCGGCATGGCGCTGCTCGGCAAATACACGCTGATCGGCGAGGGCGTGCGCGGCTCGCTCGCCAAGCAGCTGATTTCGAAGTTCGATCTGTCGAAAGACCGCGACGTCCAGAAGTTCGGCATCGGCCTGAAAGAGCTCTGGCAGGTTAAGCCCGAGAACCACCGTCCGGGCCTGGTGCAGCACTCGTTCGGCTGGCCGCTCGGCATGAAGACCGGTGGTGGTTCGTTCCTGTACCATCTGGAAGACAACCTCGTCGCGGTCGGCTTCGTCGTGCACCTCAACTACAAGAACCCATACCTCTTCCCTTTCGAGGAGTTCCAGCGGTTCAAGACCCATCCGGCCATCCGCGGCACCTTTGAAGGCGGCAAGCGGCTGTCCTATGGTGCTCGCGCCATCACCGAGGGCGGCTACCAGTCGGTACCGAAGCTGTCGTTCCCCGGTGGCGCGCTGATCGGCTGTTCGGCCGGCCTCGTGAACGTGCCGCGCATCAAGGGCAGCCACAATGCGGTGCTGTCTGGCATGCTGGCGGCTGACAAACTGGCAGAAGCGATCGCGTCGGGCAGGGCCAATGACGAGCCGGTCGAGATCGAGAACGAATGGCGCCAGACCGACATCGGCAAGGACCTGAAGCGGGTCAGGAACGTCAAGCCGCTGTGGTCGAAGTTTGGCACGGCGATCGGCGTGGCACTCGGCGGTCTCGACATGTGGACCAACCAGTTGTTCGGTCTGTCGCTGTTCGGCACGCTGAAGCACGGCAAGAGCGATGCGCAGAGCCTCGAGCCGGCAGCAAAGCACACGAAGATCGATTACCCGAAACCCGATGGCGTGTTGACCTTCGATCGTCTGTCCTCGGTGTTCCTGTCGAACACCAACCACGAGGAGGATCAGCCGGTGCATCTGCAGGTCAAGGACATGAGCCTGCAGAAGCGCTCCGAGCACGACATCTATGCCGGCCCGTCGACGCGCTACTGTCCGGCTGGCGTCTACGAGTGGGTGGAGAAGAACGGCAAGCCGGTCGTCGTCATCAACGCGCAGAACTGCGTGCACTGCAAGACCTGCGACATCAAGGACCCGAACCAGAACATCAACTGGGTGCCGCCGCAGGGCGGCGAAGGCCCGGTCTATCCGAACATGTGAATCCGTGCTGAAATCCTTCAATCGAGCCGCCGACTGTGTGCCTTTGGCAAATCGCGTGGTTGCAGTTTGCGGAGCAGTCTCGTAGCACTCAACTGTGAGATTTCGAGCAAGGAAAGCCATGAGCAAACAGTATAAGGTTTCAGAGTTGTCTGCTGCGACCGGTGTGCCGCCGGCGACGCTTCGGCTTTGGGAGCAACATGGGCTCATCGTTCCAACACGGACGGCCAGTGGCTACCGGATGTACTCCGAGGATGACTTCGCCCGCGTACATCAGATCGTTCGCTTGAGATCCGTCCAAGGCCTGAATCTTGCAGCGATCAAATCTTCACTGGACGGAACGGATCTGGTCTCCCAGGAAACAGGAAGCGAAAACCTTCCGCCTCCGAGGCTCGGGTATGAGATCCGGCGGCTGCGTCGCGAAAAGGGTCTGACGATAACGGCGCTTGCGAAGGTGTTGGCCGTGTCCTCGTCGGTGATAAGCACACTTGAGCGCACGTCTCGAGGCGCCAGTGTCCCGCTGTTGCGCGCTATAGCCGAAACATTGGGCGTTACCGTGACGCAGCTCACTGCCAGCCCAGAGGAAACACCGAAAGCCGTCATAAGGAGCGGGGAGGGGCGACAGCTTCCTTCACTCGGCAAGGGCATTCAGATCAGAGAGTTAGCTTCTGGTCCGCGGATGATGGACTGTCAGGAGTGGACGCTTGAACCGGGTGCCGGAAGTGAGGGTTTCTACCGGCATGAAGGCGAGGAGTTCATCCGGGTGTTAGAGGGTAGCTTTGAGATCGAAGTGGATGGGCTAGGTCTCGCTACCTTGAACCCAGGCGATGCCATGTATTTCGAAAGTCACCGCGCGCACTCCTGGCGCTCTGTTGGCTCGAAGGCTTGTAAACTGATCTGGGTGAACACCCCCCCGACTTTCTAAAGCGATTGCCGGCGATGAACCTTCGTCCCTTGCCGGAAGGTGGGCCGAGAGATTTTTATAAACTCGGCATGATTTCTGTAGAGTTTCAGCCCTGATATGATATGAATCCTTTTCAGACGGACCGATCCCGAATGCGGGCGAGCCGGCGAGATTAAGATCTGCCATCAATGCCTCTGATCGCCGGATAGAACCATGTCCGCCAGCAGGAGCTACGAGGGCAGGGCAGGCTCCAAATCTAAAGGACACAGGAATGGATATTCCATCACAGGCCGATGTCGTCATCATCGGCGGCGGTATCGCGGGCTGCTCGATTGCCTATCATCTGACGAAGCTCGGCATCAAGGACGTTGTTCTTTGTGAGCGTCGACAGCTCACGAGTGGAACGACTTGGCACGCCGCCGGTCTTGTGACGCAGCTCCGTGCAACGCAGCGTATGACGGAACTTGCGCAATATACCGGAGAGCTCTTTGGGCGGCTCGAGGAAGAGACTGGGCAGGCGACCGGTTTCAAGCAGAACGGTTCTTTGCGCCTTGCGAAGACGCAGGCTCGCTATGAGGAATTGGCACGTGGTGCGTCGATGGGGAGAAATTTCGGCCTGCCCGTCGAGGCCATGACCGTTGATCAGATCAAGGAGCGTTGGTCTCCGATCAGCACTGAAGGGCTCGTGGGTGGTTTCTGGTTCCCCAATGACGGCCAGGTTAATCCTGCCGACGTGACGATGGCCTACGTAAAGGGAGCTCGCCAGGGCGGCGCCAAGATCCTCGAGAATATTAAGGTTACACAAATCCTCACCGAGAGCGGCAAGGCTGTCGGCGCAATGACCGAGCAGGGGCGGATTTCTGCCAAGAAAGTGGTCATCGCAGGTGGGATGTGGTCCCGTGACCTCGCAGCTCAAATCGGCGTGACCATTCCCTTGCATGCCGCAGAACACTTCTATGTGGTGACCGAGGCTATCCCAGAGCTGCCGCGCAATCTTCCGGTTATGTTCACAGCCGATGAGTGGGCTTATTACAAGGAAGATGCCGGCAAGCTGCTAATTGGCTTCTTTGAACCCGGAGCGAAACCGTGGGGTCAGAACGGCATATCCGAGAGCTTTTGCTTCGATACGATCCCCGAGGACTTGGAGCACATCAGTCCATACCTTGAGATGGCCATGGAGCGCGTTCCTGTCCTGCAGGAGACTGGCATCCAGCTCTTCTTCAACGGTCCCGAAAGTTTCACTCCGGACAATCGCTACCATCTTGGTGAGACATCGGAAATCGACGGCCTTTTCGCCGCGACCGGCTTCAATTCCATCGGGATCCTTTCATCAGGTGGTGTCGGGAAGGCAATGGCATCATGGATCGCTGAAGGTCGTCCGCCGGTCGAACTGCTGGATGTCGACGTTCGCCGAACGCAATCGTTTCAGCGAAACAAGAAGTATCTTGCCGACCGCTCCGTCGAGACCATCGGCACGCTGTTCGACATGCATTGGCCGGGGAAGCAATTCGAAACCGCGCGAGGCGTTCGCCGCTCGCCGTTCCACGACCGCCTGTTGGCATCAGGTGCGTTCATGACCGAACTCGCAGGATGGGAGCGCCCTGGCTTCTATGGCACAGAGGACGAGCTTGCCAACATCGAATATTCGTATTCAAAGCCGAGCTGGTTCGACAATGTCGCGGCTGAGTGCGCCAACACAGCCGAGAATGTCTCACTCTTCGACCATAGCTGCTTTGTCAAATATATAGTCGAAGGCCCTGACGCTTTAAAGTCCCTGAACTGGATCAGCGCGGCTGAATGTGATGTGCCGATTGGGAAGGTTGTTTACACTCAGTGGCTGAATGAGAACGGCGGTATCGAGGCCGACGTAACGATCACCCGACTGGCGGAACAGTCCTATCTGGTCGTCACGGTGGCTGTTTCTCAGCGACGCGATATTGCTTGGTTCAAGCGACGCGTGCCTGTAGGCGCCCAAGTATACATTACAGACGTTACCTCGGGGCTTGCGATGCTCGCGCTGTGGGGACCGAAGTCCCGCGACCTGCTCGCGAGTGTCTCCTCCGATGATTTCTCGAACGAGTTCTTCCCGTTTGGCACGAGCCGCGAGGTCGATCTTGGCTACGCGCGCGTCCGTGCCAGCCGGTTGACGTTCGTCGGCGAATTGGGCTTCGAACTCTACATCCCGAGCGAAATGGCGGCACATGTCTATGATGTTCTGATGGAAGCCGGACAAGATTTTGGGCTTAAGAACGCTGGGTTCTTCGCACTCAATTCGATGCGAATGGAGAAAGGGTATCGCCATTGGGGCCACGATATCGGTGAGGAGGATACGCCGTTCCAGGGGGGCGTTGCTTTCACCGTTGCGCTGGATAAGCCAGGCGGGTTTATCGGCCGAGACGTTTTGGTACGCCAGAAGGCCGAGGGCACTTTGAAAAGGCGGCTTGTGCAGGTGAAAGTCTCTAATGAGACCGGGGGCACACACCCGATGTTGTTTCACTACGAGCCGCTTATTCGTGACGGCATCATTGTAGGGTCGATTATGTCGGGAGCGTACGGACACCGCGTCAAGGCTTCGCTTGGTCTTGGATATGTCTCGTCCAACGAGGGCGTGACCAAGGAATGGCTGGCAAGTGGCAAATGGGAGGTGGAGGTCGCGATGAAACGCTACCCAATCGAGGTCCAACTCGGCGCTTGGTACGATTCACGCAGCGAGAAGGTGAAAAGCTAGTAGACGGTTGTGGCTGGAACTTACATGTTCCAGCCACACCTATTGACCACGACCTGAACGGACACCTCGATGACGAAGGTTTTAGTTCTGGGAGCCACCGGTCAAACCGGTCGTAAAGTTACGGAATGTCTCCAAGCAAGGTCGGCAGTAGACGTAATCGGCGCGTCTAGGCGACCCCATGGTTCCGGCGGACGGGCGTTCGATTGGAATGTTCCTGAAACCTGGAAAGCAGTTCTTGCGAACGTTGTCTGCGTCTACCTTGTCAAACCGAACGCCTATGGTGCTGTGGACGTTGAAGCCACGGTGGCAAGCTTTCTGGACGACGCAAAATCGGTCCGGCGCATCGTGCTTTTGTCAGGCATCGCGGCTGAAACTCGGAATGAAAATCTCGACGAACGGCGCGTCGAGCGGCTGATCGAAACCTCGAGATTCGAGTGGACGATTTTGCGCCCCATTGGTTTATACAGAACTTCTCCGCCCCCGAGTACTTCCTTCCGAAGTTACGCGACGAGGGCGAGGTTGGGGTGCCTACTAAGGGTTGGCCAACTGCGTTTGTCGATACCCGCGACATAGCAGACACGGCGGCGACGGTCCCTAGAGGCAGGGCATACCGGCAGATCCTACACTCTACCGGTCCAATCGCCCACACATGGCACGAGGCGATACAAGCGATCGTGAAGGCGGCGGGTCATGAAATGTGGTACGTTGACGTCGATATCGAGGAGCATCTGTCCGGCCCCGCCTATTCAGGTTTGCCGAACCAGGCCATGGAGCATCACCGTGCTGTGCATGAGTTCATGTGCAGCAAGAATTCCTCGGATATATCTGGTGCGATTGAAACTATTCTAAGCCCGCCCTCTCGTGCGCTACACCAATATAACCGCGAAAGCGTCCATCTGCGGCGACGTGAAACAACCCGATCCAAATTCCCAATGCGACCATCAGACCGTTGAGGTTGATGGTCGCATTGGGATGCATTTCAATTCAAAGAGCAGAGCCGCCGTTCACGCCCAGTACCTGGCCTGTCACGTAGCTAGCGTCGTCGGAGAGAAGGAAAACAATCGCCGAGGCGATTTCCGCCGGACTGGCCTCGCGCCGCAGGGGGATGCTCTCAAGCCATCCTTGGCGGATTTGCTCCGGAACAGCTTCAACCATCGGGGTTGTAGTTGTTCCCGGAGCGACAGCATTTACCCGAATACCGTTACGTGCTTGCTCGATTGCAACGGTCCGCGTCAGGCCGACCAGACCCGACTTCGCCGACGAATAGTTCGACTGGCCAAACGCGCCCCACCGAGCTTCGGACGACAGGTTTACAATCGAGCCACCGCGACCAACCATCAAGGGCACGATGGCCTGGCACCCGAGCCACGCCCCTTTCAGGTTGACGTTCAGGACCACATCCCAATCGTCCTCGCCCATCTTTAGCAAGGACTTGTCACGTGTCAGGCCGGCGTTGTTCACAAGGCCGTCTGCTCCGTCAAAGGTTTCCTTGATCTTGATCGCGGCTTGGGCCCAGCTTTCGCGATCCGAAACATCGAGCGAGACGGCCAACGCACGGGCGCCGGATGCGTCGATTTCCCTGGTCGTCGCTGCTGCGCCATCAAGGTTACGGTCCGCAATCACCAAGATCGCACCTTCCTCGGCCAGGCGGATAGCGGTCGCTTTACCGATCCCTTGCGCGCCGCCCGTTACGACCACGACTTTGTCCTTTAAGCCACGCATCAGCCTCCACCTCCGATAAGATATCTGTTGTATCCGTCCTGCACGATCTCGCCCCGTTGGTTGCGGATCGCGACCTCCACTTCGACCACACCGCGCGACGGGTCCTTCGAGCTTGGGCGTTTCGATTTCACGACGTAACGCTGGCAAATCCGGTCGCCCGGTAGCACCGGAAGAAGCATCCGCCGTTGTGTTTCCAGGAAGCCGAGAATTTTCCACGCCGAAAGCTCTGTGCAGTTCAGGCCCTCGCCGATCGAATGAACGAGTAGTCCGTGCGCGATGCGGGAAGGGTATTTGGTATTTTCGCGAACCCATTCTTCATCCATGTGGAGCGGGTTGAAGTCCCCGCTCAAGCCGGCGAAATTCACGATGTCAGCTTCCGTTATGGTCCGGCCGGCGGACTCGTATTCCGCGCCTTCTTGGATGTCGTTGAACACGGTTTCCATTCGTCAGCCCTCCACGAAGCAGGGCATTTTTACGCCGGGATGAATTTCACGGAACACGACCTTGAGGGCCATATCGCACTGGATTCTTTCGATCGGTGTATCGACGACCCAGCTTGTGATACGGGCACCCTCTTCCAGATCGACAATCGCGATAACGAACGGCGTTATCGCCGCAAATTCCTTGTGGATTGATCGCTCGACGACGGTGAAGGAATAGAGAGTGCCGCGGCCCGTGGCTTCGGCCCACTCCGGCTCTCGCTCTGGAAAGCCCGCCACGCGGGCGCGAGGGTACATCTGTGCCGCGCCGGTAAGCGGATCCCTTTGAATGAGCAGGACATCCCTGCTAGCCGCCTCGAACCAATGCTTTGAGAGAGCATTGTGGACAGGATGGACAGAGGTCATTTCAATCATTGTTTGCCTCCAAGAATGAGAGTGGCCGTGGCTGAAAGCCAGCCGCCGGTACCGTTGATGAGGCACAGATCTGGGGAAGCAAGTTGAAGGCCGGGGCTTTCGCCTCGGAGCTGGCGTACTGCCTCGATTGTCGCAAACATGCCGCGTCTTCCCGCGTGGTTCGATGAAAGGCCCCCACCATCCGTATTGATTGGGAGCCGTCCGCCAGGCGCGATCCCACCTTCGGAGATAAAGTCGCCCACTTCACCCTTGGGAACAAAGCCGAGGGCCTCGAGCGTGAGAGCGACCGTGATCGTGAAAGAATCGTAGATCTGCGCAACATGGATTTCTTCGGGTGTTAATCCAGCGGTCTGGAACGCCCGCCGGCCCGAATGTTCAGCGACAGTGGTGGTCATGTCGCACATCTGGTTCATCTGGCCGTGGCTGATCGCTTCTCCGAAGCCCAACACAGAAGGCCCGCCTCGGCGCGTGTCGCGTGCACGGTCCTTAGACGTGACGACGATTGCACCGCCCGAGTCGCTGACGACGCAACAATCGAGTTTGTGAAGCGGCGACGAGATCATCGGAGAGGAGAGGACGTCATCGATCGTGATAAGATCGCGGTACATCGCCTCCGGATTCAAATGTGCGTACCGGCGCGCTTGAACGGCGATTTCGGCGAGGTGTTCCGACTTGAGTCCGTACTGGTGCATGTATCGCGTCGCGGCCAACGCATAAGCGGAAATTGTCGAAACTCCGTACGGTACCTCGAACTCGCCCGGTCCGGTCTGCCCGGTATTGAAGTCGCTTGCGCTCAGAGGCCATGAGCGGCCGGATGAGGCGTATGAAACGACGACTGTGTTGCAGAGACCGGCCTTGATCGCCGCGACGGCGTTGCCGACATGGCTCAGAGCTGCGGCTCCTCCGATATCGGTGCTGCACACCCAAGAGGGGTTGATACCCACGTATTCGGCGATCTCGACGGCATTCAGCTGCCAGCCCGCTTCGGAGGGAAACGAGGCTGCCGTAGCGAAACCGTCGACGTCAGCAATCGTCAGACCGGCATCGGCAAGCGCCCCGGCGATCACCTCAGAGTGGATTTGGTAGGGATGGACGCCAGGCGCCTTTCGACGCGGGGACTCAAAGGCTCCCACGATTGACGCGGAGCCGCTTGGAAAACGTTCGGTTGCCATGAGCTAGGATCTCACTTTTGTAGCACTTCGACTTGTAGTGAAAGATTTTGCGGCGACGATGATTGTGCCGATCAAGACCGGTGCGATGATGATTGTCGCGACAGCTGAGACCGCCGGAGTGATGCCGCTTCGAAGGAAGGAATAGATCGTGACTGGCAGTGTTTTATCGAGTTCCGTCTGGAACATCGCCAGCACAGCCTCGTCCCAAGACGTCACGAAGGAGATGAGGAACGCGCCAACGAGCACCGGCATGGCGAGCGGCACGACCATATCCCAGAAGGCCCTGGTACTGCTCGCACCCATCGACCAGGCCGCTTGCTCGATCGAGATATCGACGGCAGCAAGTGCATTGGCCAGCACGAGGAACACAAGTGGCAAGCAAAGTACGGCATGAGCGACGACTAGTCCGAAGTCGCTGCCCAGCATGCCCAGCCGACCTTGGACGTCATAGATTCCGATACCGAGTAAAATGACCGGAACGATCAGAGGCATAATGGCGGCCATCTGAATGGCTGACTTGAGCGCCGCAGACTTTGAACGCGTCCCGACCCTGGCGAGCGCGAGGCCGCAGAGGGAAGCGAAAACTGCCGTCATGACGCCAACCCTGATGCTCTTGAGGAACGCATCGATCCAGATCGATGACGTCAGAGCCTCGATGAACCACTTGGTACTGAAGCCAACCGGTGGGAATTGAATCTGCGTGGTCGGAGTGACCGACGTCGGGATGACGACAAGGAGCGGTAGGATCAGCAGAATGAGATCGAAGACGAGCACCACGACGCAAATACTGGTCACCGGAGTTGGTCGAAGGGGGGCGCGGGCTGAAGCGCCGCGCGAGCCTTGCTGGACCGGCGAGAGCATTCCCTTACCCCCTACCTTAAGTGCCACGGCATATCCAACGATCGAGACCGCCAGCAGGACGATGCCCATCGCCGCTGCCTTGCCCCACTGGTAGTTCTGGACCTGCTGCTGGATGAAGATCGGGATGGTCAGATTGTGCGGACCGCCGAGGATTGCCGGTGTCAGGAAGAAGCCAAGCCCCAGGACGAAGACCAGCACGCTTCCACCCAGCAGCGCCGGGCGGACCTGCGGGAAATAGATGTCGAGGAAGACACGACTTTCAGATGCGCCCATTGTTCGAGCGGCGGTGAGAAGCGAGGTATCGATCGACATCATCGCCGAAACGAGGATGAGAATTAGATATGGCAGCAGGTAGGCGACCATGCCGACGATCGTCGCGAACGTGTTGTACAGCAGGGGAAACGGGCCAAGCCCGAGCGCTCCAGCAGCGGAATTGATGATGCCTTGCGTACCGAGGATGGTGGTGAAGGCAAATAATCTCACGATGATCGATACCCAGAACGGCATAAGCACGAGGACCATCATCAGCGATGACAAACGCCGGGAGAGGCGCGAAATCACGTATGCGGCCGGAAATGCCAAAAGCACCGTTGCGATCATCGACACGAATGCGAGCATCACGCTGTGCAGCGCTACCTGACGCAACAAATCGTCCTGGACGATCGCTGCGTAGTGGCCAAAGTAAAGCGGCTCCGAAAAGCTCGATCGGCCCTTTTCGTTCAGGCTGCGCATGATGATCGTCAAGAGCGGCCAGCCCAACGATAAGGAGAGGACGAAGATTGCTGGCAGTAGCAAGGCGAACTTCGTTGCGGCGACGCCGACATGACGTCTTTGCCCGGCAAGGGAGGTAACTGAAACGTACCTCATCCACTTCGACCTTCCTGCGGCATGCGATATGCGAGCCTGAGGAGTCGCGCGAGATATTTGCGCGTGTCTCGGGGATCGATCATTTCTTCCGCGCCGAAGTTTTCGACAGCCTTCCAGATCGATGTCTGTTCTTCGAACCGTTTCGTCAGCTGCGCCTTTAAAGCCGCTCGTTCCTCAGGCGGTGCAGCTTCCAGTTCTGCTCGGAACGCCGCTTCGACGCCGCCTTCTATCGGCATGTCGCCCCAAGCCGCGCTTGGCCACACGAGCCGCAAGCTCAAAGGATTGCGGCTTCCTGTCGCCACGCCGCCGAGGCCAAAGGACCGACGGACCTGTACCGTTATCACGGGCACCTTCGCTTGCTGGATTGCCCGAAGCGCCATTGCGCCAAACGTCAGGACACCTGCTTCCTCCGCCTTCGGCCCTACGAGGAAGCCCGGAACATCGACGAGATATGCGATCGGAATATGAAATCGGTCACAGAGCTCGACGAACTTGGCCTGCTTCAGAGAAGACTGCACATCCAGAGATCCGGCGACGAACCGCGCGTCCGAAGCCAGGATCCCAATCGTGTGACCTTCGATCCGGGCCAGGCCAGTGCGAAGCGAACGACCGTAGTCCGGCGCGATTTCGAAGAACGTGTCCTGGTCTGCGATGCACCGTATCAGCTTGTGAACGTCGTAGGCGCGTCTCAAACTCGGAGACACGATCGAAAAGAGCTCGTTCTGATCATTTTCGGCCCAAGTCTCAATGACTGCCGGCCGGCGGCTGACATTGTCTGGCAGGTATGAGAGGACCTGACGGACTTGAGCAAGCGCCACATCCTCGTTTTCGGCAGCGTTGTCAATCAGACCAGATGAACGGGTATGGATCGCGACGCCACCAAGGGCGAACTTGTCGATCTCCAAACCAAGGGCCTGCTTAACCACGGGAGGGCCTCCGGCGAATAGACACCCGTTGTCCGAGGTCATGACGGAGAAGTGCGATATGTGCGCTCGGGCCGCAGAGCTGCCGGCGGTAGGGCCTAGCACGGCAGCCAGAACGGGGACTTGTTGCAGCAACTCGAACATAGGATAGGTGGGGTTGGCGGACTGCAGTTCCGGATAGCCGATCTGATCCTGCAGAAGGATGGAGCCACCGACCCCGTTGATCAGCATGACGAACGGGATTTTGTAACCGATCGCAAATTCTTCGATGAACCCGCCCCAACCGCCCTTGTAGCGCACAAGGTGCACGCCCGCGCCGCCGCCTTCAACACTGAAATCTTCCGCGCCGATTGCCACCGGGCGACCGTCGATTTCGCAGAGGCCGCAAACGAACGTAGGTGCGAGGAGAGAGCCATCCTCGGTAGGTGTGGTCACGAAAGTCCCGATCTCGAGAAAGCTGTCGGGATCCGCGATTTTGGCAATCCGTTCGCGTGCCGTGGAGCGACCGTAGCGATGCTCGCGTGCAATCCGGTCTGGTCCGCTCGATGCGAGCGCGATTTCGCGACGACGATCCAGTTCTTCCAGCAAAGCCTGCCATTCAGGACTAATGTTCTGGGTCATCCCATTCCTCCTCAGATTGCTAGGATCTTGGCGCAGATGCTCGCCAGTTCCTTCTTGTCGACCTTTGTTGCATTTCGGATAGGGAAGCTGTCGACGAAGACGATGTGTCGCGGCTTCTTGTAGGATGCGAGCTTCGTAAGAAGAAACGCCATGATCTCTTCCTTGGAGATGGTCCCTTCCTTCCGTGGCACGATCGCGGCGCAAACCACCTCTGTGAACTCCTCGTCGGGAAGGCCGACCACAGCGACGTCGATGACCGCGGGATGCTGGCGTATGACGTTCTCGATCTCCGCAGGGTAGATGTTCTGTCCCTTCGAAATAATGAGGTCCTTGCTACGTCCGACGATGCGGATCCAGCCCTCGTCGTCGATGGTCGCGAGGTCGCCGATCCTGAGCCAGCCGTCACGCACCGTTTCCGCATCGAGCTGAGGAGCGTTCCAATAGTTGTTCATGACCGCCGGTCCAGCTGTCCACACGTCCCCTACGCCTCCGGGAGGAACCAAGTTTCCGTCGGCGTCGAGGAGCCGGATTGACTGGCCGGGAACGCACCGACCGACCGATCCAGGGTGAAGATCGATATCGTCGCCATCAATTAGCGTTGGGAGACCGCATTCCGTGGAGCCGTAGGCGATCGCCAGATGGATGTGGGGCCAGCGTCGACGCGCTTCAGCGATGAGCGCGGGGGGGCAATTTTCACCACCCGTGTACCACCATTTCATGGACTGGAGGGGCAAGGGCTCGCGATCGTCTGCTTCGATCATATTGCGGAACATGGACGGGAAGATAAGGGCGTGCGACACGTTCCACTTCTGGATAAACTCGCCTAGTCGCTCCGCGCTCCATCCGCGGCTCGGCATTATGGCGACGGTTCCGCCGACGAGGAACGTCGGGATGGAGCTCTCATTCAACGCAGCCGTGTTGTACATCGGCGCATTGAGAAGCATGACCGTCTCTTGGTTCATCTGCTTGAAGATGCTGGCCTGCTGCATGGCACACCATATGACTGCGAGCGAACGCATCACGACGCCCTTCGGCTTTCCCGTCGTCCCAGAGGTGTACAAGATCATTTGTACGTCATGTGGGATCGCAGAGGCCAGGGACGGACAAGCATCGGCGAAGGCCTCATACGCAGATCCGCCTGCATTGGCCTCAAGCACGACTAGTTTTGGGCCGTTTGCTATAGCCCTCGACGCGTCCTCGGCTACGGGCGAGGTCTCAGTTTCCACGAAGAAGAGCTTAGCGCCGCTGTCATCGAGAATTGAGGCCACTTCGCTGGCGGTTAGCCGGAAACTCACGGGTACGAACACAAGACCGGCGAAAGCGCAGGCGAAATAGAGCTCGAAGATTTCGCCCCGGTTATAGAGCATCGAGGCAACGCGGTCGCCAGTCTGAAGCCCAGCCGCTCGAAACGCGCCGGCCAGCTTCAGCGCTCTGGACCGTAATTGCCCGTAGGTAAGCGCACCGTGCTCCCAGACGAGAGCGAGCTTTTCCGGCTGGTGCAAAACCTGAGGACCCGTATCGCCGAGAATAGAAGATACTGTCCACCCGAGGGTAGAGGAAATAACATTCGACATGTGCGTTCCCGTTTATGTGTACTGTTGCCCGCTATGCGGAGGCATACCGGGTAGGCGGCGCTGGCTCGCCTTTGTCACTCGACGACACTTCGGTTCCCAGTCGACGTATCCAGTATCTGATAGGCGACTGTTCCCGAAGTTGACTCATCACCCGCGGATCAAGAAGCGAGTGAATGCTCAACCCGTCCGCGAGACCGACAAGGTCGGCCGCCACTCTTTTCGGCTCCAGGTCCGGGGGCAGATCACCGTGCGCTTGCGCCTGACGAATGGCCCGTGTCGCGGACTTTCTCCATCCCACGAGATAGCTCTCAAGCTCCTGCCTCAAATCAGCTTCAGTCATGCCTTCGGCATAGAAAAAGAAGAAGATTCGGCACAGCGCAAGCCGACGCTTGTCCAGGGGAATGCTGCCTTCGAGGATTTGCTCGAGGGCAGCGATGCCCTCCAGCGTATTTATAACGCGCGTATTATGTTCGCCAAGGATTTCGGCGGCTCGGCGCAATCCGCCAAGGAGAAGATCCTGACGATTTTTGAAGTAGTGGCCGATGACGCCGGTGGACCATCCCGAACGATCCGCAACCTCCCGGATGGTGGCCGCCGCTATGCCGGCCTCCGAGACGACATCCAATAGAACGTCGCAAATCTGCTTTCGTCGTTCGTTGTGATCCACCAGGCGAGGCATGTCATTCTTTCTTTAATTGAGGGCGACCCAACGATTGAAACGATCAACTACTTCCGTGATATTTTTCGCGTAGTAGTCGGCGTTTTCCTCGATCGCTTTCTTAGCATTATCGCCTGCTACGATCCACGGTCCAAGATCGTCACCGTACGCAGTGCTGTCGAGGCCGACAATATCCGTTGCATAAGTGATCTGCTTGACAAGCGCCTTCTGCCCTTCCTGGTCGGCGATGAAATGGGCAATCATCGCTTGGCCGGCGTCGGCATTCGGTGCGCCTTTAGGAATGGCATATACGGCCTGGGAGTAGAGCGAATTCTCCCATTTCGCGGCGAGCGGCGCGTTGTCGTTCTTCACTGCGCTGTAGACGCGGCCGCTCCAGGCGATGCCCATTGAGCACTCGCCGCTTGAAAGAAGGCGGATCGCGTCATCGCCGTTGGACCACCAGAGGATGTCAGACTTGATGGTGTCAAGCTTCGCGAAGGCCTTGTCTAAGTCCAGGGGGTAGAGATTGTCGCGCGTCGCGCCGTCGGCAAGAAGCGCGGCCTCCAGCACGCCGCCGAACTGGGGATACTTAAACAGGCAGCGCTTGCCGGGGAAACGTTTTACGTCAAAAAGATCGACGACGCTGGCCGGCGCGTTATCGGTCGCGAATTTGCTGGTGTTATACGTGAAGACGATGCCATAGCGCAAAACATCCACGCCATATTCGTCGTGCGCCGTAGGGCCGAGTTTGCTCAGATCGACGATGCTGGGATCGAGCTTCTGAACGTAGCCGGCGTCACGGGCCTTGATAAAGTCGCCCTTTGTCGGGAACTCGATCATGCTCCAAGGAATCGAGGCGCCGCTGTCCATCGCCGCGAAGTACTTAGTCATGTCGGAGTTGAAGTCGCCTTTGACTTCGACCCCGGTCTCGGCCGCGAAGTCCTTGATTACCGTTTCCTCACGGGCCCGCGTCGTGGCACCACCGGAGCCATCGTGCCAGACGAGCTCTCCCGATATTTTTGCTTTCACGTCGGCCGGCAGAATGTCGGCGGCGTACGAAGCCACCGACGACAGCGTGAGCGCTGCGCCTGCGACGATAAACGTGGCCTTGCTGGTCAATTTCCTCATTTGCATTCCCCTTCCTCTGGTTTGCCTTTGCTAAGACAAATGTAACAAAAAGAATCCGTAGCGCAAGCTGCAACAGGCTTTTTTTATCACAAGCGTCTTGATAAAAAATGAGGTAGCCCGCTATGATGGGCAAATAGCAGTCCGATGAGCGATGTCGGTCGCCGTCCCGGGCTAGCGGAGGAGGGTAGCAATATGATCAGCCAAGACGCCACCACGACGAAATCCCGCTCGGAAAAAAACGAAGCGGAGCGGGCGAACGGTATCGAGGTGAGAGACGTCGAAATTCGGTTCGCCAACGGCTACTTAGGGCTAAAAAAAACAGCTCTTAGTATCGAGCCTGGCTCGTTCTGCACCTTGCTCGGTCCTTCGGGCTCTGGAAAGACGACACTTCTACGAACGATCGCCGGACTTCTCACCCCGAGCTCAGGCGTAATCATGATCGGCGCGAAAGATGTCACCCGTCTTCCGGTTCAGGCGCGTAACATCGGGTTCGTCTTCCAAAACTACGCGCTATTTCCGCATATGACCGTCGCGCAGAACATCGAATATCCCTTGAAGCTGCACAAATGGCCGCAAGCCGATCGGCGGCGTCGTGTACACGAAATTCTTGAGCTTATCGAGCTCCCCAATGCGGGCGATCGTGCGGTGGGCGAACTCAGCGGTGGTCAACAACAGCGTGTCGCGATCGGACGCGCGCTGGTCTATCGCCCCGCGCTACTCCTGCTCGATGAGCCCATGGGTGCGCTCGACCGTAGGCTCCGGCAGCAACTGGGCGCCGATCTGCGGGAAATCCAACAGCGCACCGGCATTACCGCGGTCTATGTAACGCACGATCAGGAAGAGGCGTTCATCCTATCGGACAAGGTCGCGATCATGGATGGTGGGGAAATCCTGCAATACGACACCCCATCCGAACTCTATTTCCGACCGAAGTCTCGTTTCGTTGCCCGCTTTTTGGGGGAGGCGAACCTGATTGACGTGACGAGCTTGGAACAGGGTGGCGATGGACGGACCCTTATACGGACAGGCCGCGCTACCTTCTCATTGCCTCTTCCGCGCGCGATCCTCAAACAGCACTCGTCGCTGTCGATCGTTCTGCGCCCTGAAGATCTGATCCTGCTCGGCTCAGACACAGTCGATGAGATGCAAGCCCCTGCTATCCCCGTTCGTATCGAGAAAGAACTCTTTCTTGGAAGCCGCTGCATCGTTACCGTTTCTGACAACTCCGGTGCAACGTATTTGGTGGAATGCTCAAAGTCGCAAATTCCTGCCTCCGGCGCGGAGGTGTGGCTGACTTGGAATCCCGCGTCGATGGTTCTTGTCGATCACTAAGAGCTTGAGGAATGAAAATGAAGAAGATCCTTATTGCGAACCGTGGCGAGATTGCCTTGCGTATCGTCAGGGCATGCCGCGATGCAGGCTACGTGTCAGTGGCCATCGCCTCCGAGGCGGACCGGGACGCCCTGCATGTTCGAGCAGCGGATGAAGCATTCACGCTCAAAGGCCACTCGCCCCTGGAGACGTATCTCAATCAATCGGCCATCCTCGACATTGCCAAACGTAGCGGCGCCGACGCGGTCCATCCTGGATATGGCTTGTTGTCCGAGAACGAGACCTTCGCCGCGGCCGTACAGGCGGCCGGGCTCGTGTGGATCGGTCCTCCGCCAGAGGCTATCGCCCAGCTTGGCGACAAGGTGAAGGCTCGTGCCATCGCGCGGAAGGTCGGAGCGCCGCTTCTTCCATCTCTGGACGAGGGAGCAGTTACCCAGGAACAGGTTCGGGCATTCGCCGAAACTCATGGCCTGCCGGTTATCATAAAAGCACAGAATGGTGGTGGCGGACGCGGCATGCGGATCGTCCGGACAATGGAAGAAATCGTACCGCTCATGGCGGCTGCGGAGCGCGAAGCAGGCCTCGCGTTCGGAAGGCCGGAGTGCTTCGTCGAGGTGTATGCCGAGCATGCACGTCATGTCGAAACCCAGTGCCTCGCCGATCAGCACGGTATCGTTGCGGTCATTTCGACACGTGATTGCACTCTGCAGCGCCGACAGCAGAAGCTCGTGGAAGAGGCACCGGCACCATTCTTGAGCAACGACCAGATTGACGTTTTAAGGAAAGTGTCGATCGGCATCCTTAAGGAGGTTGGCTACTGCGGGGCTGCGACCTGCGAGTTCCTGGTAACGAATGCGGGGAACATCTATTTTCTCGAGGTGAATACCCGTATTCAGGTCGAGCATCCTGTGACTGAAGAGGTGACAGGCATTGATATCATACGGGAGATGTTCAGCATCGCCGAGGGCAGCCCATTGCCATTCACCGACGCGCCGGTTCGGGGACATTCGATTGAGTTCCGGATCAACGCTGAGGACCCATGGGCCGATTTCCGACCCGTGCCCGGCAAGATCAAGCGAATGCGGCTTCCTGGCGGACCGGGCGTGAGAGTGGATTTCGGTTATGCCGAGGGTGACACCATTCCTCCATACTATGACTCTCTTGTCGGAAAACTGATCGTAACCGGCCGCGATCGGGAACAGGCAATCGAACGCGCGGCACGCGCGCTTGACGAATTGGTGATCGAAGGCGTGAGCACAGTGACACCGCTCCATCGCGCTATCGTAAAGCGCGGCGAGTTTGTCGCTGAGTATCGTCAGGAATTTGCCATCTACACACGGTGGATCGACGTCGAGATGCCCCAGCTTGCCCAAGAGGCACTGGCGTTACACAAAGCCGATGCACCGCAAGAAGAGACCACAGAAATGTCGATGCTCGAGCAGCCGCAACATGTTGATGAGGCTCCCATCTACCGCATCGGCGTAAAGGCTCCGCTCTCGGGGATGGTAATGGAGCTTTGCGTGAAGACGGGGGACAGAATCTCCCGGGGCGATGTAGTTGCGATCATGGAATCCATGAAAATGGAACAGTCGATCCTCGCCGAAAACGAAGGTGTGGTGGCCAAGATCAATGTTGAGATTGGCGCCTTTATTGAAACGGGCGACGACCTAATGGGGCTCGACTGAGATGCCGGCAGCAATGTTTGAATTCGAGGCTGTAGATGATCGCCCTCAAGAGAATGCACTCTTGACACTTGAGGCAACGGTGGATGATCAATGGATTGATTACAACGGCCACATGACGGAGTGGCAATATTATAAGTTGTTAGCTGATGCAGGTGAAAACTATCTGCGGGCGATTGGCTTCACGGAAGAGTATCGCCTCCAGGGGTTCAGTTTTTTTTCAGTAGAAGGGCATCAGCGAAATCTCCGAGAGTGCCGGCTAGGCACGCCGTTACGCGTGTTCACCGAGACGATCGGTTACGACGAAACGAGGCTCCATATCTACCAGTACGTCGTAGATGCCGCCCGAGACATTGTGCTTGCTACGGGTGAGCACATGATGGTTCATGTGGACACTGTTAAGCGGCGGTCCGCACCCATCAACGACTATATGCGCAGCTGCCTGCAGCGGGCGTTGGATTCCTGGCGGCCGGTGAAAGCTCCCAAAGGGCTCGCTGCAGCGATAAAGGCACCGAGAAGGTCCTGATCTCCTAGCCATCGTAGGCAAACGCAACGGGTTTTGCTTAGGGAAGCGGACGGCTGACCGTGTCACCGGAGTGAAGCCTCATGCGATTACCGGCGGCCAGGCGCTCTCGCCACGCAAACCACACCCGAAGGCGATGGTAGCTTGGAATTATATTATAAATTGATGCTCAAGCGGCGCGGCACCGGCTACATAATCGCACCCTCCGGCGCCACAAATTTGCCCGCGGTCACCACATCGGCAACTCCTCGACCTTCCCGATCATGAAGCTGCACATATACGTCGAGGCTGGACCCGCGACGGCGGCTTTGAGCCGCGCCGTCTGTTCTCCGATCTTCGCTCGAGCATCCAGAGGATCCGCTCGAAACTGCGACTCCGAACCGGGCCGCCGCCAGGCCGCCGCCTGACGGGCCGATGCCCCGTCATCTTCAGCTTTAAAACACGTAGCCGCGAATCTTCGCCCAGCGCTCTGGCCATCATCACCACCGTCAAAGCGGACGCTGTCCAGAACGTCTGAAGCAAGTGATGTCAAAATCATCCATCGACCCATCGCCGTGCTCTAGTTCGTCAGCTCGCTGAGGAGAGGCAATTGTTTCGCTTGCCAAACCTACGACCGGAACGCTGCGAGCCAGATCCGGCCGTGATCCATGATAGAAGGCACCAAATAAATGCGTGCGGGATTCCTACGAGACCGAGAGAGATGATTTAAAAGAGACCTAACGACCGGTACCGCAAAATTCAATGCCGGCCTTTCGTCCATCTTTAGTGGCCTGAGCGATTTGGCCCGGCCCAAGACAGTCCCCTATGCGTTCGACCGACGCAATCTTTCCTGCTTCTTTCTTTGCAACTAACTCATGATAAAGAATATCATCGGATACTTGGCCGGTTACCAGAACGACGGCGTCCACTTTTCTACTGGATTCCACACCAGTAAGAATACGACTCGTCGTAATGTTGCCCGACGAGATACTAGTTACGGAGGTTCCGACAACGATTTCAATACCCATCTCGTTCATTGAGTTGATTACGTGGACAAGTTCCAGCGTGTTGATCGTCCAAGGTGCCGGATCGCTCGCAGTCGTGATGTAAGTTACTTTACAGCCCGCCCGGGCAAGGCGCTCAGCCACTACCGTTGCCATGTAGAAGTAGTCTTCATCATAAACGACGACCTCACCGCTTGGTAAGTTGCCATCCAAGATTTCTTCCGGGCTGTACACGTGGGGGAGATCGGCGCCGGGTATCGGTTCATCGTGATTGCGACCGATCCCGTCCTTGCGCCATTTTGCTCCGGTCGCCACGATCACATGATCAGCTTCGAAGCCGATCACGTCGTTAGCAGTCAGGGCACTGTTGAGATACATGTTTGCATTGGGCATCGTCTGCAATTGCCCAACACGGTAATCCACCACGCGCCCCCAGGCACTCAAGCGAGGCATTTTACGCTCTCGCACCAGACGGCCCCCCCACTCCGATCCTCCATCTGCGATAGAAACCTGGTAACCGCGTTTCGCAAGTGTGTGGGCCGCTTCGAGACCCGCGGGACCACCACCCACAACAAGAATCGTCTTGGATGGGTCATCGGCAGGAGGCACATTTTCTGGATGCCAGCCTAAAGTATGCTCTTCTCCTGCTGACGGGTTCTGAGTACAGCGAATACGGACGTATGTCATAACCTCTGCTGTGCAAGCATTACATCCTATGCACTCACGGATATCATCATGGCGTCCTTCGTCTATCTTGTTTGGCAAGAAGGGGTCGGCTATTGAAGGTCGGGCGGCCCCGATTAAATCCAGAACGCCCCGCTTAATCTGGCTGACCATAGCGTCAGGAGACGTAAATCGCCCAACACCTACAACAGGTTTGTTCGTTACGCTCTTAACAAAATCGATAAACGGCTCTTGCTGCCCTTCTTCAAAGAAGCGACTGCTTCCGCTATCCCACGGCCAATCACTAACATTGACATCCCACAGGTCAGGAACGTCCGATAGTGCTTCAACAACGCGCCGCCCGTCTTCAAGTGCGGTAATATTTGATGCCCGTCGCCTGTCTTCTACCGCAAATCGGACCGCAACCGCGCAAGTGTCGCCAACCGCATCCTTCACGTCAGAAAGAGTTTCGCGAAGCAGTCGAACGCGATTTTCGAAGACCCCACCGTATTCGTCGGTTCTCTTGTTTGTTTTTACATCAAGGAAGTCCTGCAGAAGGGACAAATTGTGAGCGCAGTAGACATACACAATGTCAAATCCGGCCGATTTAGCGCGCACTGCCGCATCGCGATACCAGCGTCTGAAGTTGGCAATATCTTGCTTGTCGATTGTACGGGCTGTGATCGGGTTGTAATAGTAGTGGGGGAATTTGGCGGTAGGAGATAATGGATGCTCGCGATGGGAGGCGGCCGGTCCCGACGCACCTGCATGTGCGAGTTCCACGCCGGCCAACGCACCATGTTCTTTTATGGCTGCGGCAACGCGTGCTAGTTGGGGGACATGACTGTCGCTGTAAAAACAGGGGTCCGGGAGCGGTGCATGGTCAGAGGTTTGATGAATCATCGTTTCCTCCAAGCATACGACGCCCCATCCTCCTTCGGCCCGAGCTTTTCGATACGCGATCATTCCGTCGATGGAGGACATACCCATACTTAGAGCATGCGGTACAACGTAGAATCGGTTCTTGGTTCTGACGGGACCAATTTGAACGGGCTCGAACAGGATGTCATAACGTGGATCTCGCATTAGAGACGCTCCAATCGGTGTCGGGTATGCTGTACAACGCTAATGATGGTGCGCTGACAATTTAAGATGGCGAAGAAGTTAATGCTTACAAACCGCCGGTGTTCAGATCGTGCGGGTTGAGATCTCGCGCGCTTTGCAAAACGCATTTTTAACTGCAATTTTTCCCTCGCGGAAGCGAAGAATATCGAGACCGTCGATGGCAGAGGTGTTTCCATCGGATGTTATTACTAGGGTCCATGTAACGGTCGCAGTCGAAGTACGCTCGTCAATGGAGGTGGATGTGATGTCGTATTTTGTGGAGGCGTTCAAAAATTGATCACTCGGCGCAAGCGCTTGTCCAATTGCTGCGCGTCCACTGTGCTGAACACCGAAAGGGTCCACGTATACACTAGCGTCGGTGAAGAAATCGAGCGTCTTCGAGAAATCGCGTGTGTTGAACGTATCCATAAAGGACTCAACCTGTGCGATAAGATTTTCCATTTACAATCCTCCAATAGATTCCTACAATCCGAAAGGTTCGAGAGCTATCACCGAAAGAATGACCAGATGGTCAGTCCACCTCGGAGCGCAGTATTAACTGCGCAAAGAAGACAAGTTGGGGCTCAGCTCACATGACCGGCGAGCCAATCTATGATCTCCCGAGCTATATCGTCGGAGTTATACTCAGACATTAACATGTGACCATTCCCGAAGATGCCTTTCTCTTCAAGACGAATGTGGTCGACATGGTTTCCCCGGCCCCGGATGTAGTCTGCTGCTTGTGCATTTGCTTCACGCATCCAACTTGCTTCACCTGTTACAACCGCGATCGGCCGCATGAATGGATCATGCTCCCCGGAAAGGGGTGCCGCGTTGAGGCCGTGCGAAAATTGGCCTAGGGGGTGTTTGAAGCCAGGACAGCCTAGTGGCTCCACCGCAACGATAGCCCTCACTGATGGGCCACCAATCGCCGCCAATGCCCATCCGCACGGCGCACCAGCGGAGTGGCTGAGCAAAACGGTGTCCCCAACCATGCTGAATAGGCCCTGCGCGATAGCTTCCACGTGTTCTTGGCTTGCGGCGAGACTTGTTGCCATTGGCCCTTGACTCGCCATGAAGCGATCAACAGGGGTCTCACCGCCGGGCCATTGCGTGTGTTTTTCAGCCCCCGGCCAAAGTTGGCTTTTCGCTGCTTCAAAAAAACGTGGACCGAGTTGCTCATAACTAGGTGGTTCCGTCGCACTGCCAAGTACGCGCCGATCCCAGCGGCTTCGCCCATGTCCTGGCCGGTCAAGCAAGTATACGGGATATCCCGCGCGCAGAAAGGCGTGCGCCCAGCCGGGCCGCCCATCCGGAGTGCGCAGAAACTCCGAACTTTGTCCACCACCGCCATGTACGAATGTAATCGATACGCTTTTTGGTTCGACGGGCACGAACCATTCGACATAGGCAGTTGGACCCGGATAAGTCTCGCCCGCGTGCAGGTTGCGGGACGTTGTGAGAAATCTCCCCCCGAAGTCTGCGAGGGCCAATGGTGTTAGATTGCTCAATATACTGTCCGCATCTGTTCGTGGAACTTCATCACGACGCGCATCTTGTCTCTGTCCGCAGCGATCGCACGCGCCTCCTCGATCCACTGCTCTTTCTGCTGGCCAGGTAGCATATGATACATGTTACGTAGGTTTGAAGATGCGCGCGGCGAGACAATTTCAAGAAACTTGAAACGACGGTCTCTATCGTAGGTTTCCAATATGTCTTCGCTACGGTTATCGTGAACAACTTGGGTCAGGGCCTCGACGAGCGCGAATGTGTCAAACATACCCCCTGTCAGCCCTAGCCCCCCTGTGGGATTGGTGATGTGCGCTGCATCACCGACTAGCATAATGCGCCCTACCCGCATTCGATCAGCGCAGCGTTGATGCATTCGGTAGGGCGAAAATGCCTCCACCTCGAACGGAACGCCGCCGGTAAGCAAACTCGGCAACACCTTTGCAATTCTCTGAGGGAGTTCCTCGACTGGAAGCGCTGGGTCTTCCATAAATGTCACGCGCCAGAAGTCGCTCGTGTCGATTTTACAGATGACCGAACCGTAGACATGATCGATCTGCATCGTCGTCTTCGAATAGCCACGCCGATCCAGATCTACGCGTGTATTAGTTGCGACATAACGTTCTGGCCACGTGATACCGAAGAAGTTAAGCTTCAAAACCTCTCGCCGAACAAAACTGGTGGCGCCGTCGGCCCCGATCAACCAGTCGGCGTCAATGGTCTCGTTAACTCCATCCTTTACAATCGTCGCCCGAATACCACTACTGTTCTGTTCGCATGCAGCCAGAGTGGTCGAATAGTGGATCTCTACGTTCGGCAACCTCTGCAGATGCGAGAGAATGATAAGTGAAAGCTTATCTTGACCCAGATGAAGGGCGTAGGGGAATTCGATCTCGCCTTCAAGACACCCGATATCCCAACGAATCATCTCGCCGGTTTCGTGGATGCGCCAGGCGTGGTCCTGCCGAAGGAAGCCAGCCTTCACGCAATCATCGAGCACACCTAGATCTCGGAGATGTGGCAGAACAGATGAATGGTAAACAAGCGCACGAGGACTATCGTTGGGCCTCGCCTCTGCTTCCAAGACAGTCACACGCATACCGGAACGTGCTAAGCCTAACGTGGTAAGAAGCCCGGTTGGGCCGCCACCGACGACAACGACATGTGCGCTCATATTAACTCTCGCTCCCTTTGAAAATGGTGGTCGCTGACCCAACGGGCATTGAAGGTCACCACATTTACGTCGACGCTGCCGCGCCGGCCAAACATGGCACGCCAGTTGCCGCTGCCCTCCGATCGAACGATACTCGCCCGCAGTGAATTCACAAATTGAATAATTAGAAACCGCGCTGATGTCAAGACGACTGGGTTGCGCTCAACGGCCTGCCATTGAGCGTCCACGTAAACCTGCGACCAGTACATAACGGTAGATTTGGGGAGCCGAGTCGACACGCGAAGCTGCCTTTCCGAGGCAAATTAATTATTCAATATTGTAATTTATTGAGGCCGGCGCTATTGTGTCTTTCGCCGACCAAGTCGGCGTCAAGAGTCGCAACACCCTCTGATCTGTTCGAAGGGGGCTGCACTTAATGGGTTTTGACGGAACGCGGGGGAGGAATTCATGAGCGTGGACGTTGGGTCATCTGATGCAGGCATACAAGTGCAAACCGTCGGTCGTTCGCATGGGCTGGGTAATGTACTCCGACGGAAGTCATTAATCGCGACTGGCCTGGGCAATACACTCGAGTGGTACGACTGGACGATCTATGCGGTTTTCGCGCCTTACATAGCTAAGGCAATGTTTGACACCCAAGACCCTGTCTCAGCTTTGTTGAGCACCTTGGCGATTTTTGCGGTCGGCTTCATCTCTCGTCCGCTTGGAGGTATTGTCTTCGGAGCCCTTGCGGATCGCTTGGGGCGCAGATCCGTGCTGTTGACAAGCATGGTACTAATGGGTTTCGGCAGTCTTTTGATTGCCGTGTCCCCAACGTATGCCGCTATCGGCGGATTCGCGTCTCTCATCGTATTGGCTGCTAGGTTGTTGCAAGGTTTTGCTCATGGGGGTGAGGCGACCGCTTCCTACGCATATCTTGCGGAAATCGCTCCAAAGGAGCGGCGGGGCCTGTGGACGAGCAGCATGTTCTTTAGTGTCGGCATCGGCAGCATAGTCGCTACGCTGCTTGGTGTGGTCTTGACCCGGGTAATTGATGCCGTAGACATGGACTCGTGGGGCTGGCGTATTCCGTTTCTCCTCGGTGCTCTGCTTTCCGTGCTCGTGTTGTTTCTGCGAAAGAGCATGATGGAAAGCGACGTACTGACGGATTTCGTAGGTTCAAAAGGGGAGGGTTCCCCTAATCCGGTCGAGACCTCCGATTGGCCGAGAAGCAAAATTATATCACGTGCTGTCGGGATTTTCTTCTACCAAGCCGGCGTCGGCCTGCCATATTATCTCTGGACCGCGTACGCTGCGGTGTTCGCAATAACGCAGCGTGGCATGGATCCAAGCGGCGCCTTCACAGCGAGTTTGTTTGCACAAATTCCCTATATCATCGCCGTTCCTGTATGGGGATACGTTTCCGATCGAATCGGCAGGAAGCCCGTCACCATATTCTATTTTCTGTCAGTAGCAGTGCTAACATTTCCGCTAATTAGCTTCATATCCAGTGAGCCTTGGACGCTATTTGTCGCACAGGGCGTCATGCTCTCGGTTACTGGTTGTATTGGTGGTACGCTACCCGCAATCATCGCTGAACGTGTTCCAACACGGTACCGGTCGCGCATTATGGGTATTTCTCTCCCTCTTTCACTTGCTCTGTTTGGCGGCACAGCACCATACTTGAGCAGTTGGTTTTCTAGCCAACAACTCTCTTGGGTCTTTAACCTGTATGTCGTTATCGTTGTTCTAATAGCGGCGGGCGTGGTGGCAACTTGGAAAGAAACTAGGGGCATTGACCTGCGCGACGTCAATTAATGCGTTGATTTTTGAAGGTGAATGGCGGCGGAGCTGTCATTCACCCATCGTGCTCCATTTACATACCGGATAACGGCGAGTTTCGCGGTATTGCTGCACTTAGCCGAAAGCCGAAGTGTTGGCGAAGGGTTGCTGCTGGCGAGCAAACCGGACTCAAAGATGTTGTCGGACGTTTCGGCGGCTTTAGCGGAAAGCAATGGGGTTGAATGGCAAACGCAAGATAAGGGAATCTAGTCAATGAGGCTCTTCAGAATTTTGAACCTAGGGAAGTAAAAAAGGCTTCGAAACATGCAAATAAACTCCGGCATTAAGATCATTGTCCCAGTGAAGCGCGTTGTTGATTACAATGTAAAGATCCGCGTGAAGTCGGATGGTTCTGGCGTCGAACTTGCGAATGTGAAGATGTCGATGAACCCGTTCGACGAGATTTCGGTCGAGGAAGCGCTGCGTCTGAAGGAAGCCGGCAAGGCGGAGGAAGTGGTCGTCGTGTCGATCGGTCCGGCGAAAGCCGAGGAGACGCTGCGCACCGCGCTCGCCATGGGCGCAGACCGCGCCGTGCTGGTCGAGACGGACGATGCCGTCGAGCCGCTGGCGGTCGCCAAGATCCTCAAGGGTGTGGCGGAGGCCGAACAGCCCGGCCTGATCATCGTCGGAAAGCAGGCGATCGACGACGATTCGAACCAGACCGGTCAGATGCTGTCGGCGCTGCTCGGCTGGCCACAGGCGACGTTTGCCTCGAAGGTTGAGATCGGCAACGGTTCGGCCGAGGTGACGCGCGAAGTCGACGGTGGTCTGCAGACCATCGCGGTCAAGCTTCCGGCCGTCGTCACCACGGACCTGCGCCTCAACGAGCCGCGTTATGCTTCGCTGCCGAACATCATGAAGGCGAAGAAGAAGCCGCTCGACAAGAAGTCGCCGGCCGATTTCGGCGTCGATACCGCCCCGCGCTTGAAGGTGCTGAAGACCGAGGAGCCGTCGGGCCGCAAGGCAGGCGTCAAGGTTAAGTCGGTCGCCGAGCTGGTCGAAAAGCTCAAGACCGAAGCCGGCGTGCTCTAAGGCGTTCATGCCCCGAAAAGTGGGAACCGGTTTTCGGACAAGGGCATGAACCGAAGGAATCAAGGGAGAACACAACCATGGCCATTCTTCTTCTGGCAGATCACGACACCGCAACCCTTTCCGACCAGACCGCCAAGGCGCTGACGGCAGCATCGAAGATCGGTTCCGACGTGCATGTGCTCGTCGCCGGCTCTGGTGCCAAGGCTGCGGCCGATGCGGCTGCAAAGCTCTCGGGCGTGACGAAGGTCCTGCTCGCCGACGATGCAAGCCTCGGCAACAACCTCGCCGAACCGCTGGCAGCGCTCATCGTGTCGCTTGCCGGCTCCTATGACGCCATCGTCTCGGCTGCGACCTC
>NZ_JBQENM010000047.1:0-26899 GCF_052044795.1 Ensifer sp. 22521
GTAGCAGGGGCGTTGCATACTGTAAGCTACTTCCCTTTTGGCGACCGCATTGCGCATGTCAACGCTGGCTACCGCCTCGGCTATCGGTCGGGCAGCCGAGTTTAATGTTGTTTTCGATCGGACTTGCCATGACGAACAGAAGTGCAGTTTTCGCAGGAACGATAGTTCTCACTGTTCTTGCCCTCGCCACCGTCGGTCGGGCAGAAACCATCAGCTATGCCGATGCTGTGAGCTTGCTCGCCAACGATTGCGGATCGGACATCAGGAAATATTGCAAGGGGCTCAACCTTGGCAGCGGCCGCATCCAGTCCTGTCTCGAGCAGAACGAGGGCAAAGTCTCGCCGGCGTGTACCGTGACACTGGCGAACGTGATCACCTCGATACGTCAACGCCAGGCGGCGCAGTCGTCCTTTGCGACGATTTGCAAACACGACATCGCCCAGTACTGCAAAAGCGTCAAGGGCGAGGGCAATGTTCTCTCCTGTCTGAACAAGGCGACTCGCGTGAACGAAGGAAAATGCGGCCAAGCCATCATCGACGCGGGGTGGCGTTGAGACCTTCTTGAGAACGAAAGGTGAGCCAATGAAGAGAATCCAGTTTAACGCGTTGCTGACGATCGGGCTGATGCTGTCCGCTGGCGAGGGGGTGGCGCAGCAAATCAGTGACATGCAACTTATCCGTACCCTCGGGAGGGTGGAAAACGCGGCGCCCGCAATTGACGTCGCGCTTCTGGTGGAGGAGGCAACGGCAAGTGCGGGTAAAGGTGTCGCCAACCTTCCGAACTGGCAGAAACTCTCCAAGCTGTCGCAATTGATCCTAGATATCGAATTCGAGAACGACTCCGTCGCCATCGAGCCAAAATCTTACCGCACGGTCGGCCTGATCGCCGATGCGCTGCACCACCCCAACCTGCGGCGATACAAGTTTCTCGTGGTCGGTCACACGAGTTCGACCGGCGACGCCCAACACAATCTCGAGCTTAGCGCGCAGCGCGCCAATGCCATAACTGAGGCGCTTTCGACCACGTTTGCCATCGCACCAGACCGTTTGTATTCGATTGGCGTGGGTGAGGAGTGGCCGCTCAATACAGCCAACCTGAAAGCGGGTGAAAACCGACGGGTCCAATTAATCAACCTCGGCCTCGTCCAATAGCCGCGTCTGGTGTTTTCAACTTTTGATTGCGCGCGGATTGTCCGCACAGTTGCATTCGTTACAAATTGTCTTTTGGAGGGCTAGTAATGCATATCACGCGCCGTGAATTAACGGTGGCCGGTCTTGGACTGATGGCCGCTGGTTCTGTGGCTTCGTCGGCGAACGCCAACGACGGGCTGGTGGCAAATTTGCCGGAAGGCCTCGACGAATTCGCCTTGGCAGTCGAGGCTTACATTTACGCCTATCCGCTTGTGACAATGGAGATCACTAGACGGGTGATCACCAACATGGCCGAGCCGGAAGGTAGCCGGGGCCCGATGGGGCACGTCATTAAGTTGCGCCAGTATCCGGATGCCAAATTCCGCGACGTGACGGCGCCCAATGCGGACACACTCTACACCACGGCGTTCTTCGACGTTGGTGACGAGCCTTGGGTGGTAAGCCTCCCCGACCTGAACGATCGTTATGCCCTGTTTCCGATGCTGGATGGTTGGACGACAGTGTTCGACGTTCCCGGAAAGCGGACGACCGGTACAAAGGCACAGACCTTCGTGGTAACCGGTCCCAGCTGGGACGGCCCCCTCCCGGAAGGGCTGACGCAATACAAGTCTCCGACGAGCATCGTCTGGTTGCTCGGACGCATCTATTGCACCGGCACGCCAGAGGACTATGCCGAAGTTCATAAGCTTCAGGATGAGGTCAAACTCTATCCCTTGAGCGCGTGGGGCAAGGAATGGACGGCTCCAAAAGGCAAGGTCGACCCGTCGATCGACATGAAGACTGCCGTTCGCGAACAAGTCAACAATATGGACGCCGTCGAATACTTCACCCTGTTTGCCGAGCTCCTGAAACGAAATCCGCCGACCGATGCAGACGCACCGATGGTCGCCAAGCTCGCCGAACTCGGCATCGTTCCTGGCCAGGACTTCGATAAGGCAAAGTTCGATCCTGCTTTTGTGAAGCGCGTCCCCCAAGTTGGTTTCGCCCGCATCATGATGCATTTCAAATTCAGCGACGGTGACGTTCAGGACGTCGACGGCTGGGGCTTCACGACGAAGACGGGGATTTATGGCACCAACTACGTCCAGCGTGCCTTGATCACTGCAATCGGTCTTGGGGCGAACCGGCCACAAGATGCGGTCTATCCGACTTCGCTGAAGTCCGGTGACGGGGTGATCAAGCGGGCATATAACGGGTCCGAGAATTACGTTCTGACGTTCAAGAAGGGACTTACGCCACCGGTTTCGGGGTTCTGGTCCTTGACCATGTATGATGCGGGCTACTTCTTTGTCGACAATCCGCTCAATCGCTATTCGATCAGCGCGCGCCAACCGCTGAAGGCCAATGCGGATGGCTCGATCGACCTGTTTATCCAGCATGAATCGCCCGGATCGGACAAGGAATCCAATTGGCTCCCGGCGCCCAAAGGTAAGTTTATCCTTATGATGCGGCTCTATTGGCCCAACGAGGCCAATCCCTCGATCATCGACGGTTCTTGGACGATACCGCCAGTGAGAAAGGTGAGCTGATTGCCCCCTGGGACTGGGGCTGCCTCTCCCCGCCTCGTTTGCGGCTGTCACCCTGCGCGCGATGGATTCGGTTCTGTCGCAAGCCAGGTCTCACCGATCGCCGTCGCGTTTCGCTCGGTCCTTGCAGCAAGCCGGGTGTCGGCGGCTACCACGTCGTCGACGCTCGGATCGGGATTTGACAAGAGGACGGTTTGAGGCAGCCGAAGTGTGCCCGATCGAACGACCAAGCAGATTCGGCATATCAATGGCGGCTGCAAGACGGGGAGGCCTCGCTGCCTGACAGCCGGTGTTATTGCCAGCCCCCGGGTTCATTGGAAAGGAGTCTCTGCATGACACATGCGGAGTTCGTTGTGCACATTCGTCAAAGCTATGCCCGACTTTTTGACCCAAATACGAGCGAGGAGACGTGGTCCCTTTTTTTCCTGACTGCCAATACCGGCTGGAACGGATTGATTGAGGAATATCTACGGCGTGTCGAAGTGTTCCTCAGCAGCCACGGGCTGCTTTCCAAGGTCTACGTTCGGCAAATAGAGGAAAAGTGGGGTGGTCTTCGCTGCTATCTCAGTCCGACGGATGACTTTCGCCTGTCGGCAGCACTGGCGGCTGCGCTTGGTGGGATCTATCATGAGATCGCAGACCGTTCCTACCATACTTGTGACGTCTGTGGTGGGGCCGGTCGACTGATTTCAAACAATAGCCGTTATGTTACCCGGTGCAACGACCACATCGCTGACCGCAGGTTCACGATGGACTGTCGCGAAACACGAAGAGGCCTAAAGCACAAATACGTTGCGAGCGTAGAGGATAGTTCAGGAGAAAGAATTGGAAACCGCTGACAACGCACCTGACGGGAATAGCGATGCGGCGGCGCCGTTGTCCTGGGAAGCCAATCTTGTTGACGGTTTCGAAGGCGACAGCTTCTCGCCTTTGGGGGGGCTCTATTATCGTGACAATGTCGAGCAACGTGCGGGATCGGTCGAATTCCAGCGAAATGTCACCTTTGGCAGTGCCGGCGCGTTGAAGCTAAGCGTCCGACCGCTTTTTGAGGGCGAAGACGATCGAAGCGAGCGAGCCGAGGTGTGGGAACGCACGACTCTGCGCGTACCCTATGACAAGGCGGTCTGGTACGGCTTTTCCGTCAGGTTTGCCGATCCCATCCCGCAAGGGGACCACCGCCATCTGATCGCCCAATGGAAACGCGAGATCGGTCCGGAGGCGAGGGGTGACTTTAGCCCGTTCCTGGCACTTCGTCTCGTTCGTGGCCGACTGTTTGCGACCGTTGAGACCAGTTTTCCGGTGATCTCTCGGCGCTCTTCCTTGTCGACCGGCACATCGGCCCTCACGCCGGTTTTTCTGCGCCCGGAAAAGCGCCAGATGCGTGCGCTGGTAGCCACCGACCCCGGCTGGAAGCCACCAGACGGGCGGCTGTTCACGGCCCACACGGATCGCATCACCGTCACCCACAGGGGTAATGAGCTGCCGACCCCGCATAGTGGATGGATTGACTTTGCAGTGATGACCCAGCCGGGACCGGATGGCACAGGGCATATCGAACTCTTCGCCAACGACCGCTGGATCGTGACGGTCCGAGGCCATATCGGGCATGACGAACATGGGCTTGGCTCTCGGCAGTATTTCAAGTTCGGCCCGTACCGCGCGGCAGCCCAAGGCGAATGGACGCTGTACTTCGACAATTTTCGCCGCTCCACTCGCAGTGAAGATGTCCTCGGACCGGCCGGACTTGCGGCGCTACGCTCAGCAGGCTCATAGAGCGTCATATAGCGGAAGGATCCGTCATGACCGCCGCGGTGGCAGCGGACCGGGTCCGCATTCTGCGAAGCCGATGATCGCCATCCTCAATCGCTAATGCGGCAGCCGCGCCGGGCAGTCCGCGCAGTGCAAGTTGGGCGGCAGGGGTTGGCGACACGGAAAGCCATTACGAGCCTCCTCATTCGGAACTTTACCGACGCCAACCGGTTCACTTTCCAGCTGGAAAGGAGCCAGATGATAATGAGGAGCGAACCGAAAGACGAAAAAGCCAGCGGCGAACCGATGCCGGCGCACCTCCCGAGCCCGCGGCCGCCCGAGATGGATCTCGAACCGATTCCGTTGCCAGACTTGTCCGGAGCAGATGTCGACAAATCGCCGGCCGATCAGAGCCGGGTGCCGCCCGTTCCAAGCCGCGATGAGGCCAATATGGAACCGGATGACGCCCTGCCGGAGGATAGCGAAGAAGACATCCTTGACGACGACCCAGCGCGCGAAAAGACCCGTTTCGACGAAGAGCTTCCGAAAAGCAGCCGTTAGGCGTTGTTGACCGTTCGACATTATGCGGCCTCCCGAAGGAAAGCGAGAGGATCGAACCCGGCGCTATCGGCGAGGAGTTCCATCGCCAGATTCATGAAGGTGCAACTCCTCATGAAACATGCGGTCAAGCGCGATGCTGTCGGGAACGGGGGTGGTTTCTCCGGTCCGGAGATTGATGGTCTGTTCCCGGTATTAGCGCGTCATTTTGATGTCGGGGTGCAGGTCCTCCGGAGAAACCCACTTGCCGGTGACCGTGACGACCAGGCCGAGCGCATTTCCAATGCCTGTTCGAACGCTGCGATATCGGAACGAGCTCGAAAATTTTGGCTTCAGGTATGATAGCCATCTGCTCGGCGGCATCGGCGCCGCAGTAAAGGATTTACGTTCGGCGTTGGATTTGGCAGGCGATGATGGTTGTCAATTCCGCGTTGGATTGGGTCGGCGTTTGCCGAACCCGGACCGGCAGCGGAAACAACCCAGCCGGCATCACTGATAGACGCGAGGCGCGATGATACGGGACATCTTCACCGGCTGGAACCATTCCGCCGTAGGCGAGGGTCATCTTGAAATTCCCTTTCAGTGAACCAGGTTGTGGGGGTGTTCGAAAGCAACGGGAGGCAGCAGTGGATGACTCCGACAGCTTTGAAATTCAGTGCCAGAAGTGCGGGACGCCTGAGCGGCTTACGTTCTCCGAGATGGAGACGAGAGAATTGATCCAGTGCACGCGCTGCGGCGCAATCCGCGGCATGGGAAAAGACAACGTGCTGGAGACCTGTCGCGAGGCAGCGAAAACGACGCGACAAAGGCTGTGATCCCCGAACATTGTCAGAGGCGCTTTATCGGCGCATATTTTGCTCATCGCCGGACAGTGCTACGGGCTCCGGCGGCTGAGAGATCATAAGCGCTTTCGCCCCAATTGGAGGAGTTGCGCCATGTTTGATCACCGGCAATCCGGATGCATCATCCTTCCTGAAGGCTTTACTGTGATTTCAGCCGTCTTCAAGAGGGTCATGGATGCACGGCACATTGATCAGCAAAGTGGTGAGGGCGAGTGGCTGGCACGCGAGGCCCTCCATCTATTCATGCGCGGCATACGAGACGCATGGGAACTCGAACTTCGACTGAAAGAAGCTTGCTGTCCCCTCGACGTTTCACCGCCAGGAGGCGGCGGCACCAAAGTCGCGGATCTGTTGCCGGGGCTGTCGGAATGGGCCCGGAGCTTGACGGCCTCTTCAAGCGCGGCAACTGCGCTCACCGCACAAACACTCGAATACGCCATGGAACATATGGACGAACTCGTGGTGACATCGGATGTCAGAGGATGGCTGGCGGGAGTGATGTTGGATCTCCGCCTTGGCCGGAGCCGCCATCGACGCCGAACGTAGGCTATGGCTATGATTGGATTGGCGCTCGCAGGCGCAGCATGAAGAACGTTCGATATGGATTCGAAGTCCCGACCGCCGATCACCTGCAGGCACGATCCGATCAGATGCTCAATGTCTGGCATCTGACCGCCAGTAGCGAGCAAGCTCGGGATCGAGCGCCAGATGCTCCTGCCATGCGGCTTCTGGAACCTGTCCCGACCGATAAGCCTCGATCAGCAACCGCTGATCGTCGCTCAACCGCGGCTCATCGAAATGATGCAGCTGGAACAGCCCGAGTACCGCTTCGCCGATATCTCGCATATGAATAGACATTGGAAACCTCACCTCGTGGTCAAGGATATAACGTGTGACCGCCGATGATGTTCAAATCTTTTGATGTTTAAGCGAACCTGCAGAGCGGTGATGACGCTGATCGGTTTTACCTGATCGTGGGTGGGATGGCAGGCAACGACGCCAGGCGACGGGAAGAGTGTCCCGAGCCATGTACCTGTACCTCCTTGTTAGAAAAAACAGACCACCATCCCCGGGGCTCGCAGGCGGGGGGCCGCATGAAAATCGCGCGATATGGAACGGCGTCGCGCTGGCGGCTTTGCCAACTGGGGATCCTCGACGGCGAGGCGGTCGTGCTCGACGATAAGGCCCGCTCCGACTTCGGCTCCCCTAGACCGTCGAAGCGCAAGGTGACCGGCAGCGGTGCCGTTCCAGGGCCGATCTTTGATGCGATGCAGCAACGAACCTGTCTTGACTAATCATACTTTTCGCGGCCCCATAGAGAAACTGACCTGCTGGTCCAACCAGTGGGTCAGTTGGAGGTGACGGCGATGGACGGCAGCCCGATACTCACGCAAATGCCAAAGGTCGGGAAAAGTCTCGACCGGCGTACGGCTCGTGACCTCATCGCCGACAAACTGATGGTGCTGATCGCTACCAACATGCTGCGCCCCGGCGACGTCTTGCCGGGGGAACGGGAACTCGCCAATGTGCTTCATGTCAGCCGTGAGACGGTGCGCGGTGCCATCCAGACGCTGGCTGCGCGCGGTATCGTCGAGGTGTCTCAGGGCAGTCGCACACGGGTCTGCAATGTCGATCTCAGCCATCTCACCGTTACCATCGCTTCCCCCAACGCCATCGACAGCTACGATCTTGACGATGTTCATGCGGCCCGGCTGCATATCGAGTTGAAGGTCGTCGGCGATGCAGCGGACAGCATTGACGAAGAGACGCTGGGCAAGCTCAAAAGCCTGCTCGAAGTGCAGAAGCTGTGTGGCGATGACGCCATGCGCTTTCTGATCTGCGACCGCGAATTCCACATGGGAATCTATCGGGCTTGCGGAAACCCGCTGTTGTCCGATTTCGTCACCGATCTCTACACCTACATGATGGACTTTCGGCGCAGCGCGATGTCACGGCCGGGAGCGATTAATGCCAGCTATGACGACCACACCGAGATCGTGGAGGCACTGGAGCGGCGCGACCGGGACGCGGTGATCGCTGCATTTCGCCGGCATCTGACCCGGATCTACGACACGACGAAGGAATTGCTTGCGGGGAGCGGGCAGAAAAACCGGGAAAAGAGCAAGAGCGAGATGGCAGGCTGATCCGGCTGAGCCGGGCGGCAGACGGGGAGGTTCGTCGAAAATGGATGTCATGGTGATTGGAGCGGCCGGGATGGTCGGTCGCAAGTTGGTGGAGAAGTTCGCCTCAGAGGAAGGCGTGCTTGGCTACGATATTTCTAGGCTGACGCTGGTGGATGTGATCGAGCCGCCTGTGCCTCAAGGGCTGTCGCCAATTGCAAGGGCACTCGTGCTTGATCTTTCGACCGATGACGCCGCCGAGAAACTCGTCGGTTTGCGGCCAGACGTGATTTTCCATCTCGCGGCGATCGTTTCCGGTGAGGCCGAGACTGATTTCGACAAGGGCTACAAGGTCAATCTTGACGGAACGCGGGCGCTGTTCGAGGCGATCCGCCACGAGAGTTTGCGGGAGCCCTACGTTCCGCGGGTCATCTTCGCGTCGTCGATCGCCGTTTTCGGAAGGCCTTTCCCGGAAAAGATTGGCGACGAGTTCTTTACCACGCCACTGACGAGCTACGGCACGCAAAAGGCGATCTGCGAACTGCTTCTCGCCGACTATTCGAGGCGCGGCATTTTCGATGGCGTCGGCATCCGCCTGCCGACGATCTGCATCCGCCCCGGCAAACCCAACAAAGCGGCATCCGGCTTCTTTTCCAATATTCTCCGCGAACCGCTGGCAGGTCAGGAGGCGGTGTTGCCGGTGGACGAGAACGTACGCCACTGGTTTGCAAGCCCGCGTTCGGCGGTCGGATTCTTCATTCATGCCGCGCGGATGGATACGTCCACGATCGGCCCGAGACGCAATCTGACCATGCCCGGCCTTTCCGCCCTCGTTGGTGAAGAGATCGAGGCGCTTCGGCGTGTGGCCGGTGAGAAGGCCGTCAAGCTCGTCCGTCATGAGCCCGACCCGGTTATCCGCTCGATTGTTTCAGGCTGGGCGACCGATTTCGACGCGCGGCGTGCTTACGAACTGGGTTTCAAAGCCGAAACCAACTTCGATGAGATCATCAGGATCCATATCGAAGATGAACTCGGAGGACATATCTGAGATGGTTCGCGCTATAAAATCCGGCGACGGCAAGATCGCATTGGTGACGGGCGGCGGCACGGGCCTCGGACGCGGGATCGCCGAGGCCTTAAGCGCGGAGGGTTATACCATCGTTATCACCGGCCGGCGCGCCGACGTGCTCGATAAAGCAGCTGGCGGCATTGCGGCGCAAACGGGAGGAACCGTGCGGAGTGTCAGGGCCGATATCGGCGATCCCGATGCGGTCGCCCGCCTTTTCGAGGCGATCCGCACCGATTTCGGCCGGCTCGACCTCCTGGTCAACAATGCCGGCTCCAATGTGCCGGCTGTGCCGTTGGAAGAGGTGACCTTCGAGCAATGGAGCGGCATTCTTGCCGCAAACCTGACGGGTGCCTTTCTCTGCACGCAGCAGGCGTTCCGGCTGATGAAGGCGCAGGCGCCGCGCGGCGGGCGGATCATCAACAACGGCTCGATTTCGGCCCAGACGCCGCGGCCGAATTCAGCACCTTACACGGCAACCAAGCATGCGATCACGGGGCTGACCAAGTCGACCGCACTCGACGGGCGCAAATATGACATCGCCTGCGGCCAGATCGATATCGGCAATGCCGCGACCGACATGACGTCGAAGATGAATTCCGGGGTGTTGCAGGCGAATGGCGAGACCGCCAGTGAGCCGACGATTTCGGTCGCCCATATCGCCGCTGCTGTTGTCTACATGGCAAGCCTGCCACTGGAGGCCAATGTGCTGACGATGACGGTTATGGCGACGAAGATGCCGCTGGTGGGGCGAGGGTAAGGGCGGTCGAGAGGAAACTTTACGAGGTCGAAGAACGGCATGAGGCGGCCGCCGGACAATCCGCCGATTTCAGATGAAATTCACAGGGAGGAAAGCATATGGCAGGCGTTGACTTCGTCGATGTCAGAAAATCATTCGGAGCCTTTCCCGTCATCAAGGGCGTGAACATCGAAATCGAGGATGGCGAATTCGTGATCCTTGTCGGCCCCTCGGGCTGCGGGAAGTCGACGCTTCTGCGAATGTTGGCCGGGCTTGAAAATATTTCGGCGGGTGAGATCCGCATCGGCGACAAGGTGGTCAACGCCCTGCCGCCCAAGGATCGGGATATCGCCATGGTGTTCCAGAACTATGCGCTCTACCCGCATATGACGGTCGCCGACAATATGGCTTTCTCTCTTATGCTGAACGGCTCGCCGAAATCCGAGATCGAGAAGCGCGTCGGCACCGCGGCCGGGATTTTGGGACTTTCCAAGCTGCTCGACCGCTATCCGCGCCAGCTCTCAGGCGGCCAACGCCAGCGCGTGGCCATGGGCAGGGCGATCGTGCGCGATCCGCAGGTGTTCCTCTTCGACGAACCGCTGTCCAACCTCGATGCGAAACTGCGGGTAGCAATGCGCGCCGAGATCAAGGAACTGCACCAGCGGCTGAAGACGACCACCGTCTATGTCACGCATGACCAAATCGAGGCGATGACCATGGCCGACAAAATCGTCGTCATGCATGACGGTATTGTCGAACAGATCGGCGCGCCGCTTGAACTCTACGACAGTCCCGCCAATCTTTTCGTCGCGGGTTTTATCGGTTCGCCAGCGATGAACATGATCAAGGGCAGGCTCGACCCGCAAAATCCGAAGTGCTTTATCGCAACCGATGGCATGGCGCTGCCAGTCGCGCGGTCACCATCGGCGGCAAGAGGGCGTGATCTGATCTACGGCTTGCGGCCGGAATATATGTCGCTCGACCCGAACGGGTTTCCCGTGACCGTCGCGGTTATCGAGCCCACCGGCTACGAGACGCAGTTGATCGTGCGCTTCGGCGGCACGGACGTCACCTGCGTTTTCCGTGAGCGCGTGACCGCCCGGCCGGGCGAGGCAATCCACCTATCTATCGATGCCGATCATGTGCACCTGTTCGACGCCGAAACCGGCGTGCGGCTGACCGACTGATACCGTCCCGTTTTGCGCTGCGTGAGGGAAGAGGAGCCCTGACGCATCGGCCGGCATTCCGGCATTTCCGGAAGCCATTAACTCAGCATTCGCCAAACGGGACGGCGGGTGCCGGAAAGGATGATGTCCCGTGTCACCAGGAGGAGCATTATGACTTTCAAGAGACGTGATATTCTTGCCGCATCCGCCGCGGTCGCGGGCATGGCCGGCCTTTCGGCTTTCGGCATCCGCTCGTCTTTCGCCCAAGCGGCGGAGCCGGCCTACAAGCCGGAGGACGGTGCAAGCCTGAGGCTGTTGCGCTGGACGCCCTTCGTCAAGGGTGACGAGGATGCATGGCTTGCCAACACCGCGAAGTTCACCCAAGCGACCGGTGTCGAGGTCCGCATAGACAAGGAAAGCTGGGAAGACATTCGCCCGAAAGCGGCCGTCGCTGCCAACGTAGGCTCCGGCCCGGATATGGTGATGTGCTGGTTCGACGATGCCCATCAATATCCGGACAAGCTCGTCGATCTGACCGAACTCGCCAACTACCTCGGCGGCAAATACGGCGGCTGGTACGATGGCGTAAAGGGTTATGCTTCGCGCGGCGACAAGTTCATCGCCATGCCGTTGGCGGCCATCGGCAATGCGATCTGCTACCGGGATAGTCACATGAAGGCGGCCGGCTTCAGCGAATTTCCGAAGGAAACCGACGGGTTCCTCGAACTCTGCAAAGCCATGAAGGCCAAGGGAACGCCAGCCGGCTTCCCGCACGGCAAGGCCGTCGGCGACGGCAACAACTATGCCCATTGGCTGCTCTGGAGCCATGGCGGCAAGATGGTCGATGAAGGCGGCAAGGTCGTCATCAACAGCCCCGAGACGCTCAAAGCGGTCAACTATGCCAAGGCGCTTTACGAGACCTTCATTCCGGGCACCGAGAGCTGGCTCGACATCAACAACAACCGGGCCTTCCTGGCGGGCCAGGTGTCGCTGACGGCGAACGGCGTCTCGCTCTACTATGCGTCGAAGAAGGACCCGGCGATGGCGGAACTTTCAGCCGACATCCGCACCACGAACTTCCCTGTCGGTCCGGTCGGCCAGAGCGTCGAGCTGCATCAGACCAGTTCGCTGCTGCTCTTCAGCCATACGAAATATCCGGAAGCTGCCAAGGCCTATATCAAGTTCATGATGGAGGCCGACCAGATGAATGCCTGGATCACGGGCTCCAGCGCGTATTGCTGCCAACCTCTCAAGGCTTTCGCCGACAATCCCGTCTGGACGTCCGATCCGATCCACGCGCCTTATGCGCGCGCCTCGGAAACGCTGCGCCCGAACGGTTATGCCGGCCCGCTCGGCTATGCGTCCGCCGGCGTCATGGCCGACTACGTGCTGGTCGACATGTTCGCCACCGCGGTTACGGGGCAGATGACGCCCGAAGAGGCAATTGTAGAGGCTGAGCGCCGGGCAAACCGCTACTACCGGGTCTAAATCCCAACGTGGCCTGCATAGGCTGCTGAGACAAGGTATCGGCGGAAATGCCCCGCCGGTACCCGTTCCCCAATCCGCTATATGGGAGATGTTCGATGTCCACAGCGTCATCCAGGAAGCCGCCATCCGCGATGGCCTCGCTCATGCAGAACAGGAACATGATCGGTTTCCTCTTCATGCTTCCGGCGGCCGTCTTCCTTGTCTGCTTCCTCACCTATCCACTCGGTCTCGGCGTCTGGCTCGGCTTTACCGACACGCGCATCGGTCGTGACGGGGTGTTCATCGGGCTCGAAAACTACATCTTCCTTGCCGAGGACTCGGTCTTCTGGCTCTCGGTCTTCAACACGCTGCTCTACACGATTGTGGCGTCGATCCTGAAATTCGTCTTCGGGCTGTGGTTGGCGCTCCTGTTGAATGAGAACCTGCCGTTCAAGTCCTTCTTCCGGGCCATCGTGCTCTTGCCCTGGGTCGTTCCCACCGTGCTCTCGGCGCTGGCCTTCTGGTGGATCTACGATTCGCAGTTCTCGATCATTTCATGGTCGCTGATGCAGCTCGGCGTGATCGACGGTCCGATCAACTTCCTTGGCGATCCGGAAAATGCCCGCGCCTCGGTGATCGCCGCCAATGTCTGGCGCGGCATTCCGTTCGTTGCCATTTCATTGCTCGCTGGCCTGCAAACCATCCCGGCTTCGCTGCAGGAGGCGGCGTCGCTGGACGGCGCGACGAGCTGGCAGCGGTTCCGCTATGTGACGCTGCCGATGCTGACGCCGATCATTGCCGTCGTCATGACCTTCTCGGTGCTGTTCACCTTCACCGACTTTCAGCTCATCTATGTGCTCACCAAGGGCGGGCCGGTAAACGCGACGCATCTGATGGCGACGCTTTCCTTCCAGCGCGGCATTCCGGGCGGACAGCTAGGGGAGGGCGCCGCGATCGCGGTGGCGATGATTCCGTTCCTCCTCGCCGCCATCATGTTCAGCTTCTTCGGCCTGCAGCGGCGCAAATGGCAGCAGGGCGGCCAGGATTGATTGGGGAGAATGACGATGACCACGACCGTGAAATCCGAAGACGCCGTTCTCACCGACGACGTGCAGGGTATGAGCTATCTCAACCGCCTGCCGCGCAGGATTGTGATGGTTTATCTGCCGATGGCGGTGTTCGTCTTCGTCCTGCTCTTTCCGTTTTACTGGATGGCGATCACTGCAGTGAAGCCGAATTCGCAGCTGACGGATTACAACAATTACAGCCCCTTCTGGGTGGTCGGGCCGACGCTTGACCATATCAAATACCTGTTGTTCGAAACCTCCTATCCAGGCTGGCTGTGGAACACGATGCTGGTGGCGACCTGCGCGACGTTTCTGTCGCTTGCGGCTTCAGTCTTTGCGGCCTACGCGATCGAGCGGGTTCGGTTTTCGGGCTCGCGGCCGGTGGGGCTGCTGATCTTCCTCGCCTATCTCGTGCCGCCCTCGATCCTGTTCATTCCGCTGGCCTTCATTGTCTTCAAGTTCGGCATCTACGATTCCAGGCTGGCGCTGATCTTCACCTATCCGACCTTCCTCATTCCCTTCTGCACCTGGCTGTTGATGGGCTACTTCCGGTCGATCCCGTTCGAGCTCGAAGAGAGCGCGCTGGTGGATGGCGCGACGCGCTGGCAGATCCTGATCAAGATCATCCTGCCGCTTGCTGTCCCCGGGCTTATCTCGGCGGGTATCTTTGCCTTCACGCTTTCCTGGAACGAGTTCATCTATGCGCTCACTTTCATCCAGTCTTCGGAAAACAAGACCGTGCCGGTCGGCGTGCTGACGGAGCTGGTCCGCGGCGACGTGTTCGAATGGGGCGCGCTGATGGCCGGCGCGCTGTTCGGCTCGCTGCCGGTGGTGATCCTCTATTCCTTCTTCGTCGATTATTACGTCTCGTCCATGACCGGGGCGGTGAAGGAATGAGTGCCTGCTTCAGGCGATCCCTCATCAATCGTGATCGTGGTCGTGATGCGACGGCAGGTCGAGGCCGAAGGTCTCGGTCAGATCGTTGACCTGCGCCGGGCTGAGATAACGGGGGTTGAGATTGCGCAGCAGCAGATAGAGCTTCGCCGTCTCCTCCAGCTCTTCGGTTGCGAAAACCGCCGCCTCAAGACTGTCGCCGGCGACCACCGGTCCGTGATTGGCCAGAAGCACCGACGAATATTTTCCCGCCAGCCCGCGGATCGCGTCGGCCACCGTCGGATCGCCGGGACGATAGTAGGGGACCAGCGCGGTCTCGCCGGCGCGCATGAGATAGTAGGGGGTCATCGGCGGCAGGGCAGCGCGCGGATCGATCTCCGGCAGCATGGTCAGCGCCACCGCGTGGGTGGAGTGAAGATGGACGATGGCGCGGGCGCTGCCGCGCGTGTCGTAGAGCGCCGTGTGAAGCGGAATTTCCTTGGTCGGCTTGTCGCCGGCGAGGTGCCGGCCTTCGGCATCCAGCCTTGAGATGCGGGCCGGGTCGAGGAAGCCGAGCGAGGCGTTCGTCGGTGTGACCAGCCAGCCGCCATCCTCCAGCCGCAACGATATATTGCCCGACGAACCGGGCGTCAGCCCGCGCTCGAACAGCGAACGACCGTAGCGGCAGATTTCTTCACGCAGGCGCGCGTCGGACATGACAGTTTCTCCCTATCAGGCGGTTGCCCCTTCGATCAGTTCGAAACCGAGATCGACGACTTGGGGTTGCGCATTGGTGATGACAAGCTGTGCTGCCACCTGTCCGATCGCGACGCGCGGCGTGCGGATGGTCGAGAGGGGCTGCGGCGTTCCCCGGCCGATCTCGAGGCCGTTATAGCCGAAAATGGCAAGCTGCGAGGGGATCGCAATCCCCCGCGCCAGACAGTGAAAATAGCCGCCCAGCGCCATGTCGTCGTTGGAGAAATAGACCGCATCGAGATCGGGCGTCCGGGTGAGCAGCCGCTCCAGTCCCAGCCCGCCGTTTTCCACCGACGATGCCCCGGCGAGAATTTCGCGATCGGCGAGGGGGGCGTCATGTGCGCCCAGCGTTTCGCAAAAAGCGGAAAACCGCTTGCTGGCACGGGTGTCGCGGCTGAGGTCGTGGCCGACATACCCGATCCGGCGATAGCCCCGCTTGAGCAGGAAAGCCGCGCTTTCGCGTCCGGCTGCGCGGTTGGAGAAACCGACCGCCAGATCAAGCGCATCGCCGTCCAGATCGAGCAACTCGACGATCCGGCAGCCGCTTGCGCGCAGCATCTTCACCGTGCCTTCCGTGTGCTCGTACCCCGCCAGCATCACCGCCGCGGGCCGCCAGGCGAGCATCGCGGCGGCAAGCGCTTCTTCCTTCCCCGGATCATAGTCGGTGACGGAGAAGACCGCCTGATACTGGTTTTCCTCCAGAACGGCGCTGGCGCCGCGCAGGACATCGGGAAAGACGATGTTGGATAGCGAGGGAATGACGAAGGCGACCAGGCGCGAAGCGGTGGAGGCGAGTGTTCCTGCGATCCGGTTCGGCACATAGCCGAGCCGCTCGACCGCAGCCATCACCCGGTCCCGCGTCTTGCCGGAAAACGAGCCGTGGTTGCGCAGCACCCGCGAGACCGTGCTCTCGCCGACCCCGGCCGCTTCCGCGACCTCGGCAAGCGTCACTGTCGCCTGGTGTTTGAATTCCATAGTCACTTTCGAACCCCACCTCGGGTGGGCGTTCAGCCGCTAAAGCCGTCATCCCTCTCCGATATCGCCCACCATGCGGTCGTCATTTTTCACCACTGTCTTTAAGAAGCAAGATCTTTTTGGCAGCGCTTCCAATCTAGCGTTGGCAGCGCTGCCAAAATGGATTAAAGAAAATGGCAGCGCTGCCATTGTTGGGTCGGGGAGCCACGGACGGGAGACCGCGGCAACAATTGGAGGAGAGAAACAATGACGCTGCAAGGCGTCGCTATCCCATATATCTGCACCTTCTTCGCCACGCTCATGCTCGGACGCTCTGCCGACAGGCTGCGTGAGCTCCGGTGGCACCTGGTCATCCCCGCGCTCATCGCCGCCGGTGGTTTTGTCGCGGGCGACAAGCACGACGGTCTCAATCGTTTGCCTCTCTGTGGCTGCTGCGGGCACCATCAGTTACGCGCCGCTCTTCTGGTCGCTTCCGACCGCTTTTCTCGAAGGCACGGGCCCCCGGCATTGCCTGGGAACAATTCAGTCGGCAATCTCGCCGGGTTCCTCGGTCCGTTTCTGGTGAGCTATCTGAAGGATCTTACGGGCAGCAATAGCGCAGGATGTATCTTCTCGCCGCAACCCTGGTCATCGGTTCGCTGGTTCCGGCAAAAACTGTCAACCGCTAAACACTAAACACCAACCCCCTCCGGGTGGCAGCATCCGGGCGGCTCTTTCTTTACAAGACTGGAGAACTCGTCATGTCACCGCTTGCTGAAAACTCAGGCCCCGCTGTTGTCGCGGCCGTCATCGGCCTTGGCTCCATGGGGCTCGGAATGGCCCGGTCGATGAAGCGCGCAGGTCTCGACGTTGTTGGGTATGACATCACTCATGCGGCGGTGGACCGCTTCACGACCGAGGGTGGACGCGGCGCGGCCACGCCCGCCGGTGCGGCAAAGGATGCCGACATTGTCGTCTCCGTCGTCGTCAACGGTGCGCAGACCGAAGCGGTGCTGTTCGGCGTCGAGGGTGTCGCGAGGACGATGAAGCCCGGAGCAGTCTTCATTTCGTCGGCGACCATGGATCCCGCCGTCGCGCGCGATCTGGCACGACGGGTGGAGGCTCTTGGTCTGCATTATCTCGACGCACCGATTTCGGGCGGTGCGGCCAAGGCGGCAAACGGCGAACTGACGATCATGGCATCCGGCTCGAGGCAGGCTTTCGACACGGCCCGCCCGGGTCTCGATGCCATGGCCGGCAAGGTCTACGAGCTCGGCGACGCAGCCGGAACCGGCGCTGCCTTCAAGATGATCAACCAGCTTCTCGCCGGCGTGCACATCGCGGCCGCCTGCGAAGCGATAACGTTTGCCGCCAAGCAGGGTCTCGACCTCCACAAGGTCTATGAAGTGATCACGGCCTCGGCCGGAAATTCCTGGATGTTCGAAAACCGCGTGCCGCATGTGCTGGCCGGAGACTATAATCCGCTGAGCAGCATCGAGATTTTCGTCAAGGATCTTGGCATCGTCCAGGATATGGCCCGCTCAGAGCGCTATCCGGTGCCGCTCGCAGCTGCGGCCCTGCAGATGTATCTGGGTGCGTCCGGAGCCGGCATGGGCCGCGACGACGATTCGTCGCTCGCGCGCCTCTACGCCCAGCTGTCGGGTGCAACATTGCCCGGTGGGACCAAAGAGCCTCAGAAGCCGTAAGGAACGCCAGCATGCCGGTTTTCGCCGCCAACCTGACGATGATGTTCAACGAATGGCCGTTCCTCGACCGCTTCGACGCTGCGGCCGATGCCGGGTTTGCCGCCGTCGAATATCTCTTTCCCTATGAAGCCACACCGGAGGCAATCGCCGAACGGCTCGCTCGCAACAATCTGCAGCAGGCCTTGTTCAACCTGCCGCCCGGAGATTGGGCCGCCGGCGAGCGGGGTATCGCGGCGCTACCTGGACGGTTCGATGCGCTGAAAGCGGGCGTCGAGCGGGCGCTGGACTATGCGGCGGCGACGGGTGTCGGGCGGCTGCACCTGATGGCCGGCCTTGCTGATCCAAACGACGAGGACGCAGCCTCATCTTACCGACGCTCCGTCGTCTACGTTGCGGGGCGGCTCTCAGAGAAGGGCATCGACCTGTTGCTCGAGCCGATCAACGGACGAAACATGCCGGGATATTTCCTCGATGATTTCGGCGCGGCCGAGCACCTGATCGGGGAACTCGGCCTGCCGAACCTGAAGCTCCAGTTCGATGTCTATCACCGTCAGATTATCAATGGTGACGTGGTGATGGCCTTGCGCCGCCTCATGCCGATCACAGGCCATGTCCAGATCGCCAGCGTACCGTCACGCAACGAGCCGGACGGGGAGGAGCTGAACTATCCCTATCTGTTCGGCGAAATCGACCGCCTTGGCTATGACGGTTTCATCGGCTGCGAATACATCCCGCGCGGCCACACACTGGACGGTCTTGGCTGGTTCAGACCTTTTGCAAGGAGCTAGACGGTGGCAATATTGCTCGGATCGATCGCCGACGACTATACGGGTGCCTCCGACCTCGCCAACACGTTGACGAAAAACGGACTGCGCGCGGTGCAGACGGTCGGCATCCCCGACCCGTCGCTGGCGCTGCCGGATGTAGACGCGGTTGTCGTTTCCCTGAAAATCCGCTCGGTGCCTGCTGCTGACGCCGTAGCAGCCGCGACCGCGGCCGAACGATGGCTGCGCCGGCGCGGCGCCGCCCATGTGCTTTACAAGGTCTGCTCGACCTTCGATTCCACCGATGCCGGCAATATCGGTCCAGTCACCGAGGCTTTGAGTGATGCCGCGGGCGGTGGACTTGTGCTGGTGACGCCTGCCTTTCCGGAAACGGGCCGAACCGTCTATCTCGGCCATCTCTTCGTCGGCGGACAGCCGCTAAACGAAAGCCCGCTCAAGGACCATCCCCTCAATCCGATGCACGACGCCAACCTCGTGCGGGTGATGGCCAGACAGTCGCGCGGTGCCGTCGGGCTTATAGATCTGCCGGCAATCGCGGCGGGACCGGATACAGTCAGGGCCCGGCTCGAGGACTTGCGTGAGGCAGGTGTCGGGTCGGTAATCGCCGACGCGATCTTCGAACGCGATCTCGAGACGCTCGGCGCGATCGCACTGGAAACGCCGGTATCCACCGGCGCGTCGGGGCTAGGGCTTGGCCTTGCCCGTGCACTCGTCCGCTCCGGCCGGGCTCCTGCCAGCGACGCTACAACGGCGAACGCCATTTTCCCCGTGGGCGGGCTTTCCGCCGTCGTTGCCGGCAGTTGTTCCAACGCAACGCTGCATCAGCTCGACGTCGCCGAACGGTCGATGCCCGTCCTGCGGCTCGACCCGGTGCGGCTGCTTGCCGGCCCGGATGAGATCGCTGCGGCGATTTCCTGGGCCGGAGACCGCATCTCGGCCGGTCCCGTCGTCGTCGCCGCGAGCGCAGCGCCGGAAACCGTGTCCCGGTTGCAATCACTATATGGGCGCGAGGCGTCCGGTCACGCGATCGAATCTGCAACGTCGGTCATCGCCGCCGAACTGGTGGCAAGAGGCGTGCGGCGCCTGGTGATCGCCGGCGGAGAAACCTCCGGGGCCGCGGTCGACAGGCTGGCCATTCCAGCCTTTCTGATCGGCCCGGAGATCGCGCCCGGCGTGCCGGTGCTGCGAACGGTCGGCAACGCGCAGGGCGATATGCTACTTGCGCTGAAATCGGGAAACTTCGGAGGCGAGGATTTCTTCACCGCCGCGCTGGCGATGATGCATTGAGGCTGATCTGGTCCTCGCCTTTGCACCAGCATCGCAGGCGGTCGGTATCGGCGGCGTGCTGTGGTATGGGCTTCACGCAAGGGCTTCTGGCGACGCCGATTGCCGACGCCGCTCCGGCCGAACGGCGCGGAGCGGCTTTCGGCATGTTCAATCAGGTCACCCCGCTGCTTGTCGCCAGAGCGCTGAAAGCCGACCTTTGTATTCAGCGTCGTGGGCCGACCGCAGGCACGACGAACGGCGCGACGGCCCTTACTTCACTGTGATGGCAAGACCGCTGAGATCGGCGTTGACTTGCAGACCTACCTGCTTGCCTGAGAGCTCGAGTTGGGCACCCTTGTCATTGGTCATGACGATCACCTGGGCCCCTTTGCCGACCGCGCCGCCACCGCCTACCGCACCGTAGACCCCCGTTACATCTCGGGCGCGGCGAATGTGGCGAACGGTACCATGGAAATTGGTCTTAGAGGCCCCGAAGGCGAGGCCGCCCGAGATGCCGCCGACAGAGATGGGATAGCGGCGACCATGGAAGGTCAGCGTGCCCTCGCCTCCAGAACCACCCACAAAGAAGGCCGCCTTGTAGACTGAGAAGCTGATCGTACCGCTGTCGGCATGCGCGGAGCCGGCAAAGCTGATTCCTGCTGCAGCGATAACCGCAGCCGCGACTGAACGAAATCTGGACGAAGTCTTCATAATGCGAGTCTCCTCAAAATCGAGGCTTACCCAGCCAGGAGGGCACGTCAGCGTCATGCCAAAGTCGCAGCTGAAACAGTCTCGCCCGTCATTAGTTCCAAGCACGCGGCCAGAATCCGGCTGCGAGGCGGCCGCCACGAAACGAGGCGGAAACATCGTCGAGGTGCCGGTGGCAGCCAACGCTCGGCTGACTCAAGATTGCCTTCACGAAATCTAGAGCCACGAAAGCGAGGGATGCGCAAAGCTCTAAACATTTAACAACCCACAACCGAGCCGTTCTTTATGAGCGCCGAGCACGGCTTGTTTCGAGCGAGTTCTTTGCTTGGGATATCGCCTTACAGAAGCGCCACCATTGCCGCGATAATCAACACTGCAAATACCACGAGCCCAATGTGGAGTAGTTCCGCTCGGCGGCCGTTGTTTCGAGAGGTTCGAGCCATGACTTTACCTCACCATTTGACAGGTAACGCGCGGCTCACACGATTGTTCATGGCCTCGCTGTCTGCTGCCGAATGCGCCTGGTATCCCTTCGGCGCGCTTGTGGGCTGAAGCGTTGTGGCCGAACCCGGACGGGCAGGCGCCAATCCGTCTCGTTGCCCCGCGGACCCCCGCTCATTCTACAGGATCAGGGCTGAGTTTGAGAGACCGTGCCAGAGCCTCTTACGCGGACGCGGCAGCCCCGAGCAGTCGCACCATGCCTCCGCTTCCGGTTTCCAATGCGAAGTCGCCAGCTTCACTCCTCTGATAGCACATCGAACCAACTCTGTGCTGGCGCGTTCAAATGATGCAATGGATGGCACTCACTTGGACCTGGATATATGGAAGTACGAATCCAAGGCCTACGCAAAGAATATGACCGCGTCCCTGCGCTCGCCGACGTTTCTCTTGACATCCACTCTGGTGAACTGATCGCTTTGCTTGGACCCTCCGGCTCCGGAAAGACGACCTTGCTTAGGTTGATTGCCGGCCTCGAGAGCCCGACCGATGGCACGATTTTCTTCGATGCCGAGGACGCGTCGATGAAGACGGTGCAGGAAAGAAATATCGGCTTCGTCTTCCAGCACTATGCCCTCTTTCGGAATATGACTGTGCTGGAGAACGTGACTTTCGGTCTAAAGGTTCGCCGCTCCAATCGGCGGCCACCACCGGCAGAGATTCACAAAATGGCACTCGAGTTACTCGAGCTCGTACAGCTGTCAGGATTTGAAAATCGCTACCCCGCTCAGCTCTCCGGCGGCCAACGCCAGCGCGTGGCGCTTGCCCGGGCCATGGCGGTTAAGCCGACCGTCTTGTTGCTCGACGAGCCCTTCGGTGCGCTTGACGCTCAAGTGCGCAAGGAATTGCGCCAGTGGTTGCGTGAAATCCATGATCGCACCGGATACACGACCGTATTTGTCACCCACGACCAGGAGGAGGCGCTCGAACTGGCTGATCGCGTGGTGGTGCTGAATAAAGGTATGATCGAGCAATCCGGTACGCCGGACGAAATCTATGATCACCCAATCTCTACTTTCGTCTACGGCTTCATTGGCCAGTCGAATTGCTTAAAGGTCATGCTTTCAAACGGCGAAATCCGGTTCGAAGATCTGCCCATAGGGCTGCGGGCTGCAACCGAAGGCGATGGTGAGGCTTTACTGTATTTCCGCCCGCACGACATAGAACTCGTCGATGGCTCTCGGGGCAGCCTTGAAGGCTTCATCATCGGGAGCCGGCGGGTTGCCGGTACGCGCCATCTTGAGCTAGATCTGGGCAATACGCATGCGGCCGTCGAAATCGAGCTGCCGCCGGACCGCGCGTCTTTTGCACACAGAAGCCGAATCGCCTTCAGGCCCACCAAGTGGAGGCTGTTCCGCAGCGAATAAGAGCGGTCGCGGCCGACCGGTAGAGCCTGGACACAGCGCCCGCGTGAGTAACGCGGGCGAGCGATGATATCCGCCCTCGGCCTGACAGATCTCGATTTAAATAAACGAAACAGCTATTTTGTTAAATGACTCAATCGCTTAGTTAACAAAGAAGAGCGAAGCGGGTGCGTTTCCTAAATCAGCGGTCGATAGCGGCCTGCGGTGCCCGCGAAGCGAACGGAACGTTGGTGAGCACGCCCGCTCGCGGGACCCCTGTTTGGTACGAGGTTGGGCCGCCACCGGCTTGCTATCGCGAAGCGTTCAATGAGGAGGGTTTCGAACTATCTCGCCCGTGCCTGAAGCCTGTTGCGTAGGCCGTCTATCGTGACGCGGAGAGTATCGAGAGCGTCCGCTTCCAGCGCAACCGCATCGCCGATGCAATGCATGACATCATCGGCCTGACCCTGCAGCGCGCGACCTTTCTCGGTCAGGTGCAGAAGCACCTCGCGCTCGTCCTTTGGGTTGCGCGTTCTGGTAATTAACCCGGCAACATTCAGGCGCTTGAGCAACGGCGTAAGCGTGCTGGAATCAAGGAAGAGATCGTTACCCAACTCCTTGACGTTCTGGCCGTCGCGATTCCAGAGCGACACCATGATCAGGTACTGCGGGTACGTGAGGCCCAGCTTGTCCAGTAATGGCCGGTAAAGTGGGGTGAATGCGTGGCTCGCGGAATAGAGGGAAAAGCAGAGCATTCCTGCGACGCCGCGATGGTCGTCTGGTTTCGTCATCGCGATTTGCTTTCCGCAAAAATAATTCGCACACGATCTAATTGCAAGCGGTTGACATGGCCATTTCGGAAACATATAAATCGTACACAAGTAAATTGCACACAAATAAATAACTGCCTCCCGCCTGAACCTAGATCCCAAGCTATGAAGGATATCGTCATGTTCAAACTCGCCGCCACCGCTGCCTTTGCGGCCGCTCTCCTGTCCGGCAGCGCAATTGCCCAGCCCGCAAAGCCCACAGTCATTCTCGTCCACGGCGCTTTCGCCGACTCGTCGAGCTGGAATGGTGTGACGAAGATCCTTCAGAAGGACGGTTACACGGTTGTTGCCGCCGCCAATCCCCTGCGCAGTGTCGCCGGTGATGCGGCGTATGTTTCAGACATCATCTCGAGCATCAAAGGAACCGTCGTCCTGGTCGGCCATTCCTACGGAGGCCAGGTGATCTCGACCGCTGCCAATGGCAAGGACAATGTCAAGTCGCTGGTCTATGTGGCAGCGTTCGCTCCGGAAGCAGGGGAAGCAGCTGCCGATCTCGCCGGTAAGTTTCCAGGCGGAACGCTTGGCCAAGCGCTCGCCGCTCCAGTCAAGCTGGTAGATGGCGGCGTCGATCTTTCCATCGACCAGGCGAAGTTTCACGACCAGTTCGCCCACGATGTTTCAATTGAGGATGCGGCATTGATGGCCACCGGCCAGCGCCCGATCACCGAAGCTGCCTTAACGGAAAAGTCCGGGAAGCCGGCCTGGAAGACGCTGCCCTCCTACTTCATCTATGGGGACGGCGACAAGAACATCCCAGCGAAGGCACTCGGCTTCATGGCCGAACGGGCAGGCTCAAAGCACACTGTCGTGATCAAGGGTGCATCCCATGTTGTGATGGTGTCGCAGCCCCAAGCCGTTGCGGACCTCATCGAAGAGGCTGCACAGTAATCTCTGTACACTGCTGGTGAGCAAAGGCCGTCCCCCGGAAGGGTGGCGGCTTTGGCGTAAGAGCACGGACTGCGGCTACGCCTGTTTCAGGGCGTCAATCTTGCTCGCTTGCTTTGTTATCAGCATGCTTTCCCGGCTTTGTGCATTTTCATTTCGCTCGACAGCTGAGGTGCGGTCCCAACCTTCAAGCAAGCGCCTAAGCGGGTTCAGGCGCCGCAATCCGGACAGTACTATCGGCCTGCAACACCGAATGGAGCACATATGTGCTTTTGTAAGGCAAGAGCGAACTATATCCATGACCTACTATAATTTGCTAATGGGTCTCGGTCTGGTTGATAAGATCGGCGTTATGGAGACGGGCTTTTGGGGTATCCCCCGAGTGAAGCCTCTCGAGTAGCCCGACAATCCCCAAAGCGACGGTGCGCCGCCGACGTGAGGGATAGTTGAGGCGGACTGATGGCAATGCCTCGAAGAAAGCAGGAGAGTCATGGTCGCAGACTATATTGACGAATTCATCATGTTTTGCGCCGGCCTGTGGATGACGTCCGTGGGCTTTGGGTATGTGACTTTGTCAAGAAACCCGGCAAACCAACTGCCGTTGGCCCGCCACTTCAAGTGGATGGGCCCGTTGCTGCTCGTTATCGCAATCGTTCTGGCCTTCGCCTCATAAGCCTGCCATCGAAGAAGGGCAGGCGGGTGCTGTAAGATGGAACGGCCAGTTTCTTTGGTAGGGACTGTCGTGTTCCTTCGATTCCCTACGCACTCAGCGCGGAAGGCTTTCACGCCACCACAATCGGGACTTTGGTCGGCGACGCCTTGACCCGGTTGTAGAGGTCGATGACGTCCTGGTTGATCATACGCACGCAGCCGGAAGATGCTTGAGTGCCAATGGTCCACCATTCCGGTGAGCCGTGTACGCGATAGCCAGTGTCGTGGCCGTCCTTGTAGATATAGTGCGCGCGGGCGCCGAGCGGGTTGTCGAGCCCACCCGGCTGACCGCCCGTCCATTTCACCAGCTCCGGCTTGCGCGCGATCATCTCTTTGGGCGGCGTCCAGGTCGGCCACTCCTTTGTGTACTGGATCTCGGCGCGGCCGTTCCATTCGAAGCCGGCCTTGCCGATGCCGACGCCGTAACGGATCGCCTCGCCGCCTTCCTTCACCCAATAGAGATGCCGCTCGTTGAGGCGTACCACGATCGTGCCCGGTGCCTCGCCGGTCGGATCGATAACGATCTGACGCCGGAATTCCGGCTTGACCTTCTGGAATGGGATTGCCGGGATCACGAAACCATTATCGATCATCGAAGCATACATCGTGCCGTTGTCGGTGATGTTGCTGTCGACGCTGATCGGTGGGATCGGGCGGATTGACCCAGTCGGCATGTGGTCAACGCCCACAGGCGGCATACCACCAGATGGCTCGATTGGTCCCAACGACGGGATTTCGAGCGCCTGCGAACAGCCGGAAGCGCCAAGCATGGTCAGGATCCCGAGACCAGAAAGCACGGCGCGGCGGGAGACGATGTACCCGGTCTCCGGGAGGGGCTCTCCAGAGGACAGCTGTTGATCTTGCGGCTTACGCATGCACGTTTTACCCCAACGAACGGTCGGCATCATACCCACCGGATGGGCACATTTTCCCAAATCACGGTTAAGAAGGCGTGAAACCGGCCTTCCGCCCGCTTCCCATTTGCAAGTGCTGGGTGGCAGACGCCAGCTCGTCGGCTTGAGGGGCTGGATAATGTAACCAAACTGCTCGTCGAGGCGTGTTCCACTTGAGCCCTTAGCCGCGCCTTAGCGTAGTTATCGTTGTTGTCGTCGTTTGCGTAGCCGATCTCATGCTTGGCAGCTCGCAAAAAGCCTGATCGGGTCAGCCCTTGGGCTTCGGCGAATGCATCGATTGCCTTAGAGCCTGACCGAAAAAGAGTTGAGTGAAATCAGTCATTTGTGATTCTGTTTGTTTGCTTAGGACGAACGGAGACCACAATGGGTTGGACTGATTTCACCCGTCGGCAATATGCCCGACGCGCGAGTCGTTATGCAAGTGATCTGACGGACCGGGAATGGGGATTGATCTCGCCTTATCTACCTGGGCCAAGGCGTTTGGGCAGGCCACGTCGTACCGATCTTCGCGAGGTCGTGAATGCGCTGCTTTATATTGCTTCGACGGGTTGTCAGTGGCGAATGCTGCCAAAGGACTTTCCGCCGTTTACGACAGTTCAGGCCTATTTCTACGAATGGCGGGCGACGGGTTTATGGAGCGGGATCAACCATCGTCTTGTGATGGAGACGCGCGAGTTGGAAGGTCGGCAAGCCTCGCCGTCTGCTGGCGTGATCGACAGCCAGAGCGTGAAAACCACGGAAAGCGGCGGGATTTCGGGCTATGACGCCGGCAAGAAGATCAAGGGGCGCAAGCGCCACATCATTGTCGACACGCTGGGGCTGATGGTCGGCCTGGTGGTGCATGGCGCGGACATTCAGGACCGTGATGGGGCATCCGGCCTCCTGAAATCAATCCGCCACCGCTGGCCCTGGCTCCGACATGTCTTCGCCGATGGCGGCTATGCGGGCGACAAGCTGAAGGGGAGATTGGCGAAGTTCGGCCAGTGGACGATGGAAATCGTCAAGCGTTCCGACAAGGGCAAGGGCTTCACCGTGCTGCCGCGTCGCTGGGTGGTGGAACGGACCTTCGCCTGGCTCGGTCGTTGCCGTAGACTGGCCAAAGATTGGGAGAAAACGATCGCCTCCGCCGAGGCATGGATCACAATCGCCCACATCCGCATCCTCACGCGGCGGCTCGCAAGATACAGATATTGCTGAGGTCTTTTTGAGTCAGCCTCT
>NZ_JBQENM010000048.1:0-24000 GCF_052044795.1 Ensifer sp. 22521
CCGAGTCCTCGTCCCCGTCGTTGTCGGTGATGGTTGCCGTCAGGGTGATGAGGTCGGCAGCAGCCAAGGTGATGCTGTCGTCATGGTTGCTGGCGTCCGGATGGACCACCGCGCGGGCCTGGTCGAGCGTGACCACGCCGGCGGCGCTGACGCTGACCGTGAACACAACAGCGCCGACGGCCGAGCCGGCACGACCGACCACGTTATCACCTTCCTTGAAGAGCAGGACGGCGTCGCCGGTTGCGGTGTCGACGAGGCCACTGTCGTTGTTGGCCTGATTGATGCCGAGCGCATAGCTGATGGCGTCACCATCCTCACCGGCATCCGAGGTGAAGGAGGTCGAGAAATCGGCGCTGTCGTCGTCCGTCAAATCGGTCTCGTCGACCGTCAGTTCCGGCGGGGTGCCGTCTGCCGTGATGCTCGGCCCATCGTCATCGAAGTTGATGAACGAGCCGACCTCTTCGGTGTGGGCGTTGGAGGATTGCGACGTGAAATGGAATTCGGTGATGTCGCAGCCTTCAGTCGCGTCGACCCCCGTAACCGTCAGCCGATCCATTTGGGTGGCGGTGGTGAAATCGACGGTCGTGACGTTATCCAGCCCAGTGATGGTGACGGCGTTCCCGGTGCCGTTGAGCCCAGAGATGGTCACGTTACCGCTTCCCGTGGCATAAGTGCCATCGGCGGTGATGGTGGTGGCAAACCCGGACGTGCCCGTCAACTTGATGCTGGTGATGTCGACGGGGTTGGTCGTGGTGCCGTTGAAGAAGTCCGATCCTTGCTCGTTGCCCGTATTGTCGAAGGCCCTGATCGTGATATCCACCCGCCTAGTCTCGGCCGAAGGTGTGATCTGATTGATCGTGAACCCAGCCTGCGTGACGTTATCGAGATGGCTGCCGTACTGGATTTGGGAGCCATCACCCGCAGGGAGATTGCCGCCGGTGACAAAATCGCATTGCAGCGTTTCGGTCGGATTGATGCTTTGGTTACCGATGCCGAATCCCTGCGTACTCACGTTGGCGGTGGCATTTGCTGCGCCCAGGAAACCTGTCACGAGAAGCTGCTTGGAAGCGTCAGTGGAGGAATTGATCACGTAGAAATCATGATTGCCGGACGCGGCGTTCTGCCCCAAGAAACTGAGCACGGAAGTCCCCGTGACCGAGGCGAACACATGATCAGTCAGATCGATGCGGTCGTCCGGGTCGGTCTCATCCGGATGGAGCAGCGGCACGTACTGAACCAGGTAAAGGTCCGCTTTAGTGGCGCTCGTGGGGTCCAGCCCAAACGCGAAGGCGAGCGGCCCGTTTTCATCGGGTTCTGCAAGCGGGTCGGAGGTTCCGATGACGCCGATCACCACGTTGGGATTCGTGGTGTCCTGGAACAGCCAGACATAGTTGCCATCGACCGTTTGGATGCCGCTGTTCACGCCGACGGTTTTGGAAAAGGGTGTGCCCGAGGCATCCTTCGCGAGAACGATCCCGGAGATGGTTTCCCCTGCGCTCGCCGAGGCCTGCACGAAGTCGGCTTGGTGGGCGACCTCCGGTGAGGTCAGCCCGCCCGGATCGTCAAGACCCAGGAGATACAACAGCGTGGGGTTGGTGTTGCCGGACGGGTTAATATCGTCGTCCGTAAGACCGATGCTCTCGTCGATGATGATGTCTTGAGTCTGGATGTCCAGTGCCATCGAGGTTATCCTCCGCGAAAATGAATTGGCCAAAGAAAAGGGATAGGGGCCCTCAAGCGTCAGGGCCTCTATCCACTTCGGAAAAAAAGATTTGTTCTGGGAAATCCCCCCCCTATGCGTGTTCTCATCACGCCTTGTCAGGTGTTCTACAATGAGGCACCTGGCTTAGACTGGGACGCTACGCCTCTTGCATGGGCCCCTCAAGTCATCCTTAAGGACTATCTAATATATCGGAGGTTGTGCCGCTTCGCGAAGCCGGATCAGCGTAAGGGCATCGATAGCGTTGCGGCTGAACGGCCGAGCCGTCTGGCATAAATGTCCCGGCGAAAAAGCAGAGATGACATGCGGCAGGTTCGGATTTTTAATTAATATTAATGAACCTGCGAGCAGTTTGGTGCTGTGTTCCAGAGTCACCCGGAAAGGCGTCACAAGCGACTCTGGAACCACTTTTGCGGCCGTGGCGGTGGATGACGCCATGGTTGTAGTTAGGATATTCTGGGATTGAATTGCGTCACAAGCAGAGTAGGACCTTTGCCGGCGCAAATAGGACTTAGGTCTTAGGTGGGACGGGACCTCACCAGCGAGGCCGACAAGCAATCTAATCCTCAACCGGGCGTCCGCCCATCTTGGTATACGACAACAGGCCTTTTGGTCGACTGTTGCAACTCCACTGTTTTGATTGAGACGTTGGTTCTTGCGCAGGACGCTGCCTTTGAAATCGTTCATGAGGAATAGATTGGAAGGTGTGCGGCTGCCACGCTCGTAAACCGCTGCCCGACATTTTGGTGTGCAGGCACCCGGTTATATCTTCGGCTGATCAGGGCTAGTCCCTTGAGGGAAGTTGTCTTTGGGCGGGGCATCAGTCACCCTTGTCTCATTGCGATTGCCACCTTCGGCAGTCCCCGCTGCAGAGGCCGATCGCATGCACCGACTGAGCCTCTTCCTTAGCGGGGTAGAGGCTCTCTTTTTATCGCAATGACCGCCTGAGCCTCAACGGAGGGGGACCTGCCCGATAGGCTTTTGTCCTCTGGGATTCCCACCAGGCGAGAGTTTTCCAGGCGAGAGTTTTGCCGTTTCAGAACGATCCCGGACATCTATCTCACGCAGCGATGAGAGGTTTCGAAAGTACTTCTGCCGACCCTCCGGATGGGTCGGGCAGCGGCACCAGCGCCGTCGGGCGGGGACGATAGGACCGCCCTTTGGCGCCACTCAACCTTCGATGAATATCTAGCCCCGCCCTAACAGCATGCCCTTCAAATGGGGTCAACCAGGAGCCTTCACGGATCGGCGATCCTGACATTTGGCCCTTTCACTTACCTCATCGGCTCCTCCGGGAGCCGTCTTTTTAAGCGCGTCTGCCTGGCTGATCCGCCGGATCGCACCAGCGGACCCCCGCCCGGTCTTCCGACCATAGTCTGGCTTGGATGGGACGAAGGTCCAGCCGGGGTAAGGGAAAGGTCCTGTGCAGGCAGGATGTTTGCTGGAGCGAGTTGACTGTGCGTCTCGGTCAAGGGCAAAGTTGGTTCGTTACCCGCCGCGCTAAGTGCGCTTGCGCACGAAATGACCTTGGAGACATTATGATCACGCGTCGGATGATCCTGACAGCATTCTTGCCGGCAGTCTGCACCCTCGCCATCTCCTTACCCTACAGCCTCGAAACGTCGAGCGCTGGACTTACGATCGTCAAGACGGTCGCCTTCGCCAACAGTGGCAATGGTAATGGAGGCGGGGGCGGAAATGGCGGGAACGGTGGCGGCAACGGTGGCGGAAATGGTGGAGGAAGCGGTGGCGGGAACGGAGGTGGGAGTTCAAGTGGCAGTGACCGCTCCAACTCCAACAGCGAGCGTTCCAAGAACTCCAATCGTGGGAACGCAAAGGCCAATGGGCAGGATGTCGGCGTTCGCCACGAAGGCGGCATTACCGAAGAGATCGCGAATGGCCGCTACATCATGAAGGATGCCCGCGGACGCACTATCATCAACCGCCGCGCGACGGCAAACGATAGAAAACGGATAGATTCATTCTTGCATTAAGTGAGGGCAGGCGCACCGAGCCGGTTGCGCCATCCTTGTTCGACGTGGATCAGACTTCGCGCGCATCGCGCAGCACCATGGCCGCTTCAGTGCGGTTGCTGACGCCCAGCTTTGTCATGATCTGGGTCATATGATGCTTTACGGTCTTTTCCTGCAGGTCCAGTTGGATTGCGATATGCTTGTTGCTCATACCGGCTGCCACCAATTCCAGAACTTCCCTTTCACGAGGCGTTAGACCGGCGATCAGGCCGGACCTGCCGCTTACCGAAGGTGTCCGGCTGGACAGAAGCTTGGCCGACAAGGTCGGCGCCACATAGCGCTCTCCCGAAGCCACGGTGCGAATGACCTCGGCAAGCGCTCTTGCACCGACGCCCTTCAGCACATAGCCGGTGGCACCTCGATCCAGCGCAGTTGTCACGTCGTCGCCGTCTTCGGAAACGGTGAGCATGATAATCTTCTGTGATGGGGCGATTTTCAGGATCGCCGGTATGGCCTCCAGGCCACCACCGGGCATGGAGATATCCATGAGCATGATATCTGGTCCAAGGCTCTCCGCGATCTGGGTGGCATCGTCCTTCGAGCTACCCTCGGCGACAATTTCAAAGCCCTCGATCTCCGACAGGCTCCGCGTCACACCTTCCCGAAACAAGGGGTGATCGTCCACGATAGCAACGCGAATGGGAAACGCCATAATTGTCATATCTCCTTGACGCTGGTCGTCATGCGAACGGTTGTACCGGTCGGAGCCACAACGAGCTCGAACGTTCCTCCGAGACTTTCGATCCGTTCTCGTAAGCCGGCAAGACCAAGACTTGTGGGCAGAACTGTGTCCGGGTCAAAACCGGGTCCACTATCGGCAACCTCGATCGTTACACGGTCGCCATCCGTCCGCTGCGTTACCCGCTGTCCGACACCGCCGGCGTGGTGAAAGCCATTGTTGAGGGTCTCTTGCACGAACCGGTAGATGCATATCTTCGCCGCCTGCGAGAGGCGTTCGGGGGGCTTCGTCAAGTTCAATTCGACGGGCGCCCCTGTCCGCTGCTGATGCGCCTTCACGCACCGCTGCAAGATTTCGGCCAGACCTGCCGTTTCTATCTGCGGCAGGACCAGGCCGCCGCAGAGCGTGCGGATCTCCTGCATCGCTTCGTCCAAACTCGCCTTTATCGCACCAATTTCGCGGTCGCGCGTGGCGGCCGGCGTTTTGCTGTGCTTCAAGGCTTCACTGTCCAACCTGAGCGAGGCATAGGCGACGAGTTGGGCAGGGCCATCGTGCAGGTCCGCTCCGATGCGTCTCAGATAACTTTCGTTCAACGCGGTGGCACGTTGTGAGGCGCGCTGAAGACGACCCCGCAATTTTTCGTTCTGCGCGAGCGATTCCGAGAGCTCCTCGACCCGTTGCTTGAGCGCATGGCGCTGGCTCTCAATCGTCTTGCTGCCGCGAAGCACGATTGCCGACAGCACGACAAAGAAGGCAAGCGTGAAGGCCGCGACCGCCAGCCAAGTGTGCATACGCGCCTGATTGAGACTTTGCTGAAACTCATTGGCGACTTCGTGGAATTCCGACACGGCAACCACCTGCCCGGACCAGGGCTGCAGTACGGGATTGTAGATCACAAGCGCCGGCACGTCCGAACCCTTATCAGTCGCTAATTCCCCTTCCTGATCGAAGCGCGCGGCCATGTTGCCGGAAAATGCGGTTTGCAATTCACCGCTGAGCTCAACCTTCGTGCCGACAGCGGCCCGATCGCTCGAATAGAGGAGCGTGCCGTCCGCGCGCCAGAGGCGGAAAGAGAGAAGCCGCTCACCCAGTGCGCCCTGGCCGAGGGTCTCATCCAACGCGCGTGCCACGGTCCCGTCGAGGACTTCGTTTTTCTGCATGTCAGGCAGCAGCGGCGCAATCACACTATCCACATAGAGTGCAGTCGTCGCGGCCGAGTTCCGGGTGACCGCATCTTCGATCCGGTTCGAAACAAAGGCTCCGATCAACACCATGGCGCATGCCGAGACTGCTCCGCCGATAAGCAGAAACTGCCTGGCGAGCGATTGAGAATTCCAGCGGGTGATGAGTTGATTGAAGCGCACCAGGTCTCTCGGATCGGGCCGCCGGCTCGTGCGGCGCAACCATTGTAGCAAGCCCAGCTCAACCTAACCACTCTCGAAACGCGGTCAATGGCAGGCCGATCGACGCGAGCTTGATCGGACCTTTGATGCCTTTGGGCCCGGACCTAAGTCCCAAGCGCGGAGGCAATGGTCTGGGGCCGATGGCGCCGTGTCCGGGGCGCAGATATCGTCCGTGCATCAATGATCGTTCGCTTGAGTCCGCGAAAGGACAGTGAACAGCAAGTTGGAATAAGGAGATTCTCATGGCCATGACGAGACTGATCGCGCGAAGCATCATGACACTAACACTGGCAATCGCGCCGGTTGCTGGCGGTAACTTGGGGCTGAGCGGTTTCGCCTATGCCAAGGGCGGCAATGGCGGCGGAAACGGTAGTGACCATGGTGGCGGCCACGGCAGCGATCGTGGTGGCAGTTCCGGCCACGGCAAGTCCGACAACGCGCGTGGAAGCAAGGAGACGAAAGGAAACAAGTCCGGCGAGAAATCGCATAAGAAGACCCACACATCAAGCGGCAAGGAAAAAGCGTCCAAGCCGGCGAAGGCCGACAAAGTCGTCAAATCAGCGCCGGTGGAGTTGGATCCGGTTGTTGAACCGGTAACGCCGGGGAACGCGCCGGGTTTCCGTTCGCTCAACCGGAACTATCACGCTTACCTCAATTCGAACGATCCGAAGATGGCCGGGGTTCGGGCCTATGCGATCGCCTATGCCGAGTTTGAGGCTGAAAACGGTGAGGATGCCATCCCCACGGATCCGGCGCTGAGTGACGAAGCGCTGCGCGAAGCCCTTGCGAGCTTCACCAAGGACGGTGTGGTGACCGACGACATGGTCGATGAAGCCAAGGAGATACTCGGCGTTGGCCCTGCGGTCGGCAAGATCGATGAAATCCGCGAGACGCTGCCGCCATCGACCGTGGATGAGACGGATCCGGACGTAGAAACGGATCCGGAAGTAGAAAGCGCCCAGTAAAACAAAAGACAGGCGGCCGGCTCCGGCGATGTTGTCGGGCCGGTTGCCAAACCAGGCGGAATTCGAATGTTTGATCGTGTCGCGGAAGTCTTCGACCAGGCAGTGAAACAGGGACGTGTCGGTTTTTCGCTTCAACACATAAATTTTGTCGCCGACGTCGGCCGCGTCCTTTACTCGGAATGCCTGGGAAGGCTCATCAAACCCGATGGCGAGATCATGGCAGCCAGCGAGTTCATCAGCTATCTGGAGGCGGCAGGCCGTGTTGCCGCGCTTGACAGGCATATGCTCGCCCTCGCTTTTGACTGGCTCGCGTGCCAGCCATCCGGCGTCCTAGGGTGCAACATTTCAGTCGAAAGTATTTCCGACGAACGCAACAGAGCGCTTCTCTTCGATCTGTTGTCGGCAAATACGAGGTTTGCATCGCGGCTTGTGCTCGAGTTGACGGAAAGTCTTCCCGTATCGGGACTTCCGATAGCCGGCCGGTTTCTGCACAGTGTGCAGGCCCTTGGTTACAGAATTGCCGTCGACGACTTTGGCACAGGGTTCTCGACACCCGAGGCGCTTTTGTCGCTGCCCGTCGACATCGTGAAGATCGACGGATTCTTTTTGCGCCTGGGTCGTGACGACGCGGAGCGCTTTCTCTCGCACATGGTCGGTCTCGCATCCTGTGTCGCCCCGGTCGTGGTCATTGAAGGCGTCGAAACCTATGCGCAGTTTGAAGCCGCGCAGGCCGCGGGAGCAACACATGTTCAAGGGTTTCTGCTCTCCGAACCTACGCTCACTCCGCTCTTTGGCGGAGAAGTGCATCACTCAAATATGATGCTTTGCTGACAGAAAGAGGGGCCCGTGGACGACCCGCGCCTCTGTCTGAAAATCGGCCGCACACACAGCGGTAGTCCGTCCGAATCTTTCGAAAATGGGACAATCTTCAGCTGTAAAACATACAATTTTGAGGGTTGTTCATCTCGTCATCTCACCGGAAGTTAACCCGGCGGTGGGAGCATGTCGCTAGCCCCGTCGTCGTTGTCAACGATAGTGAGTGGGATTGGGCATGCAGCTCCTGAACCATCGCGTCACACGCATTGTCGTTGGGATCCTGCTTCTGGCACTTGCCATTGTCGTGCTCTTGCCGGGGCTCACGGGCTTTACCAGCCTTGATGGCACGGTCAACGCTCGCTTTGCAGTGATCAACGCGCCGATCGATGGCGAGATTGAGCAGGCACCACCCCGGATCGGCACCTCGGTAGCCGCAAACGAGACGCTTCTGACGATCCGCAATGATCGGGTCAATCGGGCGATCCTTGCTTCGCTGCAGGCGGAAGGAAAGACCGCGGATGATCGCGTTGCGGCGCTCGAGCGGGAACGGGACGAACTTGTCGCGTTGCGCACCCAACTCGCCGATCGGCTTGAGAATTTCAAGAACGCCACCATTGCAAGTCTGGAACGCGAGCTTCGCATCCTGCAGAAACGGGTCGAGGTATCGCGTGCCCAGGACTTCGTCGCCAAGGTAGACCTCGACCGACGGCAGGAGTTGGAGTCGAAAGGGATTTTTACACGCAAAATGGTGGAGTCGGCCGCAGCCGCGGGCGCTGCCACGGGCGGAGAGGTCGAGATCAGCAATCTGTCGCTCGAGCTGCTCGAACAACGACTGACGGCGCTTCGTCAGGGGATATTCATCGTGGGCGATGGTCAAAACGATGTACCCTATTCCCGCCAGCGCCAGGACGAGGTGATCGTTCGCATAAACGATATCAACACCCGCATTGTCGAAAACAGCACGCGCGCCGACCAGATAGATTATCAACTGGTCGAGGAAGAGAAGCGTGTTCGCAGTCTCGAATCGGCGGCGATCTCTTCGCCATTCAGCGGCGTAGTGTGGACCCGGAACGTCGTCAACGGTTCCAATGTCATCTTGAACAACGAGCTTATGCGTATCCTCGATTGCCGCGAGCTTTTCGTCGATATCCTCGTTCCCGAAGTCGATTACGATGAGATCTATCCGGGTCGCGAAGCGGAGGTTCGGCTTCTCGGTCGGAGCGACGTCTTCAAGGGGAAGGTGCAGGCAGTCAAAGGCTCTTCTGCCGTTGTCGAGAAGGACAATCTAGCTGCCAAGGAGCCGGAGGCCGAGGAGCAGGATGCCAGGATACGCGTTCAACTCATACCCTCAGCACTCAACACCGATTTCGGCAATTTTTGCCAGGTGGGGCGGACCGCCCAGGTACGCATCTCCAGGCACAATCTGCAACTGACGCAGTGGATCAAAAGCTTGTGGTTCAACCTCTTTTAGCGCTCGCGCCCACATTGCTGGTTATTGCCTTTTTCCTGCTTGGGCCATCCAATTGGTCGCGGCATCAAACCTGGGCGCGCACCATCACCTGCACCGTCGTGGGCGCTGTCGCATTGCGCTATATGGTCTGGCGTCTTTTCGAGACCGTTCTTCCCTATCCAGCCGATGGCGCGAACGCATGGTGGGTTTGGGTTGTCTTCATTATCGAGCTCCTTGCCTTCACCGAGGTCGTTCTTTTCCTCATCTTGATGAGCCGATACGTTGACCGGAGTTCCGAAGCGGACCGCTTGGGAAAGACGTTCTTCGCTCGCGAACAACAGGATCTGCCTACGGTCGACGTTTTTATTCCGACCTACAATGAACCGCTCGATGTCTTGGAGCGGACGATCGTCGGGGCGTTGGCACTCGACTATCCGAAAGACAAGTTCACGGTCTATGTCCTCGATGACGGCCGGCGTGATTGGCTGAAGACCTTCTGCACAGAGCGAGGTGCAGTCCACTTGACGCGAACGGACAATGCGCACGCGAAAGCCGGCAACATGAACAACGGGCTCCGCGCGAGTTCGGGCGACTTCATTGCCATTTTCGATGCCGACTTCGTTCCATATCGCCATTTTCTCAAGCGTACCTTGCCGTTCTTCTCGGACGAGCAGATCGGGATCGTCCAGACGCCGCAGCATTTCTTCAATGTCGATCCGGTCCAGTCAAACCTGGGTCTGGAGAACATCTGGCCGGACGAACAGCGCCTCTTTTTCGACGAGATCGCTCCGAGCCGCGACGTCTGGGACGTCAGCTTCTGCTGTGGGTCGTGCTCGATCGCCCGCCGCAAGGCAGTCGATGCGATCGGCGGCTTCCCGACGGAATCGATCACCGAAGATTTGTTGACGACACTGTCGATGCTGAATAAAGGCTACAAGACCCGCTACTTGAACGAGCGCCTGTCGATGGGGTTGGCAGCCGAGAACCTGACGGGCTATTTCGTCCAGCGAGAGCGCTGGTGCCAGGGCGGCATCCAGACGCTCTATCTCCACAACGGCCCCTTGCGCGGACCGGGCTTGTCGTTGTTCCAGCGGATCATGTTTCTTCCCATGTCCTGGCTCGTGCAGTACGTCGTGCGCCTGATCGTCCTGCTGGTGCCGATCGCCTATCTCTGGTTCGGCGCCTTGCCGCTGCACTTCACCGGCGTTGCCGACTATGTCTCTAACCAGCTTCCCGTTCTGGCGGCCTATTTCCTGTTGATGCTGTGGATCACCCCGACGCGCTACCTCCCGGTGGTTTCCAGCGCCGTCGGGACGTTCGCAACCTTTCGCATGCTGCCGACGGTCGTTTCCAGCCTCGTACGGCCCTTCGGCAAGCCGTTCAAGGTGACCCCGAAAGGCACCGGTAACGAGGCCAACGCCTTCGATGCCTACACGTTCTCTTGGATCGCGGGCTTCATCACTGCCACAGCACTGGGGCTCCTGATCAACATCGTTCCGGAAACGGCACGGGTACACGGCTCGTTCTCGGCGATCGGGGCTCTCTGGTCGGGCATCAACATCGTCGTCCTTGTCATCGCTTCTCTCATCTGCTTTGAGAAACCGTGTCGCCTTTTTCAGGCTTTTAGGCTGGATGAGCCCGCCAATGTCGACGGCACGCCGGGGCGCGTGGTCAGCCTCTCACTCGACAAGGCGGTGGTCGCCGTTCCGACTGAAGTGCGTTTCCAGTCCACACAGCTGACGCTCAGACTTGATGGCTTCGAGCCGCTACACGCAGATCTCAGGCAAGTGACGCAGCGGCGCGGCGACATCTCGCGCGCCGGAGACAAGAGGCGCTTCTACCTTCACCTTCACTACGAACTCAGCGGCAAAGAGCGCGACCAGATGATCGTCAAGCTCTATACCGGACGCTACTCCCGAGACGTCCCCGACATCGACAAGATCGCTGTTTCGATGAACCTGCTACTGCGCGCCTTCGGACGCACGCGCACCGTCTCCCAATAGCAAACGGTCCTCGAGGATCGCATTTCCCCGTTCAAGACATCACGATGCGCGTGCCACCTCGCGGCTGCCTGCGCGCTCGCTTTTGCAGCCATCGGTGCGCGCGTCGCGCTCGCCGATAGGCGCGCTCCGGGTGCCGGTCGTGCATCCCTTCTCCACCGGACGCCTTGCGCGCTTGGAAGTGGCGCACCGCTTCCTTGCGCGGGTTCTTCAGCGCGGGGACGTCTGGTTCGCGCCGATGGAGGAGATTGCAGCGCATGTGCGCACGGTCGTCGACAAGGGACGGTGGTCGCCGCGGATCGACCGGCTGCCCTACTACGCCGAGCCCGTTCGGGTTCGGTAGGGCAGGGAGCGGAAAATGCTGCGCGGCATCGGCTACGTGGTTGCAGATCGGGGCGATAAGGACGTGAGCAGTGACATTTCCTGGAATTGTCCCAGGACTGAGCCGTCTGGCCCTGGTTTCCGGGGCCAGCGGAAAGCATCAGTGCGGCTTTCGTACGCTCTCGGTGATCGCCTCTGCCAGGGTTTCGGCCGCGCGTGAAGGCTTGTTGCGGGGATAGGCGAGATGGAACATATCCTCGAAGGTCATGCGCTCGGGGGCAAGTATCCTGAGACGGCCGGTGCGCACCCATTCGTCTGCATAGTGATCGGGCAGGAAGCCGATATAAGCGCCGGAAAGCAGAAGCAGCAGTGTGCCCTCCATATGCGGCGTTGCGGCGGCCCACGTGAAGTTCACGCCGCAGATCGTCTCGTTGAGCATATAGGTGCGGCCGGCAAAGGACTGGGATGCCAGCACCGCGTCGGTGAGCTCTTCGTCGGGGCGGGCAAAGAGCTGGTGGCGCTCGGCGCAATAGAGCTTCTGAACTTCGGAAAACACCGGCTGGCTACGGACATGCGACGTGACGCTGCCGACCGATGGCATGAGCACGACCTGATAGGAGCCGTTCAGTAGCCCCTGGTGCAGCACCTGCGGTGCTGCGACATCGATTTCCAGATGCACGCGCGGCGCTTTCGCATGGAAGCTGGCGAGTGCGCCCTGAAGGTCGAGTTCGCGATTGGTGATCATCGCATCGACGGTGCCGAAGCTGAGATTGCCGGAAAGCTCACCCTGCGCCTCGCCGATGCGGCTCTGGAATTTCTCCAGCGAGCCGAAGAGTTCGAGCGCCGCGTCATAGACGAGCCGTCCTTCCTCCGTTAGCTGGAAGCCGCTGCGGCCGCGGGTGCACAGGCGCAAGGCCAGCCGCTGTTCCAGATTGCGCATATGGGTGGAGATTGTCGCCTGCGTCATGCCGAGCGCTGACTGCGCGGCAGAAAAGCCGCCGTGCTGCACGACTGAAGCAAAGACGCGCAGCAGCCGGAGCTCGGCATCGCCGAGCGATAGGTTGAGAACGCGGTGGCGAACCTTGTTGATCATGCATTGATTAAGCCACAACTAAACATCCAATCATAGATATTTTTAAACGTATCGACCTTCCGCAATCTCCTTCACCTGTGGAGGAGACACATGACCAGCAATTCCTATGAAACCGGACGATTGAACCTGCCGTTTGTCGGCATCTGCACCTTCGGCAAATATCCCTATCAGCCGGACTGGGACGCGATCGACGCCGACGTGGCGATCCTCGGCGCGCCGTTCGACTGCGGCACCCAGTGGCGTGCCGGCACCCGCTTCGGGCCGCGCTCGATCCGCGAAGCCTCGACCCTGTTCTCCTTCGGCCATGGCGGCGCCTACGATCATGAGGACGACGTCACCTATCTTCCGAGCGGCGCGGTCTCGATCGTCGACATCGGCGACGCCGACATCGTCCACACCGACACGATGAAGAGCCACGCGAACATCGAATTCGGCGTGCGCAAGATTTTGGCCGCCAGCGCACTGCCGGTGGTGCTCGGGGGCGATCATTCCATCAACATCCCCTGCGTCAATGCCTTTGCCGAGGATTGCGAGAAGAACGGTCCGATCCACATCGTGCAGATCGACGCCCATCTCGATTTCGTCGACGAGCGCCATGGCGTGCGCTACGGCCACGGCAACCCGATGCGCCGCGCGGCGGAAAAGCCCTATGTCAGCGGCCTGTCGCAGCTCGGCATCCGCAACGTCTCCTCCACCGCCAAGGAAGGTTATGAGGATGCCCGCAAGATGGGCTCCGATATTCTCTCCGTGCGCCAGATCCGGGCGTTGGGCACGCAGGGCGTGGTGGACCGGGTGCCGGCCGGCGCGCGCTATTATGTCACCATCGACATCGACGGCTTCGATCCGTCGATCGCGCCGGGTACCGGCACGCCGTCGCATGGCGGCTTCATCTATTACGAGGTGCTGGAGATCCTGGCGGCGCTCGCCAAGCGCGGGAACATCGTCGGCATCGATCTGGTCGAGGTCGCCCCCGACTACGACCACACCGGAGGCACATCCATTCTGGCCGCGCAGGTTCTCATGAACCTCATCGGCCGCGTCATGCATGCAAGAGCCGAAAAACGCTGAGCAAAGACCCCGGGAAGGGCCGGCACGCCAGCGGCGGCCGACGAGGAGGAAGAGACATGGACGAATGCGTCCGCAATTATATGGATCAATACGGCGTCAGCGATGCGACGCGGCGGTTTCTGGCCAAGCCCCAGAAGATGTTCATCGGCGGCGCCTGGGTCGACAGCGGCAATGGCGCGACCTTCGACATTTTCGAGCCCTCCACCGGCGGCCTGATCACCCGCGCGCCCTCGGGCACTACGGACGATCTCGACCGGGCCGTCCGCGCTGCCCGCGCCCAGTTCGATGGCGGCGCATGGCGTCTCCTCAAGCCGCTCGAACGCGAACGGCTGCTGCACCGCCTCGCCGACCTCATCGAGACCCATGCCGACGAGTTGGCGGAAATCGAAGCCATCGACATGGGCAAGTCGGTGACCTTTGCCCGCGAGATCGATATCCAGGGCACGGTTGATACGTTCCGCTATTTCGCCGGCTGGCCGACAAAGCTGCACGGCCGCACCGTCGAACCTTCCATTCCCGGCAATTATCTCGCCTATACCCGCAAGGAACCGCTCGGCGTCGTCGCCGCCATCGTGCCGTGGAACTTTCCGCTGCAGACCATGGCGTGGAAGCTCGCGGCTGCCCTTGCTGTCGGGTGCACCGTCATCGTCAAGCCGGCGGAACTCACCTCGCTTTCCACCCTGCGCTTTGCCGAACTGGTGCAGGAGGCCGGCATTCCCGATGGCGTGGTCAATACCGTCACGGGCAAGGGCAGCGTCATCGGCGCGGCCATGTCGACCCATCCGGGCATCGACAAGGTCACCTTTACCGGCTCGACGCCGGTCGGGCAGGAGGTCGGCCGCACGGCGGTCGGTAATCTGAAGCACGTCACGCTGGAACTCGGCGGCAAATCACCGGTGCTGGTGCTCGACGATGCCGATCTGGCAAGTGCTGCCCGTGCGGTGGCAAACGGCGTGTTCTTCAATTCCGGCCAAGTCTGCGATGCCGGCACCCGCGTCTATGTCCAGCGGTCGGTGCATGACGCCTTCCTCGAAGAGCTGGTTGCTGTCACCCGTACGCTGAAGCTTGCGCCGGGCCTCGACCGCGATTGCTACATCGGCCCCATGGTCTCGGCGCAGCAGAAGAAGGTGGTTTCCAGCTATATCGAGGCCGGCCGCCGCGAGGGCGCGGAGCTGATCCATGGCGGCGGCAGCCCCGACCGACCGGGCCATTTTATCGAACCGGCGATCTTTGCCTATTGCAAGCCGGAGATGAGCATCGTTCGCGAGGAGATTTTTGGGCCGGTACTGGTCACCAGCCCCTTCGACACGCTGGAGGACGCGGTTTCGCTGGCGAACGACACGCCGTTCGGCCTTGCCGCCGCGATCTACTCGAACGATCTCGCGCGCGTGCACACGCTCATCCCGCGCCTGCATGCGGGCTCCGTCTACGTCAATGCCCACAGCACGATCGATCCCTCCATGCCCTTCGGTGGCTTCAAGGCCTCGGGCTTCGGCAAGGACCTGGGGCCGGAGCAACTCGACTACCTCATGGAGACCAAGGCCGTGTGGATCACGTTGCCGTAAACCTTGCGGCCGCCGCCCATGGGCGGCCGCTTCGCACCACCGGCGGCTGATGGAGCCGCCTTTCATCGCAGAAAGACGCCGAAGGCGCGACGCGATAGGGGAACCAAAAATGGAAAACGATATCGCCTGGCAGAACGAACTGGGACGCCGCGCCCGCATCTATGAAGACATCGAGGCGGGTCACCGCTTCGAAAGCACGATGACCGCCCTCGATTATGCCGGCATGACCGTGCTGACGCTCGTGCTGGTCCTCGGCTCCTGGTTCTGGGGGGCATGAGATGACCGAACACGTCGCCAATGGCGGGCTTGCCGCCGCTGAAATCCAACGGGAGGAAGCTTCTGTCAACCGTGCCGCCGCCGAACGCGGCGATGCACCGCTTCTGCCCTCGGAACGGCTCTGGGGCTTCTGGGAATTCACCTACGCCAATTCGGCACTTGCCATCGCCACCTGGGCCTTCCTGATCGGCGGCTCCGTCGGTCTTTTCGTCGGACCGAAGGAGGGCATTGCCGCCATCATCATCGGCAATATCGTCGGTGTCATGCTGACGGCACTCGCCACCACGCCGCTTTCCGGCCGCTACGGCATCGAGCAGTTCGTCGCGCTGCGCAGCCAGTTCGGTTATAACGGCAGCCGCGTCGTCTATGTGCTGGCCGTCGTGGTGCTCACCATGGGCTGGCTTGCGGTGCTGGCCATGATGTTCGGCCGCTCGATCGACGGGTTGACGGCGCTGAGCTCCGGCGAGGCCGCCAACCCGACCGGCATCAAGATGATCGTCGCCGCCGTCGGCGCCATCCTCGTTACCTGGTTCATCGTCGCCAAGGGGCCGACCTCGATCAAGTTCTTCAACATGGTCGTCTCGCCCGCGCTGGTGATCCTGATGATCGTGATGCTCTACCTCATCCTCCAGCACCGCTCCTTCTCCGAGCTGCTGGCGATGCCGGCGCTTTCCCCGCCGTTTGAGGATAATACGCTCAACTTCATTATCGCTATCGAAGTGAACCTTGCCGCCGGCTTCTCCTGGTGGCCCTATATCGGAAATCTCGCCCGCCTCACCAAGAACGAACGCACCGCCTTTTGGCCGAACATCCTCGGCATTTTTGGCGCCGCCGCACTCGGCGAAATTGTCGGCCTGCTCGCAGCCGTCGCACTCGGCGACAGCGACCCGACGATCTGGATGACCAAGATCGCCGGGCCCGTCATCGGCATCATCGCACTGCTCTTCGTCGCCTTCGCCAACATGACCTCGATGGCCAACATCCTTTACACCTCCATCGTCGGTCTGCGGCAGGTGGGCACGGCCTCGGTGCGGGCCATCTCCTGGGGGGCGATCCTCTTCCTGTTCTGCGTCATCCCGCTCGGCCTCGTGGTCTTCTATCCGCAGATGTATGACGGCTTCTTCATCTTCCTCGTCTGGACCTCGGCGCTCAATTCCGCGCTCGCCGGCATCGGCATTGCCGACTACTTCTTCCTGCGCCGCCAGAAGCTCGACATGCGCAGCCTACACGGTCCGCAGGAAAACGGTCCCTACCGTTTCTGGGGCGGCTTCAATCCCATCGGCCTCTTTGCACTTGCCGTCGGTTTCGCGGTCTACGTGCTCGTCTTCAATCCGCAGACGCTCGCAAGCCTGCCGGCCTTCAAGTACCTCACCGCCTCCGTGCCTTCCTGCCTTGCAGCCGGCGCGGTCCACTATGTCCTGACCCGGCTTTTCGCCCGCGGGCGTGGCTGGGGCCTCTATCCGTAATATCGGGATGACCGCCATGAGCGATACCTACGACTACATCATCATCGGCGCCGGATCGGCCGGCTGCGTGCTCGCCAACCGGCTTTCGGAAGACCCGGCCGTAAAAGTCCTGGTCCTCGAATACGGCGGCAGCGACAAGTCGATCTTCATCCAGATGCCGACGGCGCTGTCCATCCCGATGAACGGCACGAAGTACAACTGGAAATACATGACCCTGCCGGAGCCCGGCCTCGACGGCCGCCGGGTCCACTGCCCGCGTGGAAAGGTCATCGGCGGTTCCTCCTCGATCAACGGGCTTGTCTACATGCGCGGCCATGCCCGCGACTTCGACGAGTGGGAGGAGCTTGGGGCGCGCGGCTGGCGCTATGCCAATTGCCTGCCCTATTTCCAACGCGCCGAAAGCTGGCAGGACGGGGGCGACGCCTATCGCGGCGCCGCTGGCCCGCTTGCTACCAATGCCGGCAACAGGATGCAGAACCCGCTCTACCGGGCCTTCGTCGATGCCGGCCACGAGGCGGGCTATATCACGACGGAAGACCCGAACGGCCATATGCAGGAGGGCTTTGGGCCGATGCACATGACCGTCAAGGACGGCGTGCGCTGGTCGACGGCCAATGCCTATCTCAAACCGGCGATGAGCCGGCCGAACCTCAGGGTCGTCACCCATGCCATGACGCGGCGCGTGCTGCTCGAGGGAAAACGCGCCGTCGGCGTCGAATACGAACAGGGCGGCGGGGAACGCATTGTGGTGAAGGCCAGCCGCGAAGTGCTGATTTCGTCCGGCCCGATCGGCTCGCCGCACCTCCTGCAACGCTCCGGCATCGGCCCGGCTGCGGTGCTGCAAAAGGCGGGCGTCGAGGTGCTGCACGATCTGCCGGGCGTCGGCGAGAATCTGCAGGACCACTCCGAGGTCTACATCCAGTATGCCTGCAAGGAGCCGATCACACTCAACGGCAAGATGGGGCTTTTGAGCAAAGCCCTGATCGGTGCGGAATGGCTGCTCTTCAAGAAGGGGCTTTCGGTCTCCAACCATTTCGAGAGCGGAGGCTTCATTCGTTCCGACGCCTCCCTCCAGTGGCCGGATATCCAGTTCCACTTTCTGCCGGCCGCCATGCGCTATGACGGCAAGAAGCCGCTCGACGGTCACGGTTTCATGGTGTTGACGGGGCCGAACAAGCCGAAGAGCCGCGGTTATGTGCGGCTGCGCTCGCCGGAGGCGCACGAGCAGCCGGATATCCTCTTCAACTATCTCGACCGCGAGGAGGACCGCGAAGGTTTTCGGCGCTGCCTGCGGCTCACCCGCGAAATCGTCGCCCAACCCGCCTTCGACCGCTTCCGCGGCGAGGAGATCGCGCCCGGCAAGGATGTGCGCAGCAACGACGAGATCGACGCCTGGGTGCGTGAAACCATGGAAAGCACCTACCACCCCTGCGGCTCCTGCCGCATGGGCGAGGACGAGATGGCCGTCGTCGACAGCGAACTCCGGGTGCGCGGCATCGGCGGCCTCCGGGTCATCGACAGCTCCGTCTTCCCGGCGGAGCCGAACGCCAACCTCAACGCGCCGACGATCATGCTCGCCGAGCGTGGCTCAGACATGGTGCGCGGCAAACCGCTGCTTGCTGCCTCCAATGCACAGGTCGGCACGGCTCCCGGCGTCGGCGTCACCCAGCGCAGCGGCAAGCCGCTGCGTGCCTTCCGGCACTGAGGCGGCCGCGATGTTGCGGGGGATCGGCTATGTGGTTGCCCGGCGGGATCTGGACGGTCCCGAGGAGCCGCGCGGTTGGTCGCACTTCATAGAGGCGCTTTTTCGCGGGCTCCTGGCCCGTTTTGCCGGCTGGTCGCTTGGGGCACGACGGCAGCAGCCTCAAGGCCGGGAAAGCGCCTCGGCGAAGCGGCCGGGATAGGACCGCATGCACTCTGCGGGCACGAGCGAGGTCAGCGTGCGAAGGCATGACGAAGGCGAAAGCGGCCGTCGATTGTTGGTGTACACACGCCCATCGCCGGGTCAGCTTCGAGCCATGGTGGTGCGCGTAAAGACCAGAACGAGGACGGCCCGTGCGGCGAAGTCCGGTCCGCTCTATAACCGAATGGCATCGAGAATGGCCTGTATCAGTCGGGCTGATGGCACGTTGCGAGGTCTGAGCAGGCCGATCTCGCGGCACGGTGCATTGCGTAGCGATAGCCGCGCGACGCGCAGATTGTCGAAGAGGGACGAACGCCAGTCGGGCATAAGCGATACACCCAGCCCGGCTTCAACCATCACCGAAATGGCTTCGAGCGAGTCGAGTTCCAGCCACTCGCGAGGAAGAATCCGCTGGGATTGAAGATAGGTGTCTGCCAGCCGGCCACCCCAATTGCTTCTGTCGTATCGGATGAACGGTTGCTCGCGAAGCAAGCGGTCGGCGGGGATGTTCGCAAGATCGGGCGGCGCCAGAAGGACGAACGGCTCTGCTCGGATCAGCTCCCAGTGCAAAGTCTTGGGTAAGGGGAAGGGTGGTTTGACGAGGATTGCCGCGTCGATATTTTCCTCCAGCACGCTGTTATAGAGTTCTGCCGACGTGCCCGGCAGCAGGAAGATGTCAACGCCCGGCGTCGTGTCGAACACCCTTCGCAACGCATGCGGAAGCAGGCCCGTCAGTGCCGTCGAAATGGCACCAAGCCTCAGTTCTCCGAATGCCTGGTCGTCGTGTGCCAGTCCTTTCAACTGTCTGACTTCCGATAGAACGCGTCGGCTCTTTTCCAGGATCGCGACGCCCGCTTCGGTTGGCTTCACCCGCCGACCTGATCGCGCGAGAAGGGGCAGGCCGATCTCGTCTTCCAACGCCTGGATACGTTGCGCGACCGCGGCCGGCGTCACACCCAGGCGGCGCGACGCCTCAGCCAGAGAGCCGTGTTGAACGACAGCCAGGAAGGTTTCGAGAAAGCGGGTTTCCATCGATACTTTTACTATCGACTGAAGGAATAAAAAGGAAGGTTTTTCTCTTGTTTGTGCGTTGCCATAGTGACCCGGAAACAAAGGAGGAAGAGGTGGATCTACATTTGAAGGGCAAGACGGCGCTTGTCTTCGGCGCCGGCGGTGGACTTGGCGGCGCAATCGCAAGGTCGCTTGCGGCCGAAGGCGTTTCCGTCGCCGTCGCCGACATACACGAAGAAAGCGCCAAGGCGACCGCGGATGCAATCAAGGCCGAGGGTGGCAAGGCCATTCCGCTCACCTGGGATATTGGCGACCTGTCCTTGGCTGATCAGGAGCTCGACGCCATAAACAACGCGTTTGGCCCGGTCGACATCCTGGTCAACAACACTGGCGGCCCGCCGCCGACGCCGGCTGCGGGCCAGTCGCCCGACGATTGGTCGAAGTACTTCGACCTCATGGTTCGCTCAGTGATCGCGGTCACCGACGCGGTGCTGCCGGGCATGCGCGAGCGTAAATGGGGGCGCATCATCACCTCCACGTCTTCCGGCGTCGTCGCACCGATTGCAAATCTCGGGATATCGAACAGCCTGCGCCTGGCGCTTGTGGGCTGGTCAAAAACGTTGGCGCGCGAGGTCGGGCGCGATGGCATCACCGCAAACATCGTGCTGCCAGGACGCATCGCCACCGGGCGGATCGTGTTTCTGGACGAGCAGAAGGCGAAGCGTGAGAACAGGCCGGTGGCCGAAGTCACCGCCGAAAGTACCGGGTCCATTCCGGTCGGGCGCTACGGCGACCCGAAAGAATACGGCGACACCGTCACCTTCCTTGCCAGCCCCCGCGCTTCCTACATCACCGGCTCCGTCATCCGTGTCGATGGCGGTCTGATCAACAGCATCTGATCGAGCGGGATCCTCATGTCACTTGAACCTCAAGTCGTCGAAACCCTGAAGGACGTGTCCACCGCAACGCTCACGACGGTTCTCCTGAAAAAGGGACTTCGCAATGTCTGGATGCGCGGCACCAAGCCGCTGAAACCCGGCCAAGGGCGGGCTGTCGGGAGAGCTTTTACGCTGCGCTTCATCCCTGCGCGGGAGGACCTCGCCACGCCTGCGAGCTGGACATCGCCGATCTCCACCCGGGCGGCGATCGAGGCGATGCCGGAGGGCTGTGTCGCGGTTGTCGACGCGATGGGCATCGGCGATGCCGGCATCTTCGGTGACATCCTGTGTGCCCGGATGGCGAAACGCAACGTTGCCGGCCTCGTCACAGACGGCGTGATGCGCGACTCTGAGGGTGTGTTGGCGAGCGGCATGAAGGTGTGGTGCAATGGCATCGCAGCGCCGCCGTCGGTCGCAGGGCTGACCTTTGTCGGATGGCAGCAGCCGATCAATTGCGGCGGCGTTGCCGTGCTTCCGGACGACATTGTCGTGGTCGATGACGACGGTGCAGTCATCATCCCGGCAGCGCTTCTCGACGAGGTGCTCACTGAGGCGCCCGAACAGGAGCGCATGGAGGCCTGGATCATGAGTGAAGTCGATCGGGGCGTGCCGCTTCCCGGTCTTTACCCAATGAATGCAGAAACGAAGGCCCGGTATGAGGCCTGGAAGGACAGCCAGAAATGACGTTCGGCACGCAATCCAAGGGCGTCTACGCCATCGCAACCACGCCGTTCTTCGAGGACGGCTCGATCGATTTCAAATCGATCGACAAGCTCACGGGCTTTTATGAGGAGAGCGGCTGCACCGGCGTCACGATCCTCGGGATCATGGGCGAGGCCCCGAAGCTCGAACCGGAGGAGAGCCGGGCCATCGTCAAGCGCGTGGTCTCTCGGTCCAAAATTCCGGTGATCGTCGGCGTCTCCGCTCCAGGTTTTGCCAGCATGCGCTCGTTGGCGCGTGACTCGATGGAGATGGGTGCCGCTGGCGTGATGATCGCTCCGCCTCCCGCCCTGCGCACCGATGACCAGATCGTCAACTATTTCGCAGGCGCGGTGGAAGCTGTCGGCGAGGATGTGCCGTGGGTTCTCCAGGACTATCCGCTGACCCTTACGGTCGTCATGACGCCCGGCGTCATCGCGAAGATCATGACCAACCACACGTCCTGCCTGATGCTGAAACACGAGGACTGGCCAGGCCTTGAAAAGATATCGAAGCTGCGCGCCCTGCAGAAGGCGGGAGAGCTTCGCGATTTTTCCGTGCTCTGCGGCAATGGCGGCATGTTCCTCGACTTCGAGCCGGAACGAGGCGCCGACGGCGCCATGACCGGCTATGGCTTCCCGGACATGCTCACCGAGCTGATGGGTCTGTTTGCGGCCGGAAAGAGGGATGAGGCGCACGACCTCTTCGATGCGCACCTGCCTTTGATCCGCTACGAGCAACAGCTTGGCATCGGCCTTGCCGTTCGCAAGCACGTTCTGAAACGCCGCGGCGTCATCACCTCCGACGCCCAACGCAAGCCGGCCCAGATGCTGACACCGACAGCGCGAGCAGAAGTGGACTATCTGCTTGCCCGTGTCGGGAAACGTGACAAGCGCGCTGCCCTTTAGTCAACGCCCTATCCCTGGGCCTGTTCGCTGCTAGCCGCGCCGGCGCTATAAAGTCATCCATCGTGTCTGCGACCACCATCGCGGGTCTGTCCTGAGACTCGCGAGGGTGGTACTTTGGCTTTGGCGATTGTCGAACTCACCAGTTGAAGAACGAGGTTGACGATGCAGGGCCAGGAAACCTTTCTTGATAGGATCTTGCGTATCGGCGTGATCGTCGCGGTCGCGCTCCTGCTTGCGGCGATCCAGTATGTGGTGTCGTCGCGCTCCCTCTATGCCGTCCTCTGAGAGCGGATCTGATCCCCAGAGTTGATGACCCGTGTGTTTGCGGTTGCTGCGTCTGTTCGGATCATTCGAATTGCCCCGACGTTCAACACGTAAATCGCCATTCGAACGGCGGGGCTCATGCTCACATCTACGCCGACGTATAGGCCGTCTTGACGGTGGTGTAGAACTCGGCGGCGTAGCGCCCCTGCTCGCGCGAGCCGTAGGACGAGCCCTTGCGGCCGCCGAAGGGCACATGGAAATCGACGCCGGCCGTCGGCAAGTTGACCATCACCATGCCGGCCTCGGCATTGCGCTTGAAATGGGTCGCGTGCTTGAGGCTGGTGGTGGCGATCCCGGACGACAGGCCGAAGGGCGTGTCGTTGGCCACCGCGAGCGCCTCGTCATAGTCCTTCACCCGGATCACCGAAGCGACCGGCCCAAAGATCTCTTCCCGCGAAATGCGCATCTGATTGGTCGCCTCGGTAAACAGCGCCGGCTGCAGGTAGAAGCCGGGCGTATCGCGCTTCAGAAGCTCGCCGCCAAAGGCGAGTTTGGCGCCCTCCTGTTTGCCGATGGCGATGTAGTCGATGTCCTGGTTGAGCTGGCCTTGATCGACCACCGGGCCGATATGGGTGCCGGCCTTCAAGGCGTCGTCGATCGTCAGCCCCTTCATCCGTTCGCCCATTGCGGCGACGAAACGATCGTGGATGCCCTCGGTGACGATGAGGCGCGACGACGCCGTGCAGCGCTGGCCGGTGGAGAAGAAGGCGGAATTGACCGCCGCTTCGACCGCAACACTGAGATCGGCATCGTCGAGCACGACGAACGGGTTCTTGCCGCCCATCTCCAGCTGGTACTTGCGATTGTGCTCGACCGAGGCCAGCGCCACCCGTTTGCCGGTGCCGGTCGAGCCGGTGAAGGTGATGGCGTGCACATCCGGGCTGTCGAGCATCGCCTGGCCGACGACCGAGCCCTTGCCCATGGCGAGGTTCAGGACACCCTTCGGCAGGCCGGCACGATGGAGGATGTCGACGATCGCCCAGGAGCTGCCGGGCACCAGTTCGGCCGGCTTGAAGACGACGGTGTTGCCATAGCAAAGAGCCGGCGCGATCTTCCAGGCGGGAATGGCGATCGGGAAGTTCCAGGGCGTGATGATGCCGACGACGCCGACCGGCTCGCGGGTGATCTCGACGCCGATATTGGGTCGCGCCGACGGCAGCACTTCGCCCGCCAGTCGCAGGCATTCGCCGGCGAAGAAGTCGAAGATCTGGCCGGCACGCACCGTCTCGCCGATGCCTTCGACAAGCGTCTTGCCTTCCTCGCGCGACAACAGCCTTCCGAGCTCGTCCTTGCGGGCAAGGATCTCGTCGGCGGTCTTCCTCAGGATCGCGTGGCGCTCGAGGATGCCGGAGCGCGACCAGG
>NZ_JBQENM010000049.1:0-22242 GCF_052044795.1 Ensifer sp. 22521
GTCGCCTGTTCAGCGCCGCCAATGTTGTCCATCTCGACGTTCTGCGCCTTCAGCTTTTCAGCCAAGGACTTGTTCGCTTTGACCGCCTCGAGCAGCGCCGCACGTTGTTCCGGCGTGGCATGCTCGACCCACATGCGCGTTTGGTTCTGCTCCGCAAGTGTGCTTACATCGACGACATTGATCTTGTCGCCGCTGTAGCTGCGCACAGTTTGCTCAATCTCTTTGGGCCAGTCCATTGCGGCACCTTGACCGTGCACGATTCCAACGAAGCTCAGGGCGGAGAGGCTGGCAATCATAGAAAAAGTCGCAATACGGTTCATTGTCATGCTCCTTCCTAGGTTTTGCGCTGGTGACCGGAGCGGCAACCAAGCGCGGCTGCTCAAGCAACTCGTCGCAGCTGAGATTACGCGAAACTCCACCGAGCGATATTGTCCTTAGGGGAAGTCGTCTGAACTTGCCGGCCGCTGGTAGGATCGACGGCCACGATATCTGTAAGTTTCACTGACCGGCTAAGGTCGGTGCGTCTTAGGACCATCCAGGGCCTCCACCGTCTTCAACACCGGCCCGAGGACCATCTCAGCGATATTGTGCTCCTCATGCGGGTCCGATTCGATGTTGAACACCTTCGGATAGCCGTTCATCGGTGCGGCGCTGCTTCCCACTCCGCCCAGCAGCGTTGCGCCGCCAGGGCCGCTGCAGCCGGGCGCCACGTCGGCGAAATAGGCCCGGAATTGCTTCCAGCGGACGGCGACCAGGTCGGAACCGACGAAGGTCAGCAAATGCTCGCGATGTCCGCTGTCATTGTCGCCGAGCAACAGGTCGCGCTGGTCGATCCCGTCGAACGGCCGGTCGTCCGGCACCTTGCCGCCCGCAAGCTTTGCGAATGTCGGGAAGAAGTCCATGATCGAGAACATCGCGTAGGAGGATCGCGGCTGGATCCGTTGCGGCCAGCGGATCACCGGGGCCCATTGGCGTAGAGAAAATACGTGTCTTGGGGCGCGCCCGGCGGATGCGGCAGCGAACGGGTCCCCGCGAGTTCGAGCGGCAAATCGGACAGGACGATGGCATGCGGCGAAAGGACCGCCGGGAGGCATCGGCTCAGTTTGGCACTTGTCGCAATATTATTCGCTTCGACATATGAACCCATATCCGCATGTGCCAGGATCACCTGTCCGCCAAAGCGGGTGGCTGCGGCAGCAAGCGTGTCCTCGATGTCGCCAAGCAACAAATAATTCTGTGGCGGCGTGCAGTCGGCGAAACAGTCGGTCTCGCGATCCAGCACATAGATCTCGCGCTCCGGCAGATGGATGCGCAAGTGGTCGTACGACCGTGGCCCAGACCCATCTCGAACACAATGCCCGGACGGCCGGCTATCTCTCTGAAGGCCCATTCGAGGCAGATGCGCTGGGCCTCCAGGCGGAAGAGCAATCTTTCGAGCCGGGAGTCCTTGCGTCTCCCTTCATCACGCGATTCTTTCGATCTGGCGTCCGTCGGCATACTTATCGTCCCTAGCGCGGCGCTATCATTTCTCAGGTGGCGGCCTCTTCTCCAATGCGATCCACTGGTAGCGGTGAGCGGCTGAACCGACCTATTATCCTTAGTCGGCCCTCGACCTACATAGGCGTGACGCCGTCGGTGGCATTATGATCGCGTTCAAACCAAAAGGCCCGCCTTCAAAACGTATTGACGTTCAGAACCTCGTCATGTTCGCGGCGGGCGGATTGGGTGACCGCGCGAGGCTCGCCTTGTATTCCTCCACCGTTTTCAACACCGGGCCGAGGACCCAGTTGTACATCTCGCCGATATTGTGCTCTTCGTGCGGATCCGACTCGATGTTGAACACCTTTGGGTAGCCGTTCATCGGCGCCGCGCTGCTTCCCACGCCGCCCAGCAGCGTTGCGCCGCCAGGGCCGCTGCGGCCGGGCGCCACGTCGGCGAAATAGGCCCGGAATTGCTTCCATCGGACGGCGACCAGATCGGAACCGACGAAGGTCAGCAAATGCTCGCGATGTCCGCTGTCATTGTCGCCGAGCAGCAGGTCGCTCTGGTCGATCCCGTCGAACGGCCGGTCATCCGGCACCTTGCCGCCCGCAAGCTTCGCGAATGTCGGGAAGAAATCCATGATCGAGAACATCGCATAGGAGGATCGCGGCTTGATCCGTTGCGGCCAGCGAATCACCGCGGCGGTGCGGATCGCGCCCTCGCTGACGTCGCCCAGCGCGCCGCGATAGGGACCGGTCGTTCCCATGTCCGGCATGTCGGTGCCGAAGCGGCTTGCTCCGGGGCCGTCCGGCCCATTGTCGGAGGCGAAGACCACGATGGTGTCTTCCTCGATGCCAAGATCCTTCAGTGCGTCAAGCATCTTGCCGACGATCGCGTCGCCCTCCATCAGCGAGTCGCCGAACTGGCCAATGCGGGAAGCTCCTTCGAAGCGCTTCGAGGGCAGGTTCGGAAAATGCGTCCGGGAGATCGGCAGATACAGGAAGAACGGCTTGCCGGCCGCCTTTTGGCGCTTCATGAAATCGACGCCGCGGTCCACCAGTTCCCAGTCGATCCCGCGACGCACTTCCTCGGTATAGGGTTTCACCAGCTTCACCGGCTCTCCCCGCTTGGCCTCGACGATGTGCGGCCCCTTGTCGAGCGGGACGTCGATGGATTTGGTCTGATGGCCCTGGCGGATCATCCCGAACGCGTCCCAGGTGTCACCAGGAGGGATTCCGTAAAACTCGTCGAAGCCCTGGTTCTGTGGCTGGCTATAGACCTGGGCGCCAAGATGCCACTTGCCGAAGATCGCCGTGGCGTAGCCGGCGTCGTGCAGCATTTCCGCCATGGTGATTTCCTTGTCCGGCAGCGAGAAAGGCGTGCCTGCGACCGCGACCAGCGATAGCCCGGAGCGGATGGAATAGCGACCTGTCATCAATGCGGCGCGCGACGGCGTGCAGGATGGCTCGACCAGGAACTGCGTCAGCCGCAGGCCCTCTGCGGCGAGCTGGTCGATGCGCGGCGTCGGCGACCCGCGCAGCTCCCCACCGCCGTAGACGCCGATGTCGCCGTAGCCGATGTTGTCGGCGAGAACGAAGAGGATGTTTGGCGTCGATTGCTGCGCAGATGCTGTTCCGACAGGCAACGCGTTGGCAACGAGACAGGAGCCAATCGCCAATGCTTCGCGCATTCGCCGCCAAAATTTGAGCCATTTCATGCTGCGTCTCCACGTGTTGGCTATCGATCCGAAACGCCGCAATGTTAGCGTCTGATCGCCGCTCCTATTGCCTGCCGCGATGCACTCTCCGTTACCCTCATGCCATGCGCCAAAATACAACCCCTGCCTATTGCCCCTTGGAGAAGCGGGTCCAACCTCTTCAATCGCCTGACGAAGCGGTCAATGCTCTGTTGACGGCGCTGATCAACAATTCGGCTGGGAACGGCTTGTGCAGATACGCTACGCAGCCTGACTTGACCGCCTCCAGTTCCAGGGCCTCATCCTCCACGGCGGTTATGAAGATGACCGAAAGATTGACTCCGGAGGCCTTGAGGCGGTGCCAGAGCTCGACGCCGGACATGCCACCCAGGTGGATATCGAGCACCACACAGCCAATCCGGCTTGCATTGGCACGGCTGAGAAAGGCCTCCGCGGACGAATGTCCTTCGGTCGCAAAACCATTTGCGTTCAACAATCGTTCGACGCTCCTGCGCATGCTCGGATCGTCTTCGACGACAGCGACTGTGCGGGGTGGGCTTTCCAATTGACGCCTTTCTGGAGCCAATGCGAAAAGCATGACCAGCCCCGATCATGACGATATGACCGACGTCGAGGGCTGGCTATTGTCCTTTGGTGAAGCGCCCGGTCAGTTTTGTTAGCTACCGTCGCAGCGGATCCGCCGTGGCATCGACAAGCCCTAGTCTCTCGGCGATCGACACCGTCTCCGCCAGCGACCGCGCCCCCAGCTTTTCCATGACGTTGTGACGGTGTGCCTTGACCGTCCGTTCGGAGGTACCGAGCGCATAGGCAATCTGCTTGTTGAGCTTGCCGCGGACGATCAGGCCAAAAACTTCGCGTTCACGCGGCGTCAGGTTCACCAGACGCGCCCGGAGCCCATCAATGCGATCCTGCTCGAGACGCCGCGTTTCGCATCGGTGCAACGCTCTCTCGACGGCCTCCAGCAGAGCCTCCTTCGGGGCCGGCTTCTCCAGGAAATCCTCAGCGCCAGCCTTCATCGCTCGAACGCTTGTCCTGATGTCGCCTTGCCCCGTCAGAAACACGATCGGCAGCAGCGGCGCTTTCTCGGCCAGCCTATCCTGCAGTTCCAATCCGCTTAGGCCGGGCAAACCAAGGTCGAGTAGGACGCAGCCATATTCGCAGTCCGGAAACTGCGCGAGAAACTGATCGCCGGATTCATAGAGGGCGACGCGGAAACCGGACACCGAGAGCAGCCTGCCAAGTGCAGTGCGGAAGGATTGGTCATCATCGACTATATGAACGACGGGTTCCAATTGCTTCACCCACTTCGTGCGAGAGGCAGCACAATGCGGAAAACTGCTCCGCCTTCCGGACGGTTGGCCGCCCAGATCTTGCCACCGTAGGTCTCGACTATCGCTCGCGCGATCGAAAGTCCAAGCCCTGTCCCGGACGGCTTGGTAGTATAGAAGGGCTCGAAAACACTGGCGAGTTGTTCGTCGGGGATGCCGCTGCCCGTATCGGAAATCGACAGCTCCACCTTAGATTCCCTCGTCAGCGCTGTCTCAAGCATGAGCCTCCTTTCGGTCGTGACCACGTCCAGCATTGCGTCCATCGCGTTGGTCGCGAGGTTGAGAATGACCTGCTGGACGTGAACCCGGTCGGCTAGGATCGGCAGCTCCCGTGGGGCATGGTTGGAACTGACAACAACGCCTCTTCGCTCAGCCTCGCCATGGAGGATCCTGATCGCGCTCATCGTCACGTCATTGAGATCGAACTCCTGCCAGTCGATCTCGCCGCGTTTCTTAAGAAGACCCCTTATCCGCGAAATGACGTCATGTGCGCGCTGATCGTCGTCCTGAATGTCGACAAGGATCTGCTCGATCAGCTTGAGATCGGGCCGCTCGGACCGAAGGATGACTGCCGCCGCCTCGGCATTGCTGCGGATGGCACCCAGCGGCTGGTTGAGTTCGTGGGCAATCGACGCGGAGAGCGCGCCGGCGGTCGCGGACTGGTTGAGATGAACCACTTGGAGGAGACGATGGCGTGAGTTGGTCTCCGCGGCCCGGCGGCGGCGGCGTTCGACAAGAAGTCCGAAGATAACGGTGCCCTGTGCCATGATAACGGCAAGTGCGGTGACTGTGGCGAGCCAGTACTGTTCCCAGAAGGTCGGCTCTCTGAACATCTGGTTTGTGCCCAGAGGAAGGTTCTTCTGCGACAACCCCCAGCGTTGGAGCTGCCTCGCGTCTGCAACATAGGTTTGCGGAGACTCGCGACTGGAAACAGGCTTGCCAGCAATGGCATCGAGCGCGAGGTCGGCCACTGTCTTTCCCAGCGACTCGAACGTGACCACGCTGCCCCCGACGACACCGTAGTCGACATAAGTGAGATACGGACCGTAGATCGGGGCGCTGGCAGTCTCCGAAATCTGTTTGACCGCTTCACGCGGAATGAAATTGCGGCCGTCGCGATCCTTGAAGATCGTTAGCGCCAGGACGATGCTGTCACTTGGAAATTCGGCGGCCCGCCTGATGAACTCGTCAATCGCCAAGCCTTCCAGGTAGGTCGTTTGGTAATCCTTCGAAAAAGCCGCAAGATCGGCCCGCGCCGTGGCGAGCCACGAACGGTCGAATTTTGATGATCCCCCGATAATGAAGAGATGACGCGCCGCCGGCTGGAGTCCACGAGCCATCTCCGCAGTCTTGACGATGTGAAACTCGCTGAAGGCTCCGACCACATCGCTGGGCAGGCCCATTTCTTCGGCGGTGGATCTGCTGAAGCCGGCGACGATTATCCTTGCACCGTCCGCAAGGTTCTTGCGGTTCTCAGAGATGAACCGCGCCGATTCTTCGCCGAGCGCAATCACCACATCAGGGCGACGATCCGCATACTTGGCCGAAAGATATCCGGCCATTCGGCCGACGTGCTCCGACTCCGGAAATCTCGAAAGATCGAGAAATTCGGAGAAGAGATCGATCCTTCCTTTGGTCGCGTCGAGCAGACGCGTCCTCACGGCCTCTCCGGCCGCGGTCGTCGCGGCTATTCGTTCGTCATATGGGTAGAGAATGAGAACACGTGGATCCCGGCCCACGATCTCCTTGGACGCGGATGGCACCGCAGCAATCGATACAAGAAATATGCAGCAGAGAGCCGCTCGCCACCCGAGCCGGCGCGATCGTGTCCTCCAATTGCGCACCAAGCCCATCCCTTGCCCCGAGAAGCTCATCGACAAATAGCAAAGCCGCGTCGCCCTTACAACTCACCCAATGGAGTCAAGAAGATCACAATCTGTAATGGTTGCCCCAAGGTACAATATCGCTGCGGCTCGCCGTTCGGTAGGGTGCTCGCCACGAGTGTCGTTCGTAACCTGCACGGAGGCTCGGGCTGGATGCCGTTCCGATCGAGAGGCGTCAGAATTTCGATATTGCTCCAGTTGTTTCGATTGATTTTGAGTGAGTAAGCGCACCGCGGCGCTTGTCTCCGTGCGCCTGGGTGAATCACCGTTCGACCGGAGATCTCAACGGAGGACTCGAAATGAAGCGTAGGATCATCTGCGGCGTTGGAGCATTGGCTGCTTCAACCGTTCTCTGGTGTACCGCATTCCCCCTGCAAGCCCAGGAAGCACAAACGAAGCCCAACATTCTCTTCATCGTCTCCGACGACACGGGCTATGGCGATCTGGGTCCCTATGGCGGCGGCGAAGGTCGCGGCATGCCAACTCCTAGCATTGACCGATTGGCCGACGAAGGCATGACGTTTTTTTCCTTCTATGCCCAGCCAAGTTGCACGCCTGGCCGCGCAGCCATGCAGACCGGGCGAATTCCGAACCGCAGCGGCATGACCACCGTGGCCTTCCAGGGCCAGGGTGGTGGTCTGCCGGCAGCCGAATGGACGCTCGCGTCGGTTCTAAAGCGAGGCGGCTACCAAACCTATTTCACCGGCAAATGGCATCTTGGCGAGGCAGACTATGCGATGCCCACCGCACAGGGCTACGACGAAATGAAATATGTCGGTCTTTACCACCTCAACGCCTACACCTATGCCGATCCGACCTGGTTCCCGGACATGGATCCGGAACTCAGGGCCATGTTCCAGAAGGTGACCAAAGGAGCGCTGTCCGGCAAAGCCGGCGGGCCGGTGACCGAGGACTTCAAGATCAACGGCCAGTACGTCGACACGCCGGTGATCGACGGCAAGGAGGGCGTTGTCGGCATCCCCTATTTCGACGGTTATGTCGAAAAGGCGGCACTCGAATTCCTTGATGCGGCTGCCAAGAAGCCCGATCAACCGTTCTTCATCAACGTGAATTTCATGAAGGTGCACCAGCCGAACCTTCCTGCTCCCGAGTTCCAGCACAAGTCCCTATCGAAGAGCAAATATGCGGACTCAGTCGTGGAACTCGACACGCACATCGGCAGGATCATGGACAAGCTCCGTGAAACCGGTCTCGACAATAACACTCTGGTCTTTTACACGACGGACAACGGAGCCTGGCAGGACGTTTATCCGGATGCCGGATATACGCCGTTCCGCGGCAGCAAGGGCACCTTGCGCGAGGGCGGCAATCGCGTTCCCGCGATCGCCGTGTGGCCCGGCAAAATCAAGCCGCGGGCAAAGAATCACGACATCGTCGGCGGCCTCGATCTTATGGCGACATTCGCCGCAATTGGCGGGGTGCCGCTGCCCGATAAGGACCGGGAAGACAAGCCAATCATCTTCGACAGCTATGACATGTCGCCGATCCTTCTTGGCAACGGCAAGTCTGCGCGCAAATCATGGTTCTACTTTACCGAGAACGAGCTCTCCCCCGGAGCGATTCGCGTCAACAACTACAAGTTCGCGTTCAACATCCGTGGCGATGACGGAGCCTCGACCGGTGGCCTGGCCGTCGACTCGAACCTCGGCTGGAAGGGCGCGGAGAAATATGTCGCCACCGTGCCTCAGGTGTTTGACCTGTGGCAGGACCCGCAGGAACGCTACGACATTTTTATGAACAACTTTACGGAGCGGACCTGGATGGGCGTGGTCATGGGCGAAGAATTGAAGAAGATCATGGCCACATACGTGCAGTATCCACCGCGGAAGCCGCAGAGCCTGACCTACAATGGTCCCATCACACTTTCGGATTATGAGCGCTTCCAGTGGGTCCGGGACTCACTCGCAAAGGAGGGCGTCAATATTCCGATCCCGACCGGCAACTGACTTTCTCGCGGCGGCCCCAGAGCACCGGGGTCGCCTCTTTGTTCTAGAACGATATTGTGGAGCGGCCTGTCTGCCGAACCCTTACTGCCCTGCGTCCTGCCTCGACATCGAATGCGATGACTGGTCGGGCGCGCCGCGCCAAATCCTGCGCGTTGCCCCAAAGGACAATATCGCTGAGGCGCGTTCCCGACTAAGCTGCGGTGCGATGAGTGGCGTTCGCGTAAGTAGCGATTACGTGAACTGGGCGTAATTCCAATTTCAACGGACAGCAGACGCGAATGCTCCGGCGTGCTTCCAGCGCATCCGTCGGTGCAAGATTTTTCATGCGGTCGCCAAATTTCGATGGATTGTCGTCCATGCGTCCAGAGTGTCCTTTGTGCGCTCCCCCTTGAACGCGCGGCGCTCCAGCGCGAAGGCCACCGCAAACGGATATCTTCCGAACGGGAGATGTGTATTCACCGGAGGAGCTGAAAATGATCCGAAAAAGCCTTAGTTACAGTCTCGGTGCGTTGACGACTGTGGCGTTTCTCTGGGGCGCGATCGCCCCGACGCAAGCTCAGGAGACGAGAAAGCCGAACATCCTGTTCATCATGGGCGACGACATCGGCTGGATGCAGCCGAGCATCTATCATCAAGGCATTGCGGTGGGAGAAACGCCCAACATTGACCGCATCGGCAATGAGGGTGCGAAGTTCATGACGTACTACGCCGAGCAGAGCTGCACGGCCGGACGCACTGCCTTCCTCACCGGCATGCAGCCGGTGCGCGTCGGCATGGTCCTACCGGAAATTCCCGGAAGCCCGTCCTACTTGCGGACCGGCACGCCTTCGCTCGCCAAGTTCCTATTCGATCTCGGCTACAACACCGGCGAGTTCGGCAAGAACCATCTCGGAGATCACACTGAATCCCTGCCGACCGCGCACGGCTTCCAGGAGTTCTGGGGGTATCTGTATCACCTCGACGCCATGCAGGGAGTAAGCTTCCCTGATATCAACAGGACACCGACCGAGCAGACACTCGCGCCGCCTTGCAAGAACACGCCGATCCCAGGACTTGCGGAGGATCCCGCGGCCGTTGATCCCAAGACGACGACTTGCCTGACGCCACCGCGTCCGATGCTCGCGTGCACATCCTCCGACGGGACGGCGGCGAACCAAAGCTGCAAGGATCAGGGCCCGCTGACGCTGGAGCGATCGAAGACCGTGGACGAGGAGATCTCGGCCAAGGTTATCGACTTCCTCGACCGCAACGATCCCGAGAAGACGAAGAAGCCGTTCTTTGTCTGGTACAACCCGGCCCGTATGCACATCACGACCGTGCTCCCGGACAAGTACCTGGCCATGGTCGGCGAACCTGGCGGCAAGGACTGGGGCGTCAACGAAGCCGGCATGAAGCAGATGGACGACAACATCGGCTACGTGCTGAAAAAGCTCGAGGAGATGGGCGAGCTCGACAATACCATCATCGTCTTCACCACCGATAACGGCGCCGAGACGATCACCTTCCCCGACGGCGGCACCACCCCCTTCAAGGGCGGCAAGCTGTCCACCTGGGAAGGCGGCATGCGCGCGCCGCTGGTCGTACGCTGGCCCGGGCATATCGAGCCCGGAACGGTGAAGAACGAGATGTTCGCCGCTCTCGACTGGCTGCCCACCTTGGTCGACATTGCCGGCGGCCCCGAGGGCAACGAGCTGAAGGCGCGGATCGAGAAGGGCGAGTATCCTGGCATCGCCAAGACCACGCTCGACGGGGTCAACCAGCGCGACTACCTGGAAGGCAAGTCGGAAAAATCCGCGCGCGACCACTTCTTGTACTACTCCGGCAAGGAGCCGTCGGCAGTGCGATACAAGAACTGGAAGATGTACTTCGCGATGGTGTCGGACGACCCGGCTGGCTTTATCTCCGGCGTGCAGCCCTATTCCTGGACGCAGGTCGTCAACATCAAGCGCGATCCGTTCGAAACTTCGGTCGGCCAGCAGATCAAGACACTGTTCGGCATGGGCGGCGCCATCGCCTCTCCGTCGACGGCCTATGTCTATGACTGGAACATGCTGCCCATCGGGCAGCAGTTGTGGCTGAAGCACCTTGAGAGCTACATCGAATTCCCACCGATGCAGGACCCGGCAAGCTACAATCTGGAGCAGGTCATGCAGAAGGTCCGGGAAATGAAGACTGGTCACGACTGACGCGCCAATGGGCGTACGACATGGCGGGGCGGCCCAGGAGGGCCGCCTGCCAACCGGACGCCGCTGCGGATCGCTCGGTATTTTTCACGGGAAAGTAGCGGAACGACCCCCAAAGCGCTTGCCGTTACCGCGGCAACTGCTCGGCCAACAACAGGAGACACGACATGGGAGTGTTCCATCATTTCGACCTCGGCCGTCGCCGATTGTTCGTAACGCTTGTGGCAATACTGGTTCCGATCGCCGTCGCCTGCTCCGGCGGTCCTTCACAGGCCCAGACCGATCCGCTGCCCTCATGGAGCGACACCGCGCCGAAAGCGGCCATCGTCGCGTTCGTCGAGAAGGTGACCACCGAGAACTCGCCCGACTTCGTTCCGGAACCGGAGCGCATCGCCGTCTTCGACAATGACGGCACGTTGTGGGTCGAACATCCGATGTATACCCAGCTCGCCTTCGCGCTCGACCGCGTGAAGGCCGAGGCTGCCGCCCATCCGGAATGGAAGGACACCCAGCCGTTCAAGGCAGTTCTGGAGGGCGACATGAAGGCGCTGGCTGCATCGGGCGAAAAGGGCCTGGTGGAGCTCATCATGGAGACCCATGCGGACATGACCAATGACGAGTTCCAGAAGGTCGTTTCCGATTGGATCGCCACGGCGCGCGATCCGAAGTTCAAGAAACCCTATATCGAGCTCGTCTACCAGCCGATGATCGAACTGCTCGCCTATCTCCGCGACAACGGCTTCAAGACCTTCATCGTATCGGGTGGCGGTATCGAATTCATGCGGCCATGGACGGAGCAGATCTACGGCGTCCCGCCCGAGCAGGTCGTCGGATCGTCGATCAAGACTCAGTTCGAGATGCGAGACGGCACGCCGACCCTGTTCCGTCTGCCGCAAGTCAACTTCATCGATGACAAGAGCGGCAAGCCGGTCGGTATCAACGAACATATCGGCCGCCGTCCGATCGCCGCCTTCGGCAATTCCGACGGCGATCTGGAAATGCTGCAATGGACGACAATGACGGGTGGGAGCGTCCGTTTCGGCATGCTCATTCATCACACCGATGCCGAACGCGAATACGCCTACGACCGCGACACCGAATTCGGCCGCCTCGACGAGGCGCTTGATGCGGCGGCGATAAACAAATGGACCGTGGTCGACATGAAGGCGGATTGGAAAGAGATCTTTCCGAAGAAGTAAACTGCGTTGTGTGCATCGCGTGCGACACTCTTGTGTAGTCAATGTCCATCCACGTTCATGAGGCCATCAGGACAGGCGGCCCTGCCGCTTATCCCAAACTCGAAGGACATCCACGATGAGACCCAATCATATCGCCGGCTTGATAGCCGTTGTTGGAGGCCTGGCACTGGCAGCAACTGCTGCACTCGCCCAGGATTCCACCAAGAAGCAGCATGTGCCGCTGGGCAAGGCGATCGGAACGGTCCCGCCCACCGGTCCGGTGCCGTCACTTGCAGTCATCAACTCGGATGGCGCTAAGATCGACGGTGACAAATTGGTTCTGACTGGCGTGTCGGCAAATTCGATCGTCTTTGCCGATCGACCGGTGCGGGCCGCCGGACATGTAACCACCGAACAGTTCATCATGCAGTGGGATGAAGGCAAGGACAACTTCGCCATCGACCCTCCAAACGCAACGGTGTCGGTGCTGGGAGGTGGCGGCTCGGACGTCAGTGACGTCGTGGTCACCCTGAAATCTCCAAAGCTGGAAGGTACTACGCTCACATTCGATATTGCCGTTCTGGAAGGAAGTCTGAGTGGTGCGGCCGGACCCGCTGCGGTTTTCATCGATCATTTCGCCGGTGGTTTTGGCGGCGGCGGTTTTGGCGGAGGTGGCTTCCGCGGTGGGGACTTTGGTGGGGGTGGGTTCCGCGGTGCGGACTTTGGCGGAGGTGGCTTCCGCGGTGGGGACCTGGCCGCGGGCGGGTTCCACGCAAGCTCCGCGCGTGTCAACGACGTCAACGTCACCCATGTCGGAGGCAACTACTGGCATGCCCCCGTTTACAACGGGGCTTGGTATCGCGGTGGTGCGGTTGCCACGGGAGTGGTGGCTGGCGCCGCCGTCGGCGCCGCAGCAGCCAATCCGTATTACTACCCGCCGCAATGCGGCTACTATCCGTACCCGCCTTGCTACTAAGCTGGGTGGTTGGCCTGATCAGTGCGAATGCAACCGTTCCCAGTGGAGAACGCTAGGCTGATTGGGCCTTTCTGGTTGCTTTTATGCCAGATGCTTTGGTCGCGCTGCCGGGTCAGCGCGCCCCCTATTCCGGAACGATACGGAGCTTTCGATTGACGGGGCTTATCCACTCATCGGCAATTATTCGGGCAGCCTTGTTGTTTGGCGCCTCGCTTGTGTTCCCCGCACCGATTGCCGCCGCTGAGACGTCTCCGTCTCCTGCCGCTGACCCGTTGGTCGCTCCCCATGATGGATTCGTCGACGAAAAGACGTGTACGTCCTGCCACACCGAACAGGTCGCCGCATTCGCCAAATCGCACCACGCCAAGGCGATGGCCCTTGCCGATGATAAATCCGTGCGCGCCGATTTCAACAACACCCGGTTCGAGCGTGATGGCGTTGCGGCGGACTTCTTCCGCCGAGACCGTCGCTTCTTCGTCCGCACCGAAGGACCGGATGGCCAGCCGGCGGACTTCGAGGTCAAATACACGTTCGCCTATGAGCCTCTCCAGCAGTATCTGGTCAATCTCGGCGGTGGCAGGCTGCAGGCTCTCGACATCGCCTGGGACACGAAAAAGCAGGCGTGGTTCTGGCTGGGCGAAGGCGGTGCGGCAAAACCGGGCTCGACCTTTCATTGGACGGGTCCGTTTTATCGCTGGAACCGTACCTGCATCGACTGTCATTCCACCGATACGCGCACCAATTTCGATCCGCAGACGAACGAATATAAATCCTCGTACGTGGCGACGAGCATTGGTTGCCAGTCCTGCCATGGGGGCGGTGCAAGGCATCTCAAATGGGCCAGAGCCAAGGCGGCAAATGCTGCAACGGCGGCGACAGATTCCGGCCTCTCGAAGGTCGACGCGAACACCTGCTTCGCCTGTCATGCGCGACGCAGCAGACTTGTCGGTGACTATCGACCAGGGGGATCCTTTCTCGACCATTTTTCTCCAGCGTTGCTTCGCAGCGATCTTTACTTCCCAGACGGGCAAATTCGCGACGAGGTGTTCGAATACGGCTCCTTCCTGCAGAGCAAGATGGCAAACGCAGGCGTCACCTGCATAGACTGCCACAGACCTCACGAGGGTACTGTCAAAGCCGCCGGCAACGCCCTATGCACGCAGTGCCACGCCGAAACTGCGCCCGAACGCTTTACAAGCAACGACCCGAGCGGGGCGTTCGACACGCCGGCCCACACGCATCACCCGCAAGGCTCGGCTGGCGCTCTTTGCGTCAACTGTCACATGCCGGAGCGTACCTACATGAAGGTGGATCCCCGGCGCGACCATTCCTTCGTCATCCCCCGCCCTGACCTTTCCGCGCTGTACGGAACGCCGAATGCCTGCACGTCGTGCCACGAGGGCAAAACGAACGCCTGGGCGTCCGAGAACCTGGACAGGTGGTATGGCAAGGCCTGGCGGAAACGCCCGACGATTGCGCACGCCTTCGCGGCAGCGGCGCAGGGCGATCGTGCAGCAACCGACGATCTGCGCAGGTTTTTGGCCGACCGCGAACAACCTGGCATCGTCAGGGGCAGTGCGATTACTGAAATGACAAGGCTCGACGGAGCCGCCACGGCCGCGGACGTCAGGGCGGCAGCGGAAGACCGGGATCCGCTCGTTCGGCTGGGGGCAGCGGAGGCGGCTGCCAACTTGTCCCCCGAGCTGCGGCTGGACGCGGTCGGTGTCCTGCTTGGAGACGAAACCCGAGCGGTCCGCGTGGCAGCGGCCAAGGCTCTTGGCACCACTCCGTCACTGGACCTCCTCGGCGATCAACGGCGCGCATTCGATGCCGCCGTCGACGACCTGCGTGCCTATGTCCAAGCCAACGCGGACAGCGCCGAGACACAGAACAACCATGGGACCTTCCTGTTCGAACAGAGACGCAGGGTCGAGGCGGAAAAGGCCTTCCGCCGGGCAATTTCTCTCGATCCGACGCTTTCAGGCCCGCGCATCAATCTTGCCGAACTGTACCGCGCCGTCGGTGACAACGAGAAATCCGAGCATGCTTATGCCGAGGCGGTCGCGGCAAATCCGGACCGGGCCGACCTTCGCTATGGACACGGGTTGTCGCTCGTTCGTCAAAAGGCGATGCCGAATGCGATTGAGGAGTTGGAAGCGGCAGTGCGCCTGGATCCAGGTAATTCCCGATATCGGGCGACGGCGGCGATAGCGCTCGATGCAGTTGGCCGAACGGATGACGCTTTCGCTCTGTTCGCTCCCGCTGTCGTAGGTGGTGCAACTGACGCCAATCTGCTCGGCACTGCCATTCAACTTGGTCTCAAACTCGGACGCTATGCCGAGACGCTTAAGTTTGCGAAGGCGCTCGCCGGTCTCCAACCGAACGATCCACGGACTGCAGAACTCGTCAGGCAATTACAGGATGCGGTTGAGCACGGCAGGTAAGCTTGGGCTTCGCACTTGTGGCGCGGCACCGGAATTTCGGATGGACGATGGCGTATCCGTTTTCGTTGATCCTGACGGGTTGGGGGCTGGTTCACTTTGCTGTGCTAATCGTTCCTGTGAGGCCGGCATCCAGAGAGCGTGCTGACGCACGTGGGGGAATGCCTCGCCCAACTCGAGTGGGTCAGCAGTTGGCCACGACGCGTGGCCGATCTGAGCGAAGTGGGGACGCTAGGAGCAGGCAGTGACGAATGCGGCGGCCTAGGCCATATGGAAGTAACCGTAGAAGGTCTCGTCGAGGTGCTCATCGCCGAGGTCTTCAATGGCATAGGAGTGGACCTGAAACGCGGAGTTGTTGACACACGTGGAGCTTACAAAATTCCGACGCCGCCTTCTCAACGGCCTTGGCGCAACCACCTCGAATCCTTGACATCACCTTTGATAACGAGGCAGCGCCGGCCTTCACGCGCGACGGCATCTGCAGTCTCCTCGGCGTCTTTGTCTTCGTCGAGATGGAGGATGACGATGTCAGCTCCCTCGCGCGCAAACAGAACTCGTCTTATTCCTGAATCGCCACCGCTGACGATCGCAAACTTGTCCTTCAGCTTGTCAGAGCCGAGATAAAAAGGCGCGTCATAGAGGGCAAGCGGCGACAACTTGGTCTCGTCGCCCGCCCGCCTAGCGCATTAGGCCCGCCGCACGCAGCGCATCTTCGATCGTCCGACGAATGCCGTCCGCCGGTACCGCTCGACGCGGGCTATCCGCTTTGCCGCGCGAGTTGGGGGCAGGGACGTCAATGTCGGCCCCAGGGGTGGGGTGGCTAAAAGATGGCGCTGCAATTCCGAATGACAGCGCAATTTCCTCAGTCGACGAAATGCCGACGTCGAGCATATAGGGTCCTGCCCGCCCGTAACCGCTTTTGACGTCGATTGGCGTGCCGTGGCCCATGCCCTTGACGCGATTGAGCTGTAGGCGCTCCGTCCCGTCAGCACCTACCCAGACCAGGCGTTCAAGCCGTCGCTGTATATGTGATCGAGGGGTTGCTTTTGCATCGTGGATGCCCCGCCACTGCTCGACAATCGCGTCTGCATTGGCCGAGTTGACGATTGCGTCCTGGGTTCCCTGCCAGACCGATATTGAAGGCCATGGCCCCTTTGACTTGGAAGCAGATCGAAGCAGCTTTTGAAGCGATTGTCCGTCGGGAATGCCTTGCGCCCGCATCCGGTCGAACGCCTGTGGTATCGTGTGCGCTGTCCCATAGGGAACGCCCGCTATGATTGCGCCGCCGGCAAAGACTTCAGGATAGGTCGCCAGCATCACATTCGCCATAGCGCCGCCTGCCGACAGGCCGGTGATATAGACCCGGCTGGCATCGATGCCATAGCGTGCTTCAGCGGCCTCGATCATCTGGCGGATCGAAAGCGCTTCCCCTCGATCGCGCGCTATGTCGTTCGACTGGAACCAATTGAAGCAGAGATTGGCATTGTTGGTGCGGATCTGCTGAGGAAACAAGACGACAAAGCCGTTCTCGTCGGCCAGTTTGCTCCATCCCGAGCCAGTATCGTATGTCGCCGCCGTCTGAGTACAGCCATGGAGCACCACGACAAGCGCCGGCCGCGGAGATATTTTGGATGGGACATGAACCCTTGCCTCGAGCTGGCCTGGGTTCGATCCAAAGGCCTCGAATGGAGCCAGGTGGCTTTCGCGGCGAGGCGCGACCGGATTTGTGCGGAATTGTTTGAGAAGGGCGAGGGTGTTGGACAGCGAGCGCATGACAGACCTCCAGGCCGTAACGGCCAGGATGGCTATCATAGCGGCCTTAGGCAGCTATCGGACTTGATTGCTGCAATGCACAATTAATGCTGTGACGCAATATTTCAATAGCGGATCGTTGAATTCGCACGTAACGACTTGGTCGAGTTTAACGGAGGCGCTCACAAATACGTCAATCCAGCCAACGGTTAAGGAAGGTAAGGCAAGACCGTCGCCAAATCGGGCTATGGTCGAGGGTGGTAATGACCACATCCCATTGTGAATTGGGATCGAGAAGGCCCTATGCCTGGATGATCCGTAGTGCCCGGATACCGGCCGCGTGGAGCAGCGCGGCCCTCGTCGTATCGCGGTCTCGTTTTTCGATGCCGCCCGCGGTGGTCTGCAGATCCATCACAGGATCTGCTGCTGTCCGGATCGGCACGATACCGACCTGCTCCCGCATCTCACGGATGGTGGCGACGGCACGTCGAGCAGCTGTCGCACTTCAGAATGTACCTTCTGTGCAAGGATCGCATAATGTATCGTCGGGAACGAGGTAGGCGGAGAGGCCGCAAGCGCAGCCTCTCACGGGAAGGTCAGTTCACGGCGAGATTCGACCGCCACCGGACTTCGCTTTGATCATCCACGGCAGAACCGCGGGAGCTTTCACGAGTATGCCCTTCTTCTTCGCGAAGGCGCGGAGGGCGTCTCGCGCCACCTGAACGGGCTTGTGACCGTCATGGGCCAGGTAGCACGTCTTCAGGGTCGCGTCATGAATGATGTCGCGATTTCCTTTAGACCATTCCTCAAGGAAATCGATCGCATCGTGCAGGTTTGTGATTTCGAGGACCAGATCCTTCCTTTCACGCAGGTAAACTGGCCGGTCAAACATCTTCGTTTGCATTTCTACCTCACTGAATAGCTCCGTCACCACTCCCAACCTGAGCAGCCAGTCATCCAGCGGTGCCCAGTCGGTGGGGCCGGTCGGTTGGATTTCGTCAGGCCCGCTCTCGGGAGAACGGGCCTGAACCATCGCTCTAGAAGTCCATTCCTGCGCCGGCCGGTAGTGCTGGCGCGGCGTCCTTCTTAGGCTTCTCAGCGATCATCGCCTCGGTCGTAACCAGGAGGCCCGCGACGGAGGCAGCATCCTGGAGCGCGGTGCGCACCACCTTGGCCGGGTCGATCACACCTTGTATATACAGGTCGCCATATTCACCGGTCTGAGCGTTCCACCCGTAGGGGAAGTCCGTTTTCTCGCGCAGCTTGCCGACGATGATTGAGCCTTCGGCGCCAGCATTCTCAGCGATTTGTCGAACCGGTGCCTCGACCGCACGCCTCACGATCTCGATCCCAACCTTTTGGTCTTGATTGGCCGAAGGGAGATCGTCGAGCGCCTTGACCGCCCGTAGCAGCGCGACACCGCCACCAGGCAGAATACCTTCTTCCACTGCCGCTCGGGTGGCATGCAGCGCATCGTCGACGCGGTCTTTCTTTTCCTTCACCTCTACCTCGGTCGAGCCGCCGACACGAATGACGGCAACACCGCCGGCGAGTTTGGCCAGGCGCTCCTGCAGCTTCTCGCGATCGTAGTCGGACGTGGTTTCTTCGATCTGGGCGCGGATCTGCGAGACACGGCCGTCAATATCAGCTTTGGCGCCAACGCCGTCGATGATCGTTGTGTTCTCCTTCTCGATCGTGACTTTCTTCGCCCGGCCGAGCATGTCGAGGGTGACATTCTCGAGCTTGATACCGACGTCGTCAGACACAATCGTGCCGCCGGTGAGAACGGCGATATCTTCAAGCATGGCCTTGCGGCGATCGCCGAAGCCCGGAGCCTTGACAGCTGCGATCTTCAGGCCGCCGCGCAACTTGTTGACGACCAGCGTTGCGAGCGCTTCGCCTTCGACATCTTCAGCAATGATCAGCAGCGGCTTGCTGGATTGCACCACCGCTTCGAGCACCGGCAGCATGGCTTGAAGGTTGGAAAGCTTCTTCTCGTGAATGAGGATGTAGGGATCGTCGAATTCGGTCCGCATCTTGTCGGCATTCGTCACGAAATACGGACTGAGATAGCCGCGGTCGAACTGCATACCTTCGACGACTTCGAGTTCGGTCTCCGCCGTCTTGGCTTCCTCGACGGTGATGACACCTTCATTCCCTACCTTTTGCATCGCCTCCGCGAGATAACGGCCGATTTCCTCGTCGCCGTTGGCCGAGATCGTGCCGACTTGAGCGATCTCCGAGTTGTTGGAGATCTTGCGGGCGTTGGTCTTGAGTTCCTTCACGATCGCGTCAACCGCGAGATCAATGCCGCGCTTGAGATCCATGGGATTCATGCCGGAAGCAACCGCCTTAGCCCCTTCCTTGACGATCGCCTGCGCCAGCACGGTGGCCGTGGTCGTTCCGTCACCGGCGAGATCGTTGGTTTTGGAGGCGACTTCGCGCAGCATCTGCGCGCCCATATTCTCGAACTTGTCTTCCAGTTCGATTTCCTTGGCGACCGAGACGCCGTCCTTGGTGATGCGAGGGGCGCCAAAGGACTTGTCGATAACGACATTGCGCCCCTTTGGGCCGAGCGTCACCTTGACGGCATTGGCAAGGACATCGACCCCACGCAGCATGCGTTCACGGGCATCGGTGTGAAACTTGACTTCTTTCGCAGCCATTTCCTTAACTCCTCAATAGGCAGCTATTTGACTGATGGATTTATGGTGTGGTTGGCTCAGGCTGCCTGCTGGCGCTCGACTTGGGCTTCGAGGACACCGAGGACCTCGCTCTCTTTCATGATCAGCAGGTCTTCCCCGTCGATCTTGATCTCGGTCCCTGACCACTTGCCGAACAGGATGCGGTCGCCTGCCTTGACATCGAGCGCTTGGACCTGGCCCGCTTCGTTGCGTTCGCCAGGGCCGACGGCGACGACTTCACCCTCCTGAGGTTTCTCCTTTGCGGTATCGGGAATGATGATCCCGCCCCTGGTTTTCTCTTCCGATTCAACCCGGCGGACGAGAATACGATCATGCAGCGGTCGGAAAGACATGTTTTCCTCCATGGACAAACAGTAGTGACGTTGTTCCCCCATCACCGGACCGGATGACCAGTCCGGACGGGTACAAAACCTCATATGAGCGTCTTGCGCAAAATCATCTGGTTTCACGACTTTTCGGATTCAAGGGGTGAAACCAAAAAAATTAGCACTCGCATCGCGGGGCTGCTAACGTGCTGTAAAGGAACAACAAAGCCCTGCTTTGCGCTGAGAATTCCGTTGATAACCGCGAACAATTACGCCGCCTTAGCGCTTATTGAGTAACGGAGATGAAGCATGCGATATTCATCGGCTTTCGAGCGTCAAATAAACGGCTACGGACTGACCACCGCGCATATCCTTTACCGCATTCCCGATTTAGAATCCGTTCTGCGGACCTAAGTCTGGCTCTTGCTCCCGACTTTCCTGAAATGCAGAAATTCCTCGTTTTCTGGCAAGCCAATCTCGACGGTCCGCTGCATTCCGTTCGCTATACCCATCAGCGCCTGATCCGACCGAACGAATGGCGCAGTATTGCAGGTGAGTTCAAGCTGCACTGAGATTTGCGTCGCGACCATAGATGTGGGGCGGCGTCTCGATCTCGCCACATGAGGCCGGACACACGTCAGCGCCTGACCACATGCCTGTACCGAAGTAAGATTCCGCTTGCATCTTCCGGGGCGTCCACACACGTCCCATTGCTGGCGATTGCCGGTGTCTCGAGCGACCTTCTGTCGAGGTGGCGCGGGGACGCCAGCGGGTCGTCGGCGGCGCGGCGTGCCGGGACAAGTCGCTCCACCAAGCGGATGACGACGGGAGACAGCGGCAGAAACACGGCTGCGACCAGCAGGTTGAAGGCGGCGTGGAGGCCGACGGCGGTTTCATCCGCCCGTTTGAAAACATGTGCTGATCGGCGCGACATGGCTCCTGCTCGCCGTTGGCCACTAAGATTATCGCCCGGTGGCAGAGCGGTACATTGTCACGTAGCATCCTCGCGTTAATGTGGTATTTGATATACTACATTAACGGGGAGCGCCCATGGACACGGACGAAGTACGCAAGCCTATGGTTTTTTCTGGCGAGCAGGTGAGCGGCAGAGATCTCAATGGCAGCAGCCTGATGCCGATGCTCGTCGTCGGGCTTGTGCTGGTTGCAATTGGCTACGCGGCCGTGATGATCTTTGTCTAGGCAGCCGTTTCAGGGGTGGGAGGGGCGTAACCTACGAGGCGGGCGCCCATTAAATGCGCTCCACTGGATAGGCGAAGCAGAGCCAGGCTGGTTGGCGGGCCACCGTAGAGAGGCTGCCTCCGGGACGTCAGCGGCCTATCGCCGTTGGTGGCCTGTTTCTACCGCTGCGCGGTGTGTGTGATTGTGGAAAGAACGTCTACGCGCTGTGTCCTGACTGAGCCGTCCGCCTCGACGATTGCCTGCCAGCGCCTATTGCCGCAGCGCACAGAAAGGCGCCAGCGGCCGTCATCCTCTCCTACCCCGCGTTCCACACGGGAGGAGACCAGGCCGCGGCGCATGTGGTCGCGCAAGGTTTGCGTCGGCCAGTTGAAGCGTGCCGCAAGCATCTCTGCCGGCAACAGGAATTCGCCTGCTGCATCGCGGGAAAGAACGAGCGGCTGGGTGTTGATTTCCATCATGACAGCGTCTCGCGCGCAGTCGGCGCAACGAGCAAGGAACCCTTGCCGCCGTCGAAGGCGATGGCAAGGCGAACGCAATGGACGATGCGCGGCGCCCGGTCGAGCAGGTGCATGGCGAACTCCGGCGGATGCGGCATGTGGAGCGCAGCAATCATCAATCCCGATACCATCCAGTCCCCCTTCGTCTCACGCAGCGTTCGCATTGATACCGAGCAGCGGGCCGAGCGCCGCCCGGTTCTGCACGATGTCGGCTAGCGTGTACTTGTCGAGCACGGCGAGGAACGCGCCTAGCGCCTCGTGCAGCATGCCCTTGAGCTGACAGGCTGGCGAAATCACGCAGCTGTGCCCTCCTGCTTGCATGCATTCGGCCAGCGCGAACTCCTCCTCGGTCGCTCGCACCAGCGCGCCAACAGCGATCTCCTCCGATGCCCTCGCGAGCCGGATGCCGCCCGCACGCCCGCGCGTCGTTTCGACGATTCCGAGGTCGCGCAAAGTCTGCGCCACCTTAAGGAGGTGGTTGCGTGAAAGCCCATAGGCTTGCGCCACGTCATTGACCGTGCATGTGCCGTTCCGTCGCGTCGCGGCGAAGATCAGCATGCGCAGGGCATAGTCGGTGTGGAGTGTCATTCGCATCGTCGCAGTGAATTCCATAAAGTGGTATTTTGTG
>NZ_JBQENM010000050.1:0-20668 GCF_052044795.1 Ensifer sp. 22521
TTCATCAACGAGCGCGTCCACGCCAATATCCAGAAGGACGGCACCTATTCGGTGGTGCCGCGCATGTGGGGCGGCGTCACCAATTCCGGGGAATTGCGGGCGATCGCCGACGTGGTCGACAAGTTCGATATCCCCCTGGTCAAGGTGACGGGAGGCCAGCGCATCGACCTGCTCGGCATCGAGAAGGAAGACCTGCCGGCGGTCTGGGCGGATCTCGGCAAGGCCGGCTTCGTCTCCGGCCAGGCCTATGCCAAGGGGCTGCGCACGGTGAAGACCTGCGTCGGCTCCGACTGGTGCCGCTTCGGTACCCAGGATTCGACGGGGCTCGGCATCCGCATCGAAAAGTTCATGTGGGGCTCGTGGACGCCGGCCAAGCTGAAGATGGCGGTCTCCGGCTGTCCGCGAAATTGTGCCGAAGCCACCTGCAAGGATATCGGCGTCATCTGCGTCGACAGTGGTTTCGAGATCCATTTCGCCGGTGCAGCCGGCCTCGACATCAAGGGCACGGAAGTTCTGGGGTTGGTGAAGACCGAGGACGAGGCGCTGGAGCATATCGTGGCGCTGACGCAGATGTATCGCGAACAGGCCCGCTACCTCGAGCGTATCTACAAATGGGCCAAACGCGTCGGCCTCGACGAGATCCGCCGCCAGATCATGGGCGATGCCGACAAGCGCAAGACTTATTTCGACCGCTTCGTCTTCAGCCAGAAATTTGCCCAGGTCGATCCCTGGTCGGAGCGCGTCTCCGGCAAGGACAAACATGAATTCAGGCCGATGGCATCGGTCGGTTTTTCCCAAGCTGCGGAGTGAGGTGATGGACATGAACTGGCATCCGATCGGCAACATCTCCGACATTCCGCTGAGGGGCGCGCGCTGCGTCAAAACCCCTCAAGGCAAGATTGCCGTATTCCGGACCGCGGAAAACGAGGTCTTCGCCATCGAGGACCATTGCCCGCACAAGGGCGGGCCGCTGTCGCAAGGCATCGTCCACGGCACGGCCGTAACCTGCCCCTTGCACAATTGGGTGATCTCGCTCGAAACCGGCAAGGCACTCGGCGCGGACGAGGGGGCGGTGAAGACGATCGAGCTTCGCAACGATGGTGGTGCCCTCTTCATCGCACTCGAAAGCCTCATGATGGCGGCGCAATAGTGATGGAGCGGGAGGTCAAGACCACCTGTCCTTATTGCGGCGTCGGCTGCGGCGTGATTGCCAGAACCGACGACACCGGCGCGGTTAGCGTCAAGGGCGACCCAGATCATCCCGCCAATTTCGGCCGGCTCTGCTCCAAGGGCTCGGCGCTGGCCGAGACGCTTTCCACGGATGGAAGGGCGCTCCACCCGGAGATCCATGGAAAGAGCGTAAGGTGGGATGAGGCCCTTGATCTTGTGGCCTCGAAGTTCGGTGAAGCCATCGCCGAACACGGGCCGGACGCAGTCGCCTTCTATGTCTCGGGCCAATGCCTGACCGAGGACTATTATGTCGCCAACAAGCTGATGAAGGGCTTCATCGGCTCGGGCAACATCGACACCAATTCCCGGCTCTGCATGGCCTCCTCCGTCGCCGGCCATCGTCGAGCTTTTGGCTCGGACACCGTCCCCGGCTGCTACGAGGATCTTGAACTCGCTGATCTGATCGTCCTTGTTGGTTCGAACCTCGCCTGGTGCCATCCCGTCCTCAACCAGCGCATTCAGGCGGCAAGACAAAGCCGACCGGACCTGAAGATCGTCACCATCGATCCTCGCCGCTCCGTCAGTGCCGATCTCGCGGACATGCACCTGATGATCAAGAGCGACGGCGACGTTGCCCTCTTCAACGGGTTGCTTGCCCATCTCGCCGGATCGTCGGCGTTCGATCAAGACTATGTATCGGCCCACACGATTGGCTTCCAGGAGGCGCTTGAGGCTGCGCAAACCAGGAGCCTCTCGGATATCTCGGGGGAAACAGGCCTACCGATCGCCGAACTGCTGGCATTTTACCGCCTGTTTGAAACGACGGATAAGATCGTCACCTGCTACAGCCAGGGCGTCAACCAGTCTTCGATCGGCAGCGACAAGGTCAATGCGATCATCAACTGTCATCTGGCAACCGGGCGCATCGGCCGACCCGGAATGGGCCCCTTCTCGCTGACCGGTCAGCCCAATGCGATGGGTGGCCGCGAGGTGGGCGGTCTCGCCAACATGCTCGCAGCCCATATGAATATAGAAGACGAGGCCGCGCGCGATCGCGTGCAGCGCTTTTGGAAATCGCCGACGATCGCAGCGAGACCCGGTCTCAAGGCTGTCGAGATGTTCGAGGCCGTTGCCGATGGGCGCATCAAGGCTCTCTGGATCATGGCCACCAATCCGGTTGTCTCAATGCCGGATGCCGACCGGGTGCGAGAAGCCATCCGCAACTGCCCCTTCGTGGTTGTTTCCGATATCCAAAAGAACACTGATACTGCCGCCCTCGCCCACGTGTTGCTGCCTGCAGCCGGCTGGGGCGAGAAGGACGGAACCGTCACCAACTCCGAGCGGCGAATATCCCGCCAGCGCAATTTCCTCGACCTGCCGGCCGAAACAAGACCGGACTGGTGGCATTTGGCTGAGGTTGCCAAGCGGATGGGCTTTAAGGGTTTCGACTATGAGAGGCCGGCTGAAATTTTTGTCGAGCACGCTGCTCTTTCAGGGTTCGAAAATAACGGTTCCCGCGACTTTGATATCGGCGGGAAAGCCCAGATCTCACCCGATGCCTTCGAGGCTATGACACCATTCCAATGGCCCCATCGCGAGGGCACGCCCGAGGGCTCCACGCGCTTCTTCGCCGGTGGTCAGTTCTACACGCCCGACCGCAAGGCGAGATTCATTGCCGTAAGGTCCGAGCGCGAAGAGCGTACCAGCAAGGACATGCCCTTCGTTCTCAATACCGGGCGCATCCGCGATCAGTGGCACACCATGACCCGCACCGGTAAGGCAGCGAGGCTCTCCTCGCATCTCGCCGAACCATTCGTCGAAATCAACCCGGCCGATGCCGCCGAACTCCTGATCCACAAGGCTGGATTGGTGAAGCTGGAGAACGTCTTCGGTTCCGTCGTGCTCCGCGCGCTGGTCACGGAGCGGCAACCGCGCGGCAGCCTTTTCGTGCCGATGCATTGGAATGACGAATATGCGGCTAACGCGCGCGTGGATGCTTTGCTCGCGCCACGCACGGATCCCGTTTCCGGGCAGCCTGCGCTGAAAAATGTCGGGGTCCGGGTCAGCCGCGCCGACATCACATACTACGGTTTTGCGGTTGTCGCCTCGCGCCCCGAGCGCCTGGATGCGCCCTATTGGGCAATTGCCAAGGCGGAAGCCGGCTGGCGCGTGGAATTTGGCTTCGACAAGCCGCTCGACGATATCGAAACGTGGTGCCGCGACAACTTTGGTCTGTGGGGTCGCGGCGAGCATCTCGCCTATGCAGACAACCCGACGCAACAGCAACGCCACGGCTTCTTTGACGGAGAACAGTTGCTGCTCGCCTTTTATGCCGCACCGGAACCTGTCGGCGTGTCGCGCGACTGGGCCGTAAAGCAACTCGGTCTGCGACTTGAGACGATGCGGGCGCGTGTCGCGGTTCTTGCCGGTCGGCCGGGCGCCAATCAGATGGACCCCGGTGCAACCGTTTGCTCCTGCTTCTCTGTTGGGATCAATCAGATCGTGGGCGCCGTCGCGGGAGGCTGTCATACGGTCGAAGCGGTCGGCAAGCAACTCAATGCCGGAACCAATTGCGGCTCCTGCCGCGTCGAAATCAAAGGGATTATCGATGGTTGCCTCCGTCAAGCTGCAGAGTGATCGACAGGAGCGTATCGCTACGCTCGCGTCGCTACCGGTGTTCTTTGATCTCAAGGGAAAATCCGTGCTGGTCGCCGGCGGCAGCGATGGAGCAGCGTGGAAAGCTGAACTCCTGGCGGCAGCCGGCGCAGAGGTCCATGTCTTCTGCCCAACCAGCGAGCTTTCCGACGTCTTCCAGGAAAAGCTTGATCAATTTGTCTACCACGATGCACCCTGGCAGACGGCATACTTCAAGAGCTTTGCTTTGGCTGTCGGCGACTGCGAGACTGAAGAGGAAGCGCGCGGCTTTCACGATCGCGCGTCAGCCGCCGGAATTCCTGTCAACGTCATCGACAAGCCGGCATTCTGCCAGTTCAAGTTCGGCTCGATTGTCAACCGTTCGCCCGTGGTGATTGGCATCTCGACCGATGGCGCCGCTCCAATCCTCGGCCAGGCGATCCGCCGGCGGATTGAAACGCTCCTGCCGCAGTCCCTCAAGTCCTGGGCTGAGCTGGCGCAGACCGTCCGCGCCTATGTGACGGACACCCTCGCGTCGGTTCAACGCCGGAACTTCTGGGAACGTTTCGTTGATCGTGCCTTCGGGACTGGCGAGCCGGATGCGGATACAATGCGTGGCCTCATCGCAGATGCAGATCGAATCCGCAGCAATGCGGGCAGTACAGGCCGGGTCACACTTGTCGGCGCTGGTCCAGGCGACGCCGAGTTGCTGACGCTAAAAGCCGTGCGTGCGCTCCAGGCGGCCGACGTGATCCTGTTTGATGATCTTGTTTCCGGCGAGGTGCTTGAGCTTGCGCGCCGCGAGGCGAAACGCATGCTGGTCGGGAAACGGGGCGGCCGCGAAAGCTGCAAGCAGGAAGACATCAACGCAACGATGTTGGCCTTCGCCAAGGCTGGCAAGCGCGTCGTCCGTCTCAAGTCCGGCGACCCGATGATCTTCGGGCGCGCCGGCGAAGAGATCGCCCATCTCAATCGAGAGAACATTCCCGTCGACGTTATCCCCGGGATCACGGCTGCAAGCGCCATGGCCGCGTGCCTCGGCATATCGCTCACCCACCGCGACCATGCCCAATCGGTACGCTTCATCACCGGCCATTCCCGTCATGGCGGATTACCGGCCGACATCGACTGGGCGACCGTCGCCGACCCCCGTACGACAACCGTGTTCTACATGGGCGGCAGGACAGCACCGCTCATTTCCGAGCGGCTGATCAGCGAGGGCCTGCAGCCTTCGACCAGAGTAATCGTGGTCAGCGACGTCAGTCGCGCTACTCAGCGCAACTGGCATGGCAATCTCGCGAACCTTGCGAGCGGCATGGAGAAGATCGGCTACGACAGTCCCGTTCTGATCGCAGTGGGTGGGGCTTTGGCAGCCTGTGGAAATGAGGCCGTAGACGTCGGCAACGTCACCCAGGTTCCGGTCCAGGCGGTAGGGTTTCACTGATGGAACTGGAAGTGATTTCGCCGGCATTACTGGTTCTTGCAATCAGCCTCAGCTGGAACCGCTTCACGTGCATTTTTAGCTTAGCGTCGAGCGCTTCGCTGGCTGCCGCGCCGCTTACGACCGCCGCAACCGCGATCAGCTTGTCGGCCTTCGGGCTGGCCTTCGCAGGCAACACACCATGGTTTGGATTTCTGATCGTGCTGGCCGGGGTCCTTGCCAGCTCAACTGTTAAGAAGCAACCCGCTGCGATAACCGTCGCACTATCAGCAATCAGCCTTGCTGCTTATCTGCCGTTCTCTCCCGTCCAAATGTGAGTTGATCCCTGCAAGGCGAGCTCACAGGAAATCAAGACACTGATCGCCAACTCCGCTGCGGCAGTCAGCGATGGTGTGAGACTGGTGGGTGACACTGGTGATGGGCTTGGCGCAATTATGCAATTGGTCGGCTCGGTTGCTTCACATATGGACGCGATCGCTTCCGCCGCGCAGGAACAGTCGGCTGGTCTGTCGCAGGTGAGTTCGGCGGTCAATCACATGGACCAGGCAACTCAGCAGAACGCGGCGATGGTCGAGGAAATGAATGCTGCCGGGGCTGGCCTCGCACAAGAAAGCGCGAAGCTTTCGCAGTTGTTATCGGGCTTTGAACTCGGGCTGGCTTCTCAAATGCAAACCGCTGCCACGTCGAATCCCCCGGTCACCATGCGCTTAGTTGGGCGAACCAGAGGGAGCGCGGCGATCGTTGAAGACCGGCAGGCGCTGTGAGGCTGGCAATCCATGTTTCATCGAAATCCTGGCACCCGCACCAGCCTTCGCGCACTGACCGACCGATCGCCGTGAGCGTGACATCGGACTTGCACAGGCGTTGGGGATGAAGTTGGGCCAGCATACGATCCCATCAATGGGACAGCAGCCTCCCAAGAGCTTCGTCGCGATTTTGATCGCGTTCACAGCGAGCGACGTCAGAAGTTTAAATCCATTGAGCGGCATGCGTCGTGGGTAGGCGACTAAAGCCCCTCATCGGGAATTGAAGCCTTTGAGCGAAGAAAGAAAGATCCGAAACGGGTAGAATCCAGGGCCCTCCATCTGAGCGTTCGACTTCACAGACGGCGCCATCTACGGCTGGACCGTCGCCGGTTTCAAGCTCTAACACGTCAGAATTTTGCCGCTGCGAGCGACGGGCCCTCGATCCGAGTCCGATCTCGGGTCTTGGGCCATTGCCAACGTTTCGCAGCTACATCGGGGTGGCGGCCATTAGCGGCGTCTGGATGCCAACGAGAGCGGCTAAGCCGGTCAAGTACCAGTCGATACATGGCCCTTATCAACCAAAGACAGCGACTGCTGATTTGACGATGATGCCACCATCCGGACTTCTGCGCAGTTGACGGCCTACGATCATATCTTCCGCGGTCCGAATGTTGGTAAGCGCTGCAAGCATCGATTCCGACATTCTCATCTCCTTCGGATCATGCCCGAAGAATCGCACGGTAGCCCTTGAGCATCAAGCTTCTTGCTGTCTTTGGTTGATAAAGGCCCGATACATTATGCGATTTTGGAAGCACATAACGAGAACGCGCCCACGTCCAGCGTTCACGCAAGACGCCGAATTTGGTTCATGACAGCATTTCTTCAATCAACGAACCCGGACAGCAACAACCAGTCACTTAAGCCAGCGTGTAGGCCGTCTTGACGGTTGTGTAGAATTCGGCGGCGTAGCGGCCCTGCTCGCGCGAACCGTGGGACGAGCCCTTGCGGCCGCCGAACGGCACGTGGAAATCGACGCCGGCGGTCGGCAGGTTGACCATGACCATGCCGGCCTCGGCATTGCGCTTGAAATGGGTCGCATGTTTCAGGCTGGTGGTGGCGATGCCGGACGACAGGCCGAACGGCGTGTCGTTGGCCACAGTGAGCGCCTCGTCGTAATCCCGGACGCGGATCACCGAAGCGACCGGCCCGAAGATTTCTTCCCGCGAAATCCGCATCTGATTGGTCGCCTCGGTGAACAGCGCTGGCTGCAGGTAGAAGCCGGGCGTGTCGCGCTTCAGGAGGTCGCCGCCGAAGGCGAGTTTGGCGCCCTCCTGTTTGCCGATGGCGATGTAGTCGGTGTCCTGGTTGAGCTGGCTATGATCGACCACCGGGCCGATATGGGTGCCGGCCTTCAGCGCGTCGTCGATCGTGAGCCCCTTCATCCGTTCGCCCATCGCCTCCACGAAGCGATCGTGGATGCCCTCGGTGACGATGATGCGCGACGACGCCGTGCAGCGCTGGCCGGTGGAGAAGAAGGCGGAGTTGACCGCCGCCTCGACCGCCACCGACAAATCGGCATCGTCGAGCACGACGAAGGGGTTCTTGCCGCCCATCTCCAGCTGGTACTTGCGATTGTGCTCGACGGAGGCCATTGCCACGCGTTTTCCCGTGCCGGTCGAGCCGGTGAAGGTGATGGCGTGGATATCCGGGCTGTCGAGCATCGTCTGACCGACGACCGAGCCCTTGCCCATGACGAGGTTCAACACACCCTTCGGCAGGCCGGCGCGATGGAGGATGTCGACGATGGCCCAGGAGCTGCCGGGCACCAGCTCGGCCGGCTTGAAGACGACGGTGTTGCCATAGCAGAGCGCCGGCGCGATCTTCCAGGCGGGGATGGCGATCGGGAAATTCCAGGGCGTGATGATGCCGACGACGCCGACCGGCTCGCGAGTGATCTCGACGCCGATGTTCGGTCGCGCCGACGGAAGAACTTCGCCCGCCAGTCGCAGGCACTCGCCGGCGAAGAAGTCAAAGATCTGGCCGGCTCGCACCGTCTCGCCGATGCCCTCGGCGAGCGTCTTGCCTTCCTCGCGCGACAGCAGCCTTCCGAGCTCGTCCTTGCGGGCGAGGATCTCGTCGGCCGCCTTCCGCAGGATCGCGTGGCGTTCGAGGATGCCGGAGCGCGACCAGGCCGGAAACGCTTCCCTTGCAGCGGCGATCGCCGCTCTCGCATCCTCGGCAGAGGCGCGCGCATACTCGCCCACCACGTCATTGGTGTTCGAAGGGTTGATGTTGGCAACCCCGTCACCGCCGACCCATTCGCCGGCAATCAGGTTCTGGTGGATGGTCATGGGCTTTCCCCTTCTTCATTCTGCGACGAGGGCCGCCTCCGCGCGAAAGCGGCCCACTTTTCTCACTGACGCTTATGTTTTCCGATAAGGGTTTCCATCATAGCCATTTCCTCTGGTGTCAGGTCATGGAGTGGCGAGCGAACCGGACCAGCATCGAAGCCCTGGAGCCGCACCCCGGCCTTGATGGCCGAGACGGCATAGCCCTTCGCACGGTTACGGATCGCCATGAACGGATAGAAGAAATCGATCAGGATTTTCTCGCACCTGGCGCGTTCGCCCGCGCGCAACGCCTTGTAAAAATCCATGGCGAGGCCGGGCACGAAGTTGAAGACGGCCGAAGAATAGGTGGTAAAGCCTGCACCAAGATAGGCCTCAGCGAAGAGTTCGGCCGTCGGCATGCCGCCAAGATAGGTCAAGCGGTCCCCCAACTTGGCGGTGATCTGCCGCACGAGGCCGATGTCGCCGGTGCCATCCTTGAAGCCGACGAGGTTCGGGCAATCGTCGCAAAGGCGCGCCAGCGTATCGGCCTGCAGAACGGAATTGTCGCGATTATAGACCATCACGCCTATACCCGTGGCCCGGCACACGGCCTTGATATGCCGGTAGAGCCCTTCCTGCGGCGCATCGATGAGGTAGTGCGGCAGGAGCAGGATGCCGTCTGCGCCGGCCTTTTCGACGGACTTGGCGATCGAGACGGCGATATTGGTGCCGTAGCCGCAACCCGAGACGATCGGCGTCTTGCCGGCGGCTTCCTTGGCGACGCGGACGATCTGCGGAATTTCCTCCGGCGCCAGCGAAAAGAACTCCCCCGTACCACCAGCGGCAAAAAGCGTGGCCGCCTCGAAGCCGGAAAGCCAGTTGACGTGTTCGGCATAGCTTTTGGCGTTGAAATTGCCCTCCGCATCGAAATGCGTCACCGGGAATGAAAGCAGACCGGCGCCAAGCGCATGTTTCAATTCTTCAGTTTTCATGGGTGTGACCCTCCTTTGAAGGAAGCATCGGGGAATGCCGATGTCCCTGGTTGATCTGGTTGGCTGGGGGACGCTTCCTCAGGCCGCGAGCGACCGCACCATCGCGGCAAGGCGGTCGCAGGCACCCTCCAGCTCGCGGTCGGATGCCGCAATTGACAGGCGGATGAAACCGGCCGCGCCGAACGCGGCGCCGGGTACGCTCGACAGGCCGAACTGTTGAAGCAGATGGGAGGCAAAGGCCATGTCGTCGGCGATCACCGCTCCTTCCGCCGCCGTCCGGCCGAGCAGCTTTGTAACGCCGATGAAGGCATAGAAGGCGCCATCCGGCGGGGTGAAATCGAGCTTGTCGATCTGCGCAAGACGCTGCGAAACGATCTTCGCCCTGCCGGCGAAGGTTTCCGCCGCTTTCGCGACGAAAGCCTGGTCACCTGTCAGCGCGGCGAGAGCCGCCACCTGCGCCACCGTCGAGACGGATGTCACGCTCTGCGACTGCATCTTGTTGAGCGCGGCAATCAGGGTTTTCGGACCGGCGGCATAGCCCACACGCCAGCCGGTCATCGCATAGGCCTTTGAGACACCGTTGACGATCAGCGTCCTGTCACGCAGTTCGGGGCAGGCCGACACAAAGGATGCGAAGGGTACGTCCTTCAACAAAATGTGCTCGTAGATCTCGTCCGAGAGCACCAGGATCTGCGGATGGAGGGCGAGCACCTCCGCAAGCGCGCGATATTCATCGGCGGAATAGATTGCGCCCGTCGGATTGGACGGCGAATTCAGCATCAGCCAGCGCGTCTTCGGCGTGATCGACGCCTCCAGCCTCTCGGCGGTGATCTTGAAGCCGGCGTCACGCCCGCAATTGACATAGACCGGCTCGCCGCCATGGAGGGACACGATATCGCCGTAGGATACCCAGCAGGGCGTGGGGATGATGACCTCGTCACCGGTTTCCAGCGTCGCGAGGAACGCGTCAAACAGGATCTGCTTTGCGCCATTTGCGACCATCACCTCGTCGATGGCATAATCCAGCCTGTTTTCCGTTTTGAACTTGCTGACGATTGCCGCGCGCAGGCTTTCCATACCCGCCGGCACGCCATAGCGCACCCTGCCCTTGCGAATGGCTTCGCAGGCTGCGTCGGCGACGTGGGCTGGCGGCTCGAAATCCGGCTCGCCGAGCGACAGATCGATGATGTCGCGGCCTTCGGCAGCCAGTTTCTTGGCGGCCATGGCGATCGCCATGCTGGGGGACGACTTGATGCCCCCAGCGCGCTTGTTTTCGAACTTCATCTCCGGCTTCCTTGAATTGATCTGGCATTTGGGACCGGACGACGCTTTCGCCTCGCCCGGTCCCCGGGAGGACTATCTGGCGACGACGTAATCGAAAGCACTGTCACGCTTGGCGGCAGCCGGATCGCGCTTATCGGCCGGACCATAGCCGCCACCGCCGGGAAGCTCGAGGATGAGCCGGCGCCCCGCCGGCACATGCTGCCGTCCCTTCGACGTAAGGCGTGTGCCGTCATCGAGCAGCACGGCTCCGGGGGCACCGTTCTCGCCGCCCTCACGGCCGCGCGCCGGATGCTCGACGCGGTCGAACATGGCGTTGAAATGAATCTCGTGACCTTCGGTCGGCGAGATTTCCACGACCTGGCCAAGGCCGCCGCGGAACTGGCCGGCGCCGCCCGATCCGTCGCGCAGTTCCTTGCGCCAGAAGATGACCGGGCCGACATGCTCCGTCGCCTCGATCGACATTGAGTGCACGCCGCTCGGGAATGCCGTCGCGCTCAGGCCGTCAAGCGTCGAACGCGCACCGGCGCCGCCGCTGTTGAACAGCAGCACTTCGGCGCGCTGACCGCCGTCGGCCGGGGCCTTCTCGCCCTGCAGCGGGCGTACGCTGACATGCAGGTTCCAGAGCGCGCCCGCCCCTTCCGCCGGCACGCGGCCCGGCAGTATCTTGTGCACGGCGCCGAGGACGGCATCGGGAACGAGATGGCCGAGGACGTGACGCACAGATACAGGCGCCGGATGCTGCGCGTTGAGGATGCAGTTCTCCGGCGCTATGACGCGGAACGGCAGCAGGGATGCGTGATTGTTCGGAATCTCTGGCGCGATCGAGCACTTCAGACCATAGCAGGCATAGGCTGCGGAATAGATGAACGGGCAGTTGATACCCTTCGGGCTCGGCGGCGACGTGCCGTCGAAATCGGCTAGGATATGGTCGTCGGCCACATCAAGGCGAACGGCGATATCGATCGGCGAGCCATAGCCATCGACGCGCATTACATTGGAATAGGAGCCCTTCGGCAGGGCCGCGATCCGCTCCAGCGTCGCATCGTAGCTGCGATTGAAGATGAAGTCGGCCAGCGTTTCCAGATCCGCAAGATCGAACTCGTCCATCATGTCCATCAGGCGGCGATGGCCGATCTCGTTGCAGGCCGCGAGCGAGTAGACGTCGCCGACCACCTGATGGCTTTCGCGCACGTTGTTGCGGAGAATGTTCACGAGATCCTTGTTGACCTTGCCACGCTCCGCAAATTTCATGATCGGGACGAAGATGCCTTCCTCGTAAACCTCGTTTGCATCCGGGCCGAAGCCACGGCCGCCAACATCCACCACATGCGCGGTGCAGGCGAAGTAGCCGACCAAAGAACCGTTGCGAAAGCTCGGCGAGACGACGGTAAAGTCGTGCAGGTGGCCGGTGCCCTTCCAGGGATCATTGGTAATGTAGACGTCACCTTCGAAGATGTTCTCCGGACCGATGTCGCGGATGAAATGGCCGACGGCTTCCGCCATGGCGTTGACGTGGCCGGGCGTGCCGGTCACCGCCTGGGCGATCATCTTACCGCCACGGTTGAACACGCCGGCGGACAGGTCGCCGGATTCTCGTACGCTGGTGCTGAAGGCGGTTCGGATCAGCGTTACGGCCTGCTCCTCGACCACGGAGATCAGCCGGTTCCACATGATCTGCATGTGGACGTCGGAAAGTGCATTGGTTTTCATGGATTGTCCTCCGGTCAGGCGGCTTGCTTGGCGCGCACGAGCAGGCAGCCATCGGCCTGCATGACGACCTCGCGGCTCGCCGTGATGATGGTCGAGGTTTCGCGTTCGGTGATGACCGCCGGACCTGCGACCCAGTCGCCCGGCTTCATGTCGTGGCGGGAGACGACCGAGGCCTGCTGGAAGCGGCCTTCCTGGACGTCGAAAATCTCGCGGGTGCCGCGCACCGTAGCGTCGCCAGCCTTTCCGACCGTGCTGATCCTGGCCGGCGGCGTGACTTTCGATGTCGCTCTCAGCGACCAACTGACGATCTCGACATCGAGGCCGTCAATCACTCGGCCGAAGAAATGCTCGTACTGCGCGTCGAAGAGAGCGCGGAATAGGGCACCATCGACATCGGCATAGTCACGCACATCGATCGTGATGGGAACTTCCCAGCCCTGGCCGACATAGCGCATGTATGCGGTACACTCGAGATTAGGATCGGCATCCGGTGCGCCGGAGCGCACGAAGGACGTCGCTTCCGCGACGAGTTCCGAAATCGTCCGGTTGATCGCATCTGCGTCGAAACGGCTGAGGCGGCTATAGGCGCTGCGAACCGACTCGAAGCCGAAGGGCGCGCGCAGGAACCCGATGGCCGAGCCGACGCCGGCTCCCGGCGGGATCAGTAGATTCGCCATGCCGAGCTTCTCGCAAAGGCGGGCGGCGTGGATGGGCGCGGCGCCACCGAAGGCGATCATGGTGAACTCTGAAAGCTCCTTGCCATTTTCGACTGCATGCATGCGGGCGGCGTTGCTCATGTTCTCGTCCACGACCTCGCTGAGGCCGTAGGCCGCAGTGGCAATGTCGGTGTCGAGTTTCGACGCGATGTCGGCATGCATCGCCCGATCGGAGGCGGGCGCATTAAGCTTCATCGCCCCGCCTGCAAACTCGTCGGCATCGAGGCGGCCGAGGATCAGGTCGGCGTCAGTTACCGTCGGGCTTTCCCCGCCACGGCCATAGCAGGCCGGCCCCGGTTCGGAACCGGCACTGTGCGGCCCGACACGGATCTGACGCATACTGTCGACGGTGGCGATCGATCCGCCGCCGGCGCCGATCTCTACCATCTCGATAACCGGGATGGAGATCGGCATGCCGCTGCCCTTCTTGAAACGCCAGGTGCGGGCCACCTCAAAGGTTTTCGAGGTCTTCGGCGTCTGGTTCTCTATCAGGCAGATTTTTGCGGTCGTGCCGCCCATATCGTAGGAGAGGACCTGATCGAGCCCGTAACTGCTGGCAATATGCGCGGCGAAGATCGCGCCGCCCGCCGGACCGGATTCGAGGAGGCGAACCGGAAACTCGATAGCGCTCTCGACGCTGATGATACCGCCGCCCGAATGGATCATGAAGACCGGGCTGCGCATGCCCTCTTCCGCCAGCCTGCCGACGAGACGATTGAGATAAGACGCCATCAGCGGCTTGACGAACGCGTTGGCGCAGACCGTGTTAAAGCGCTGGAACTCGCGCATCTGCGGCGAGACCTCGGAGGAAATCGAAACGGACAGATCCGGCTTCCTCGCCAGCAATCGGTCGCGCACCGCCTTTTCATGCGCGCCATTCAGGTATGAATGGATGAAACCGATTGCGACGCTTTCATAGCCTGCGGCGATAATACGGTCGCAGAGGGCGCCGACCTCGGCAAGATCGAGCGGCTTCAGGATACCACCGTCGGCGCCGATCCGCTCGTCGATGACGAAGCGTTCGTTGCGGGGCACAAGCGGCGCAGGCAGCACAATATTGAGATCATACTGTTCGAAGCGGCTTTCGGTCCGCATCTCGATGACATCGCGAAAGCCCTTGGTGGTGATGAAGGCAGTGCGCGCGCCGCGCCGCTCGATCAGCGCGTTCGTCGCGAGCGTCGTGCCATGGATGACGGTGTCGATCTCTGACAGTGCGACGCCTGCCAACTCGGCGACCTGCCGGATGCCCCTGACGATCGCGTTTTCCGGATAGGAATAATCGGTCAGCACTTTGATCGAATGGAGCGTGGTGCCTACCTCCATCGCAACGTCGGTGAAGGTGCCGCCGATGTCGACACCGACCCTGATCTGCATACCATCTTTCGCCATTTTCTTGACTTTGCTCCGTGAACGAATTTCTCTTCCACACCGCGCCCAAGGGCTTGCTTTCGACATGCGGTGGGCATTCCCCGCCCGCACTTGCAGGCGGAGGCTAAAGCTCTTCGATTGTTGATGTTTCGGGGTGCCCTGCGCAGCGGTTGCGCAGGGCAGGCGCGTTATTGCTTGCCGGTGAAGTCTACGCCCGGCAGCGTTGTCGGAAGTTTTGCGCGATCGACGCCGATCCATTTCTTGTAAAGTGCGTCGAGCGAGCCATCAGCCGTGTGACTGGTCACAAAATCGGTGAGGAAGTTGAGCATTTCCTGGTCGCCCTTGCGAACGGCCATGCCCTGAAAATTATCGGCCACCCTGTACTTGCGCTCGAACTCCGCTTCGTGTCCCGTCTCCTTGATGACCAGACCGTAGGTCACGCTGCCAAGGATGGCGTCGACCTGGCCGGACAGGAGGGCCTGCACGGTCGTCGCATCGTCGTCAAAGCGTTTGATCTCGGTCGTTGGCGGTGCAGCCTTGACGAGGATCGGCTCGAACACGCTACCACGGTTCACGCCGATGACGTATTTGCCAAGGTCGTCGTTGCCCTTGATCGCCGCATCCTTCTTTGCCCAGACCGTGATATCGTTCGACGAGTAGGGGATGACGTACTGGATGACCTTGGCGCGCTCCTCGGTGATCGTCATCGATGGCACGAGGAAGTCGACATTGCCGTTGACCAGCAGCGGAATGCGATTCTGCCCGGTGATGCGCTCGAACTTGACCTCTACACCAAGTTCCTTGGCGATCAGCTTGGCGATTTCGATGTCGAAGCCGTCATTCTGGCCATTCTGGTCGATGAAACCCCAGGGGAACTGGTCCATCTGCACGCCGATGGTCGCCGTGCCCTTGGCCTTAAGTTCCTCCGGTGTTATGGCCAGCGCCGTCGTCGCGAACAAGGTCGTGGCCAAAAGCGCGGCGGCAAACACGCCGGGAACGTTCGAACGCGAAAGGGGCAATGCTGTCTTGAACATGTGGTCACCTCTGGTTGGTTTTGTCATGCGTTCTTATTTTACCGATCGGCATTGAGCCGCCGTTCGATCCGAGCGCTGCTGAAGGTCAGCGGAAGGCATATGAAGAAGTAGACGAGGGCGACTGCGCCATAGACCTGCAGCGGTTCGAACGTGATGTTCGCCATCAGCTGGCCGGACCGGGTGAGCTCCGTCAGTCCGAGCAGAGCAGCAAGCGCGGTACCCTTGATGAGGTTCACAAGGAAGCTGATTGTCGCAGGCAGGCCGATGCGGAACGCCTGCGGCAGGACGACGTCCACCATCCGGTGCACATAGCCGATCCCGAGAGCGCGGGCGGCCTCGCTCTGGCCATCGGGAACCGCCTGGATGCTGCCACGCCAGATCTCGCCGAGGAACGCGCTGGTATGCAGCGAAAGCCCGATCGTCAGCGCCACCCAGACATCCACCTTAAGACCCAGAAGCGGCAGGCCGAAATAGACGAAGAACAGCTGGACCAGCAGCGGGGTGCCCTGAAAGATCTGAATGTAGGTGGCCATCAGGATACGCAGCAGCCTCCACTTGCTCGTGCGGCCGAGCGCCACGCCCAGCCCGAGCGCGCCGCCGAAGGTGAAGGCGAGAAGCGTCAGGACCACCGTCCAGCGCGCGCCCTCGAGCAGAAAGAGGAACTCTCCCCAGCCAAATTGACGGATCATCGCAAGGCCCTCACTTCGTCGGATAGGAGAAATAGACCCTGCCGATCACGCCAAGCGCGGCAGAGAAGAACTGGGACAGCACGAGATAGATGACGCCAAGCGTGAGATAGATCTCGAAGCTGCGGAACGTCTGGGAATCCAGGGTCTGGGCGAAGTACGTCAATTCCTCCGCCGAGACGGAAGACACCAGACTGGAGTTCAACATCATCAGGATGAACTGGCTGCAGAGCGCCGGGTACACCGCACGGATAGCCGGACGAAACACAACGAAACGATAGATGTCGGCCGTGTGAAGGCCGAGCGCCCTGCCAGCCTCGATCTGCCCGGGTCGGATCGACTGTACCCCGCCGCGCACGATCTCCGCGGCATAGGCCGCGCAGTTAAGCGTCATGGCGAGGATCGCCGCCTGTTCCCCACTCAGCCGGATACCGATGGCCGGCATGCCGAAGAAGACGAAGAAGACCTGCACGAGGATCGGCGTGTTGCGGATCAGCTCGATGTAACCGATCGCCATCGCCCGAAGAGCGTTGCTTTTGCTCATGCGCATCAGCATGAACACGATGCCGAGGCTCAGGCCGAAGACCATGGAAAGCGATGACATTCTCAGTGTGCCTATCACGCCCTCTAGAAGCATGGGCCAAGCGGCAAAAACCGGTGCGAAATCGAAGGAGTAGTTCATCGGCCGCCCTCAGTGGTTGAGGATCTGGCTGAGGAACGCCCTGGTGCGTTCGTGGCCCGGATTATTGAAGAAGACGTCCGGCTTGGCGCTCTCGATGATCTCGCCGCGGTCCATGAAGATGACACGGTGCGCGACGGCACGCGCGAATCCCATTTCATGCGTCACGCAGATCATCGTGATACCGTCGTCGGCAAGCGAGATCATCGTGTCCAGCACTTCCTTGACCATTTCCGGATCGAGCGCCGAGGTCGGTTCGTCGAACAGCATGATCTTCGGATCCATGCAGAGCGCGCGGGCGATCGCCACGCGCTGCTGCTGGCCGCCGGAAAGCTGAGCGGGGTATTTCTGCGCCTGCTCGGCAATGTGCACGCGCTCCAGATGCCGCATCGCTTTCGCCTTGGCATCCGCCGCCGACGCCTTTCGGACCCGGCGCTGGGCCAGCATGCAGTTTTCCAGAACGGTCATATGGGGGAAGAGGTTGAACTGCTGGAAAACCATGCCGACGTCGCGGCGAATGTGATCGGCGTTCGACCCTTTCTGGTTGAGCGCAGTGCCATTGACGACGATCCTGCCCTGCTGGACTTCCTCAAGGTGATTGATGCAGCGAATGAGTGTGGACTTTCCCGACCCTGACGGGCCACAGAGGACGATATGCTCGCCCCGCGCAACGTTGAGTTCGACGCCCTTAAGTACCTGCAACGGACCATACCATTTGTTGACACCCGTCATCTCGATGGCTTTTTCGTTGCTTTCATTCTCGCCCATGGCCAATTCCCTTTCCTGTAACCGTCAGGATTTCGCTGCGACTTCAAACACGGCGTCCACTTCGACCGACGATCCACGTGGAAGCGATCCGGCCCCCAGTGCCGTGCGCACATGACGCCCCTTTTCGCCCAGAATTTCGACGAAAAGGTCGGACGCACCATCGACGATCGCGGGGTGACCTTTGAAATCCGCCTGCGCGTTGACGAAGCCACGGACCTGAACGCAGGCCACTACCCGGTCGAGATCGCCGTCGAGCGCGTCGTTGACACGGGCAAGGATGTTCAAGGCACAAAGCCGCGCCGCCTGATAGCCCTCTTCAAGCGAGACATCCTGCCCCACGACCCCGGCAAAATGCTCCACGCCGTCAATCCGAGGGATTTGCCCGGAAACGAAGAGAAGGTTCCCGGCAAACCGATACGGAATGTAGTTGCCTGAGGGCGAGGCAATCGAAGGCAACACGATGCCGAGCTCGGAGAGGCGTGCGGAGACGTCACCCATAGCGGTTTTCCACCTGATTTTGTGCGCGCGCCGTGGGGCGCAGTTCCTGTTCCCGGAGCTATTCGCCACGTTCGCTTGAGGATCGTGGCGCTGGCTCGCTTTTTCTGACGAAGAGATTAGTGAAATAGTATCTCATGTCAACATAAAAGTTAGAGATACTATCTCTTCGCTCTGAGAAATCAAGCCAGCAGGATTAATCGCTAAATATCAAATAGTTAACCACTAAGCATTGGTTCTATAAAACTGTGAATTCTCGCCAACGGCAAAAAAATCTCGCAACGAGCTCCAAAATAAAACCAGAAATGAGATGGCCTGGCCCCACTATTCGGCAGAGAGTGCGCACACTTGACGAGCGAAAATTTCCGTTGAGGTAGCATCACCTCACTGCGTCATGCTACCTTGTCAAAGACACAACAAATCCCTATCAGTTGGCAAACGCCGCTCACGCGTGCGACCAAGCAGACGGGTGGAATCTTGAGTACTTTGGCAAGCCGGACGATACAGGCCCTGAAGGCCCATATCGTCGACAATCAACTGGACAAGGGCCACAAACTTGGATCGCTGAATGAACTGGCGCAGCAGTTTAACGTCAGCCGCACGATCATCAGGGAGGCCGTCTCCGCGTTACGGTCGGAGGGAGTTGTCGAGGCACGTCATGGCGTCGGTGTGTTCGTGCACGAGAAACCTAAGCCGGAAGACCCATACGACTACGATCCGGAACTTGTCCTGGCGCCCTTGCAGCGCCTGAAAACCTCATTCATGGACCTCCTTGAACTGCGGATGGCATTCGAGGTCCATGCCGCAGGCCTTGCTGCGACTCGGCGTTCATGGGCGCAGGAATCGAATATCTGGAATGCTGCACGGCAGTTCGAAGCCTCGCTCGACGACGAGGCCGCCCTCGACCACCTGGATTTCGTGTTCCACCGATCGATCGCGGAAGCGACGAATAACGGCGCCTTCATAGAGTTCTTTAACCTGATGAGCCTCCAGATCCTCCCCCAACCGGCTTTCTCGAAACAGGTGAACCCCGAGCTCATCACACCAGAGTATGTGCAGAACACGGTTCGGGAGCACAGGGCGATCTGCGAAGCGATCAGCACCGGCAATTCCGAACAGGCCCGTGAAGCGATGCGGGCGCATTTGAACCGTAGCCACTTACGCTACAGGGGCTTCTCGAATGGTGGCGCTTCTCCCTTGAGCAATGTCGCGCGGGATGAATAGAAGGCGACGGTTGACCAGATTGAACTGTCGACATGCCAACGGCCAACGTAAGACCTGCAGAAAACGTCGACATGGCATTTGGCCACTATGCAGGTATTGATGGATTGAGAGTGCAACAGGAAATAGCGCCCCTCCTCGCGAAACGCCCTTCCAGTCGATACATTATGCGATCTTCTGTAACCCGCGTTGCGTCAATCCCTTGTGCCCTCAATCCCTCGCCGAGTGCTCGCTTCTGTCCGCAGTCGGAGCTTTGCCGCTGCTCTATGGTGTCTGCTGAGGAGCGGCTGACCAATCTTAGAGGCGCAGTCACCGCGTGCTGCTGATCGCATAGCGGCCTAACCCATCCATCGTCCCGGCGAAGGGACCTTACTGTGGAGGGCTGATGGCTGTGCCCGTCCGAGACCTGTCTTGTCGTCTCCTCCCGATCAAGCCGCCACAGCGGACGCTCCCTTACGAGCAACGAAGTTGGTTCTGTCCCTGAGCATGCAATGCAACACCACCGCCAACTTGCGGGCCAGCGCGACGCGCGCCTTTTTGGGACCGGCCCGTCTGGCGACCGCCAGTTCCCAGCGCTTCAGATCGGAGCCTTTGACCGGTCGCGTCAGGATAACGTTGGCTGCCTCGTAGAGCACGGTGCGCACGCTGCGATCGCCGATCTTCGAGATGCGACCGCTATGATCGATCTCGCCCGATTGATATTTCCTCGGCGTCAATCCGAAGTGCGGCCCGACCGCGCGGGAGGAGCGGAAGCGCTCGGCGCATCGGCGGCCGCCACAAACGTCAGCGCCACCAGGACACCAATGCCGGGCGTCGTCATCAATCGAAGTGCGTCGTCATCCTGGCGGGCGATGGCGCGCAGCTTGCGCTCAAACCCAGAAAATTCCTGCACAAGCGCGTCGCGCACCTTCAAGAGTGCCATAGCAATCGCTTCCAAGGTCGAATGGCCGGCAACCAGCGCGCGGATACGTCCCGCATAAGTGCGCCGCGTCGTCGGCCCGACCTTGAGGCCGAAGCCGCGCAGGATGCCCCGGATGCTCATCTCGATGTCGTGAAGCTTACCCTGAATGAGCTTGCGGGCGGTCAGCAGTGCACGCACCTCCTGGGCGGCCAGAGATTTGCAGTGGACCGGTCTGAACCAGCCAAGCCGCATCAACTGCGCAATGCCCCGGGCGTCCTTCTTGTCGGTCTTCACCGGCATCGTCTTGAAGGCTGCACGCACGTGGCGCGTCTCGATCAGCTACCATCCCGGCATGGAGCCACTGCGACAGGGGGCCGGCCTCCAGTCCAATGCGCCCCATCGCCACGCCGTGCGCGCCGAACCAGGCGATCAGCGCATCGGGTTCGCTGAGGATCTTCGCTTCCCGGATGATCCGGCCATCCGCATCCACCAC
>NZ_JBQENM010000051.1:0-19758 GCF_052044795.1 Ensifer sp. 22521
GCCCTTAGCGAATCCAGAAATCCACCAGGGCTGATCAATCCTGGTGGATCCGGTGAACGAACCTCGTCGCAGTTTGGCTTAAAATGCCGCCCTATAGAATGGTTCCGTTCTCCTGAGCCTTGCCGCTACGCAAGCGGGATAGTGGTGCTGTCGAACATAACGGCGACCGAATGTGAGTTGGATCCGGCGACGGATGCGCGCCGGCTCATGCATGCTGGCTCAGACCACGGGTTTGCAAGAAATGGGAGAAAGAACGCTATGTATTGATGATCGATCTTGACGTCAAAATCCTCATGTGAGCTGCGACGACACCTTTTCGCTGGTGTCGCTGGTTTCGGCCGGCCTCGGCATCGGCTTTGCGCCGGAATGGACGAAGGATCTGCCGAACCGCAACTTCGAGCTCAGACCCGTGCGTGGCGTCGATCTCAAGATCGGGCTCGGTGTTGCCTGGAATAAGGAAGACCCAACGGCGTCTCGCGACGACATCATCGACATTGCCCGGTCGCTGGCGCGGCCGGCCAGGTAAGGGGCGGATGCCGACGGTCGGACGCAAGTTGGCCGTATCTCGGTAGCTCCATTGCCACTTGCTGCATTTTGTCTCGCGGTATCAGAGCGCCTGCGATCTCTCGGCACTTGCTTGAACTGCGGGTATGTCGTTCGCAATGACAGGCATTCCTGCTTTGCCCCCTCCATGAAAAGCTTTTCGTCAGTTCAGCTAGGCAGCCGCACAGTGCACTTGCGAAGGATCATCTTCGAAAGTCCGGCGATGGAGGAGAGGGCGTATCAATGGACGATATCAAATTCACAACCGGTTTGACGACGGCTCAGGGGGCGCGCGTTGCATTTCGCGGAACGCCATTTGTCGAACGGACGGCTCCGCTGAACCAAAATGCGCTTTGGATGCGCTGGGACCGCAACATGGTCGTCGATGCCTATTCCGATATGGTCGCGGAGCTCTCGGCAATTCGCACTGCAGTTGCCATGGGAGACATGTCGCCTTTGTCGAAGTATGTGATCGCAGGTCCCGACGCAGAAGCGATGATGGACAGGTTGATCCCGCGCGACATCAAGAAACTCCAGGTCGGGCAGATCTACTATGCGCCCTGGTGTGATGAAAACGGCTATGTCGTTGGCGACGGTCTCGTCTTTCGAATGGACGAGAATACGTTTCGCGTGTCGGCCGACCCAGGCTTTACCTGGTGGAGGCAGCACGCCGAGGGCCTCGACGTCGAGGTTACGGAAATCACCGACACCTATGGGATTCTGACGTTACAGGGGCCGCGTTCGCGCGAGGTGCTCGAGGCAGTGACGGCGGCGGGTTTTCAGGAGCTCCCCTTCTCCCGGCTTGCGGTCGTGACCATTGCGGGAAGAGAAGTCGAAATCCTGCGTCAGGGTTTCACCGGCGAGCATGGCTACGAGTTGTGGGTGAAGGCCGATGACGCGCCGATCGTCTGGGATGCGGTCGAAGCGGCCGGCCGCCCCTTCGGTATTCGTCCGGCGGGCGCCTGGGCACTCGACGTCGCACGGCTGGAGGCGGGCCTCCTGATCGTCGGCTACGACTATACCAGTGCCGGACCGGATCACGGAGGCGCCGGCATTCAGGCCGCAGGCAAATTCCGCGCATCGCCCTTTGACCTCGGTCTTGGCCGGCTCGTTGATTTCAAGAAACCCGATTTTCTTGGCAGGGCCGCCTTGGAGCGAATGTCGAAAGATGGCGAACATCGCCAGCTCGTGGGGTTGGAAATCGACTGGAAGCAGATCGCCGGCACTCAGCTGGGAAGCGAGGAACCTGGAAACCTGCGGCGTGTGCGATGGTACCCAGTACCCGTCTTTGATGGCTCCGTTGAAATCGGTCACGCGAGCAGCGTCGCGTGGTCGCCCACGCTTCGCAAGCTGATCGGCTTCGGTCATCTGAAGCAGGCTTTCGGGGAGGTCGGGACGCAGGTGACACTGCGTTGGGAGGATGACGGCACAACGCGCGACGTTGCTGCCCGGGTCGTGGCTCTGCCGTTCCACTCCTTGCGACGCGCCGCAAGCAACTGAGTACCCTGTTGCCCGGCTGCTGAAGCGGTCGGGCTCCCTCCATCGATGCTCCGCAGACCATGGTTGCCGCCCTCGCTGCGGCCAACGGATCTGCCTGCTTGAAAATCCGGGTGAGGCGATGACCAATCCAGCTGAAGCATGCACTGATATACGGGTTCATCCGGGCGGCGGCGCCGATACGACCATATCGATCGAACTCGCGCCGGAGCAGGTTCGCGATTTCGCGCCGCAAGCCGATAGGCTTCCCTTGGGCTCCAGGGTGTTTCTGACCCATCTTGCCGGCAAGCCGGAAGCACTTCAGGTCGAGGCGGCGGCGCGCATTACTGAGTTGGGCTATGTTGCAGTGCCGCATCTGGCAGCCCGCAATTTCAAGACGGAAAGGGACTACGTCAATCTCGTTGAGGCCCATAGCCGCAATGGGATCGACGAGGTCCTGTTCCTTGGCGGCAACCCGGCGCTTTTCCCCGGGCCGCTCGGCGAATCTGCCGAACTGCTCGCTCATCCGGTGCTGTCGGATAGTTCGATACGAACCGCCTTTGTCGCCGGTTATCCGGAAGGACATCCAAATATTCCCGAGGTTCGGCTCAAGGATGCGCTTAAGCGCAAGCTTGAGATTTGCGCACGTCGGTCACTCGAGCCTCGCATTGTGTCGCAGTTCGCCTTCGACGGAGCGATGATCGGCGCCTGGGCAAAGCGATTGCACGGCGATTTTCCCGAGGTTCCCGTTCACGTGGGGCTGGCCGGCGTCACCAGTTTGACGAAACTGATCCGCTTTGCCGCGATGTGCGGCGTGGGGCCGTCGATAGCTGCTCTAAGGCGTTCGGCGAGCGGTCTTCTCAACATCGTCGCGGACCGCAATCCGGCCGATGTGATCGATGCGGTTTCGTCGGCCTACCCTGATCCGGTAACGCCACTGCACCTTCATTTCTTTCCCTTTGGTGGCTGGGAGAAAACGCTCACCTGGCTCGGGGATTATCGGGAGGCCAGGCAGTTGCGGGCGGGCGTGCGATGACCAGCCTTGCGCAGCCCTTCGTTCTCACTCTAACTTGTGATGACCGGGCAGGGATCGTGGCTGCAGTAACCTCGCAGCTTCACGTCCTCGGCACTAACATCGTTGAAAGCAACCAGTATTGGGACCGCGCCACCAACCGCTTCTTCATGCGGATCGCGTTCACACCATCGGGCGAGACGTCGGCTGATCGGATCGAGCGCGGTCTGGCGCCAGTCCTTGGACAGTTTGAGATGCAGGGGCGGCTGATCGACTGTCGAAAGCCGCCGAAGATTGTCATCATGGTCTCGCGGTTTGACCATGCGTTCCTGCACCTGCTTTACCAGATCCGTGTCGGCTGGCTCGATGCCGAGGTCGTAGCGGTGATTTCCAATCACGACGACAGTCGCGAGACGGCCGCCTGGGCGGGCATTCCCTATAATTTTTTGCCAATCAACCGGGAAAACAAAAAACAGCAAGAGGACCGCATCTTCGCGATCGTTCAAGAAACGGAAGCCGACCTGGTGGTTCTGGCGCGCTACATGCAGGTCTTTTCCGACGACATCGCCGGTCGATTGTTCGGCAAGGTCATCAACATTCATCATTCATTTCTGCCCAGCTTCAAGGGTGCTCGTCCCTATCACCAGGCCCATGAGCATGGCGTCAAGCTGATCGGCGCGACGGCACACTATGTCACTGCCGACCTCGATGAGGGACCTATCATCGAGCAGGAAACCGAACGCGTATCACATGCGATGAGTGTCGAGGATTTCGTCGCAGCAGGCAGAGACATCGAAAGCCGCGTTCTTGCGCGTGCTGTCAAACGGCACCTTGAGGCACGCGTCATGCTCAACGGCCGAAAGACTGTCGTCTTCGCCTAAGGCGACAGCCGTGTGCGGCTTGCAATTTGATTGAGAAGCGATGCACGGGCGGCTGCGGGCCGTCGTGCCTCAAATCATGGGAGGACCATGCAATGCGAAATGGAACATCACATCTCTTCGTGCCCGGACCGACAAATATCCCGGACGCGGTACGTCGAGCCATGAACGTGCCCATGCAGGATATGCGGGCGCCGGACTTTCCCGACCTGGTTCTGCCGCTGTTCGCCGATCTCAAGCGGGTTTTCCGAACTGACACTGGGTCGATTTTCCTGTTCCCAGGTTCTGGAACCGGAGCATGGGAGGCGGCGATATCGAACACCCTCAACCGTGGTGATCGGGTGCTGATGTCTCGTTTCGGCCAGTTTTCCCATCTTTGGGCAGACATGGCTAGCCGTCTTGGGCTCGATGTTGAATGCCTTGACGTCGAATGGGGCGAGGGTGTGCCCGTCGAAGAGTACCGCCGACGCCTGGACGCCGACAAGAACTGTCGGATCAAGGCGGTATTTGTCACGCACAACGAGACGGCGACGGGCGTGACTTCGGACGTCGCCGCCGTGCGGGCCGCGCTCGACGATACCGGCCACAAAGCTTTGCTGTTCGTTGATGGGGTCAGCTCGATAGCATCCATCGAATTCCGGATGGACGACTGGGCTGTCGATCTCGCCGTTACCGGCTCGCAGAAGGGCCTAATGCTGCCGGCAGGCCTCGGTATCCTCGCCGTCAGTCCAAAGGCGCTTGAGGCGCACGCGAGTTCGACGATCGAACGCTGCTATTTCAGCTTCGAGGATATGAAAGCGCCGTCAGCCACCGGCTACTTCCCCTATACGCCGCCGACACAGCTATTGCTTGGCCTGAGAGCATCGCTGGATCTGATTTTCGCGGAAGGATTGGACGCAGTCATTGCTCGGCATCACCGCCTTGCGGAAGGCGTTCGCCGCGGTGTTCATGCCTGGGGTTTGACCCTTTGTGCCACAGAGAAGAAGTGGTGGTCCGACACGGTCTCCGCCATCGTGGTCCCTGAGGACATCGATGCCAGGCAGGTTATCGCGAACGGCTATTCCAAGTACCGCACCTCATTCGGTGCCGGGCTCAGCAAGGTGGCGGGCCGGGTTTTCAGGATCGGCCACCTCGGCGACCTGAACGAGGTGATGTGTCTGTCAGCGCTTGCGGCGGCCGAGATGTCTCTGCGTGATGCTGGAGCAAAGATCGAAGCCGGGTCCGGCGTTGCGGCGGCGCAGGAATGGTATCGCTCGCAGATCGGACTTGCCGCTCGCAACCTTCAGGAACGGGCGGCATGAGGAGGGACAGGATTGTGAAACCGAAGGTCATCGTAACTCGGCGCTGGCCGACGGAAGTTGAAGACCGGTTGGCTGCAGAATTCGATGCGCGGCTGAACGTAACCGATCAGCCTTTAGATCGGCGTGAATTGCGAGCCGCGCTTGAAGAAGCCGATGCGGTCCTGCCAACCGTAACCGATAAGATCAGCGCCGACATTCTCGAGGGGGGTATTCGAGCAAAGATTCTCGGTAACTTCGGCGTTGGCTTCAATCATATCGATGTAGCGGCGGCAACAAGGGCCGGACTCGTTGTCACAAACACGCCAGGCGTGCTGACGGATGCGACCGCCGATCTGGCGATGACCCTCCTTTTGATGTGCGCGAGACGCGCAGGGGAAGGGGAGAGGGAACTGCGGGCCGGCAAATGGACAGGCTGGCGCCCCACGCATCTTTGCGGATCCCACGTCACCGGAAAGACCGTCGGCATCATCGGAATGGGGCGGATCGGGCAGGCTATGGCACGGCGATGCCACTTTGGCTTCGGTATGGACGTCGTCTTCTTTGACAGCCATCCGATTGCCGGTCTTGACGTGCCGGCGCGCCAATTGCCGAGCGTTGACGACGTGCTTGCGGCCGTCGACTTTGTTTCGCTTCATTGCCCAGGTGGAGGCGAAAACTATCACCTGATCGACGATGATCGGCTCGCCTGCATGAAATGGTCAGCTTTCCTTATCAATACAGCCAGGGGCGACGTCGTAGACGAACATGCCTTGGTCAGGGCGCTGGAAACCCGGAGGATAGCGGGCGCAGGCCTGGACGTCTTCGAAGGCGAGCCGCGTGTTCCCGGTCGTCTGGCCGAGCGGCAGGACGTGGTTTTGTTGCCGCATCTGGGGAGTGCGACGAAGGAGACCCGCGTCGCCATGGGCATGCGCGTCATCGAGAATCTGAAGGCGTTTTTCAGCGGCCGTTCGCCGCCCGATGCGGTCTGCTGATCCTTCACATCCCGTTGCAGTTCAATCGGCGGGCAGACGATGCGGTCGTCGTGCTCGTCCGACAGGAGAAAAATCGATGCCTGGTTTATTCGAAAGACAGCTCAAGCATGATTCGGTCATTGCCGGAGCGATCGCGCGCGAAATGGAGAGGCAACGATCCGAGATCGAACTGATCGCGTCGGAGAACATCGTGTCGCCAGCGGTTCTTGCCGCGCAAGGCTCCGTCATGACCAACAAATATGCCGAGGGCTATCCGGGGCACCGCTATTATGGTGGATGCCAATATGTCGATCTCGTCGAAGCCGCTGCGATAGAACGCGCTGGAATGCTGTTTGACGCATCGTTCGTCAACGTGCAGCCGCACTCCGGTGCGCAGGCCAACGGCGCCGTCATGCTCGCCCTGTTAAAGCCGGGCGACACCTTCATGGGCCTGTCGCTTGCCGCCGGTGGCCATCTTACCCATGGGGCTCGGCCGACCATGTCAGGGAAGTGGTTCAACGCCGTCCAATATGGCGTTCGCGAGAGCGATTGCCTCATTGACTATGAGGAGCTCGAAGAAAAGGCCATAGCGACGCGGCCGAAGCTGATCATTACCGGCGGGTCGGCCTATCCGCGTCTGATCGACTTCAAGCGAATTCGGGCGATCGCAGATTCTGTCGGGGCGGCCATGATGGTCGATATGGCGCATTTTGCCGGTCTGGTCGCTGGAGGGGTGCATCCTAACCCGGTTGAAATCGCCGACATCGTCACCACGACAACGCACAAGACGCTACGCGGCCCTCGCGGCGGTATGATCCTGACCAACAATCAGGACGTAGCGAAAAAGGTGAACTCTGCGGTGTTTCCGGGATTGCAGGGTGGTCCGCTGATGCATGTCATAGCGGCAAAAGCGGTGGCGTTGGGCGAAGCGCTTGAAGACAACTTCAGGCAATACGCTCGCCAGATGGTGGTCAATGCCCGGGCCATTGCCTCAGCGCTGACCGAACGAGGATACGATATCGTTTCGGGGGGGACCGATACGCATTTGATCCTGGTTGACCTGCGCAGCAAAGGGGTTTCCGGCAAGGATGCAGAGGAAGCCTTGGGGCGTGCCGGGCTGACCTGCAACAAGAATGGCATTCCCTTCGATCCAGCGCCCCCCGCTATAACTTCCGGCATCCGGCTCGGCACGCCAGCGGCCACCAGCCGCGGTTTCCGCGAAGCGGAGTTCAACGAAGTTGGCGCGTTGATCGCCGACGTCCTCGACGCCCTTGGCACCGAGCAAAGTGGCGAACAGGAGCGACGAGCGAGAATGTCGGTCCACGATCTTTGCGCGGCCTTCCCGATCTACTCGGCGGGGCATTGAAAACAGAGCGTGGCTTCGATCGAGAATCGGATGCGGTCGGTGTTCGATGCTTGATCACGCACGCGATAACCACGAGTATCAGAAGTGTTCGCTAACCCAACGTTTGGCGAACACTGCCGTCAGGTGCTTTGAAAGGCTTCGATGCGACTGCCGCCCATAGATCTCAGTCGGGAAAACACGTTCGGAGAGATCTCCTACGAAAGCGGAGGGCAATATGGCCCCATCCGGGGGGATTACCTTGCCTTCATTATCGTGCATCTCGGATCGCTCAAGATCGAGACCGATGAAACAGTGCTGCAGCTGGAGGCGGGCCAGTGTGCGCTATCCCTGACAAGGGACCGCTATTTGACGACCATCGCTCCCGAGACGCTAACTCACATCAGCTGGTGCGATGGACGACCACAAAATGCTGCTTGGCTCTACAAGGAGCGCCACAAATATGCGCCCTTCATTAACGCCTCGACGCAGGTCCAGACATTAATGCAACTGGGTGTCGATCTCGGGATCGGGGACCGCGATGGTCGTGGCGGCCTGCGCGAAGCTCTGACGAACACGCTCCTCAACGCCTATATTTACGAGGCGGAAGTTGTTGCGGAGGAAAGGCCTATCCCGCAGACGATCCTGCAGGCGCGCCGCTTTCTTGATGAAAACTTCGCCGCAGACGTTTCCATCGAGCGCGTCGCGCAACAGGTTCGCGTTAGCCCACAGTATCTTGTGTCCGCCTTTAAGAAGCACCTGGGCATGACGCCGGCTCGGTATCTCTGGCGCTGTCGGCTGGACTATGGCGCGCATCTCCTGCAACGCAGCGGCTTGTCCGTGAGCGAGATTGCCTACCAGGTCGGCTACAAGAATCCCTATCATTTTTCGCGCCAAATCAAGCTGGCTTTCGACTGCTCCCCGACCGAGCTCCGCGAGAAAATGCTGAACGGCTGAGCCTCCAGCGCGTTCAGTGCCCGACGTCCCCCAGCGATCCGACGACAGGCGAACTAGCGGTATTAGATCGCCAAGCGCAGGCATGGTCGTCTTCCTTGACCTCATGCATCAATTTTCCAGAGCACCTCCATCTCAAGGGGCGGGTGCGCGGTTCGCTAGCAGCAAACACCCATGGGATTGCGATATGGAAAACCTCAGTCACATCGACCCGATTGCACGCGACGAATGGCATGTCGTCGCCTCACTCGAGGAACTTCCGTCCATTGGCATGTTTTCAACCGTCCTTCTCGGTCAGAGGATATTGATCGGCCGGCACGGCGATCGGTTGGGCGCATGGCGTGAGCCGCAAGCCGCTGCTGAGCCGAGCGGCGCTCAGATGTCTGGTTCCGAGCTGCCGACCATTCAGCGGTTCGGTTACCTCTGGGCCACCTTGGGCGACCCGCCGCGCGATCTGTTCGAAATACCGGAGTTTGACGAGCCGGATCGTAGCCGTATCGTTCAGGGCGTCACACGCGTAGGCGTCTCGGCGCCGCGCGCGGTCGAGAACTTCCTAGACATGGGGCATTTCCCGTTCGTTCACACAGGAATTCTGGGGGAGGAACCCCATACAGAGGTCAAGCCTTACAAGGTCGACGTCTATTCCGACCCACCGGAAATCCTGGTCACCGATTGTGAGTTCTACCAACCGCAAGCCAATGCCGGTTCGGAGACGGGCGCAGATACCGAATACGTCTACAGAATACCCCATCCGTTTTGCGCCGTACTTTACAAGACGGGATCGACGCGTCCGGACCGGCGCGATGTTATCGCGCTCTTCGGCCAGCCCGTCGGCGAGGACCAGGTGCTCGTGCATATCGTTATCTGTCTGCTTGACGAAGTCACGGATCTGGCCGCGATGCGCAGCTTTCACCAGACCATTCTCGGGCAAGACAAGCCCATTCTTGAAAACCAGGTGCCCAAGCGCTTGCCGCTGGACTCGCGCTCGGAGGTTCCGATCCGCGCCGACGCCGCCTCTGCAGCCTATCGTCGATGGCTTCGTGAAAGGGGCCTTCGCTACGGTGTCGTCACAGGCAGCGGCTGACGACGGGTGCCGTCGACAAACCGCGCAAGCTTAACTGGAGATATGCGAAGCCAAAATAGCAGTCATTGTTGCCCGGGCTAGTTCATGAAAGCCTGTTACAGCAATGTGAAAGATCCAACGTCAACGGCGACAAAAAACCAAAGGGGAAGCCGTTGGCCCGGATGCTCTCGCGTCGATGCGACGATACCGCGCATCGCCTGCGAGCGACCGAACCAGGTCCTAAGTTGAAACAGGAGGAGTATCATATGCCTATCAGCATCACACGCCGCACCGCGATCCTTGGTTCGATGGGGGCATTTCTGCTTTCGGCGCTCGATCGAAGCTTTGCAGCAGGGCCAACCTCACTGAAGATCGCTCTTATTCTCGAGAGCCGCACCGATATCGGCTGGACGCGGACCTTGCTGGATTCGTTGGAACAGGTGAAGCAGGCGAGGCCAGACGGGCTCGACATATCGTGGGAGTACACCGACCCGCTGTGGAACGACGATGCGGAAAATGCCATGCGCTTCTACGCCGAAGGCGGCGAGTACGACATTATCTGGGCCCACGGCCGATATTCGGACCAGGTAAAGAAACTTAGCGCCGAATTCCCTGACACCATGTTTGTGGTAACCGGATCGGGCAACCTGCCTCTCGGGGCCAATCAATACTGGCTCTACAAGCGACTACACGAACCGTCCTATCTGCTCGGCATGCTGGCCGGCCGCACAACGAAATCTGGCGTCATCGGCCTGGTCGGGACGTTTGCGGCAGACGACGTCAACGACCAGATCAATGCGTTTCTCGATGGCGCGAGATCGGTCAGACCGGACGTGAAGCACCGCGTCTCCTATATCGGTTCCTGGTCCGACAATGCGCTGGCAGCCGAGCATGCCAATGTGCAGATCGCGTCGGGTGCGGATGTCGTGTTCATGCTGACGGACAACTTCAAGCCCTGCCAGGAACACCGGATCATGTGCTTTGCCAACATCAACGACCAGAGCAAGCTGGCGCCAGACGCAATAGCATCGAGTGCGATCATCGATTGGCAGCCGGATATCAAATGGATCATCTCGGAATGGCTCAAGAACAAGGCTGGTGGACAGTACAATGGAAACACCGAGCCAAAATGGTTCTCTATGAGCCAGGGCGGCGTCGATATCGCGCCCTATCACGACTTTGACGCAAAGTTGCCGGTTGCCGTCAAAGAGGAGCTCGCCGCGACGAGACAGAAGATCATTTCCGGCGAGTTTGTCGTGCCCCTCAATACCGCGGAGGTGAAGTAGCGCAGACGCTAGAACAGGACTGGTTTCACTCGATGGAAAATCTTCTCAGCGTACAGAACCTGACCAAGCGGTTCGGAGCCGTTACCGCCAACGACAACGTCGATCTCGATGTTCGCAAGGGCGAAATTCATTGTCTCTTCGGTGAGAATGGCGCCGGCAAATCGACACTGTCTGCCTGTCTTTACGGATACTATCGCGCAGACAGTGGCGTCATTCGCTTCAAGGGGCAGGTTGCCGAGCTTAATTCGCCGGCAGACGCGCTCCGCTTGGGGATCGGCATGGTGCACCAGCACTTCGTGCTTGTTGAAAACTTCACCGTCCTTGAGAACATCATCGTAGGCAGCCCCGATCTCGGGATATTGTTGTCGAAGTCAGCGGCACGACGAAAGGTCGAGGAGCTCTGTCTGCGATGCGGCATAGAGCTCGATCTCGATCGCGAGATCTGGCAGCTTTCGGTCGGTGAGCAACAGTGGGTCGAAATCCTCAAGGCGCTGTACTTTGGCGCGGAGCTGTTGATCCTCGACGAGCCGACAGCCGTCCTGACCCCGCAACAGTCCGACCAGCTGTTCGTCATACTTGATGGCATGCGGCGCCAGGGACTGTCGATCATCCTGATCAGCCACAAGCTACGGGAAGTGATGCAGTCCGATCGCGTGACGATCCTTCGCAAAGGCAAGGTCGTTGCCACAGTCGAGACATCTACCACGACGGCAGAAGCCATCACGGCACTGATGGTCGGGCACAAGGTGACGAAGCGCGTCAGTGACAGATCGGTCACTCCGGGGCGCGAAGTTCTCGTCGTCGACCGTGCCGTTGCCATTGGCGAGTGGGGGGAAGAAGTGCTTTGCGATGTCAATTTCACCATCGCGGAGAACGAAATTCTTGGCCTGGCGGGTGTTGCGGGCAACGGCCAGAAAGAACTGTTCGAAGTCCTGATGGGCGTGAGGACGCTGAGTTCGGGCGGCTTTCACCTCAACGGCGAGGCGATAGTGGCGCCGACGTCGCGCGAAATGCTCGACAGGGGTGTAGGGCTCGTGCCTGACGATCGTTTCCGCGAAGGGTTGATCCCGGAGTTCGGAACTGCCGAGAACCTGGTACTTGGGTGGCAGCGTAAGCCGGAATACAGACGCGGACCATTCCTCGACCGCGGCAAGATCAACGCTTTGGCCGCGCGCAAGATCGATGAGTTCAGGATCGTGGCTGCCTCCGCGGACCTGCCCGTCGAGCGCCTGTCCGGCGGCAACGCCCAGCGTGTCATTCTTGCGCGCGAATTTCTCCACGCCAGGGGCCTGCTGCTTGCCAACCAGCCCACGCGCGGGCTGGATGTGGCCGCATCCGAATTCGTTTACGAGAAGATCCTGGAAAAGCGTGCCGAGGGCTTCGCCGTCCTTCTGGCTTCCGAGGAGCTCGACGACCTATTGCGTCTCTGTGATCGCATCGCCGTGATCTTCAAGGGCAGGATCATGGGGATTGTGCAGCCTGAGGAAACGACACTCCTCGAGCTTGGAATGATGATGGCGGGTAACGCCAGCAACCTTGGTGGACAGGTCAATGATTTCAGTTCAAAGGCGCTCAGGCAATAGCCTGAGCTGGAATTTCGCCTGCTATTCAGCGGCAATGGTATGCGCTCTTATTTCCGCGGCCGCCTTGCTCCATTTGTCGGGAGGCGATGTGGCGAAGGCGTTCTCCTCGCTCATTGTGGGAGCTTTCGGCAGCCAGAAGGCACTGCTCGGATCGCTCGCCAAAGCGACGCCGCTGTTGCTTGTCGGCCTTGGAACCGTCATCGCTTTCAGGGCGAAGATCTGGAATATCGGGCAGGAAGGGCAGGTTCTGGCCGGCGCAATGTGTGCCTACTGGGCCAGCCTATGGATTGGACCGCTGCCGTATCTGATCGCGGTTGCCGTGCTGGTCCTTGCCGGCCTGGCAGGTGGCGGCGTCTTGGGTCTCCTGGCCGGAGTTCTCAAGACCCGTTTTGGCACCAGCGAAATCATCTCGACGGTGATGCTGAACTATATCGTGATCTTTCTGCTTGCCTATCTGCTTGATGGCGGGCCCTGGATGGAATCGGGGGCGACCGTCGCCTATCACCAGTCGCCGCCGGTCAATGCGATGCTGGAGTGGCCGACGCTGTTTGGCCAGGGCGCGGCCAAGCTGCACTTCGGCTTCATTCTCGCACTCGGTGCCACGGTGCTGTGCGCTTTATTGTTGGAGCGAACGCCGCTTGGCTACGAGATCCGCGCGTTCGGCTCCAATCCGACTGCTTTGAGGTTCCGCGGAACCGATATCAGCCGCCTTTTGCTAGTGGTGATGCTTGTGTCCGGCGCGCTGGCGGGGCTCGCTGGCGCAGGCGAGCTATTTGGAACCTCCCACCGTCTGCGCGCTGAAACACTGCTCGGTATTGGCAGTTCCGGCATCGTCGTTGCGATGGTGGGAGGGCTGCGACCGAGCGGTGCCATGCTTGCAGCACTGTTCTTCGGCGCTCTTAAAAGCGGCGCCATTTACATGCGATTGCAGAGCGGAACTCCCGCCGGGCTCGTCTCGGCCATGGAAGGGCTCGTCCTGCTCTTCTTCCTGTGCGCAGCCGTGGCTACCAGGGTCCATATCACCGTCAGGAGTGAAGCGCATGCTTGAGCTTTTTCAGGGACCGCTGTTCATCAGCATTCTCGCCGCGATGGTTCGGATTGCCACGCCGCTCTTGTTCTCGGCAATGGGCGAACTCGTCACTCAACGGGCCGGTATCTGGAACATTTCCGTCGAGGGAACGATGTTGCTCGGCGCAGTCGTCGCCTATGTGATCGCCTCGTCGACAGGTTCGCCGTGGCTAGCCCTGCTTGTGGCGGTCCTGGCATGCGCGCTCTTGAGCCTGATCCTGTCCTTTGTCACCATCGTGCTCAAATCAGAGCAGTTCATCGCCGGTCTGGCCCTGAACCTGCTTGCCTCTGGGCTGACCCTCTTCTGGTTCCAGACCTATATCATCGGGCGCGACCCTCCCAAGTTCGCCGGGTTCGAAGCTGTCGAGATTCCGTACTTGTCGGATATTCCCGTCCTTGGAACGGTGCTGTTTTCCCAGCGTGTTCTAACCTATGTCAGCTTTCTCCTTCCGCTCGCGGTCTGGTTCTTTCTTTACCGCACCCGATACGGGCTTGAAGTTCGCTGCGTCGGGGAAAATCCGAAAGCGCTCGACGTCAAGGGTCTAAGCGTCGGTGGCCGCCAATGCCTGGCGATCATGTTCGGAAGCGTGATGTCCGGCTTCGGGGGCGCGTTCCTAATGCTGGGCTATTCCGACCGATTTGTGCCAGATCTTATCGCCGGTCGCGGTTGGCTCGTCGTTGTTGCCATCATTGCCGGCAACTGGATGCCTTTCCGTGTGGTTGGAGCGATCTTCATTTTCGCGTTGCTCGAAGCCATCGGAATTCATGCCCAGGTGGTTGGCGTTTCAATTCCGCACCACGTCTTCCTGGTATTGCCATATGTGGCCTCACTCGTGCTTCTGGCTGGGCTGAGATCGCGAACGCATCAGCCGGTCGCACTTGGAATTCCCTATCGCCGGGAATGAAGGACAGATGAACTGACGACATCCGCTTTTGCACTTCAGTGCCCAGCCGCGTGTGTTTCCACGGCTGGGCTCAATGCGTCGTCGTGCCTAAGGGGGACGCGAAAAACAGTCCGAGAAGAAGGGGTAATCCTCACTTAAAGCACTGATAAAAATGACTTTAATCCGCTCCTGGTGGCAAGTGGCAAACCTTTGACCGGTGTGACTGCCCTGTCGGAAGCCGGGTTGCCTGGAGGGTGGTCTCCGAGATTGCGTTTTGAGCCAAACGTTAATTGAGGGTATGCGCGGGGCAACGGGGGACATTCCGTCCTGGCCATGAAAATGAAACTCTGCAGGTAGTTAACCATCATCGTTACGGCATCGCCGTAGCAATGCACGACCGGGAGGCGGGCCAATGGGAGAGTTTCGCTGCGTCGATCGTTCGCTTCTCAACGACTGGCACGTTGTCGCCGAGCGGTCTGCGCTGATGTCGAATTCGGCTTTCACCACACGTCTGATGGGGCATGACCTCCAGGTCACACTCGATGGCCGCTACAACCTGCGAGTGGTCGAGTTGGATACAGGTGAAGAAGTCTGTTCAGATTCGCGATACGGCTTTATCTGGGCGTGCCTCGGACGGCCGGAACGAGACATCATATACCTCCCGGAAACGAACGAGGCCGATCGCCACTTGTTGAGCGGCGGCTCCATCGCAGTCAGAGTGTCGGGTCTGCGAGCCGCCGAGAACTTTCTCGACATGGGGCACTTTCACTTCGTGCACACGGGCCGGCTGGGCGATGAACCGCATACGGAAGTACTGCCCTACAATGTGACGACTACGGCAGCAGATGAGGTGCTGGCGACCGATTGCAAGTTCCTCCAGCCGTTTGCCTCCCCAACGGCACAGGCGGCGATGCTGGTCGACTATGTCTACAAGGTCTTCCGGCCGTATACGGTCGCACTCTACAAGAGCAGTCCCTTCGATCCCGGCCGAAAGGATCTGATCGTGCTGTTCATCCAGCCGGTCGATGAGGAGAACTGCATCGTTCACTCCTACCTCTGCTATCTCAAGCAGGGCATGGAGGCAGCGGCGGCGCGCAGTTTCATGCAGCTGATATTTGCGCAGGACAAGCCGATCCTCGAAAACCAGCGCCCGCGACGCCTGCCGCTCGATCCGCGCACGGAAACCCCGATCAGGACCGATGCCGTCTCCGTCCACTATCGACGTTGGCTTCGTGATCGCTCGGTCACATATGGCGCGATCACGTACGCTGTCTGATCGACAGCGGGTCAGTTGAACAGGATGGAGTCTCCTATGGCGAAGACAAGTAGATGTTTGGATCCCGTTGTCCTGAACTTATGGCACCCCCTCGGGGCGTTGGCTGAGTTCCCGGTCGATACGGTTGTCGATACCGTTCTACTGGAGGAACGGCTCAGCCTCGCAGTCGGCCCTAGCAGCGCGGTTGCGGTTTGGCGGTCCTGCACCGATTTGGTCGCTGGCGACAAAATCGATGTGGCGTCCGTGAGCAAATCGCTGCCGGCGAAGGTGGCCTACGGCTATCTCTGGGCTTCCCTCGGTTCTCCACCAGATGAGCTTTTTCCCATTCCTGAATATGAGGAAACCGATCGGCGCCGACTGAATGCAGCGACCTTCGGCGTCAATGTGTCAGCGCCGCGCGCGATCGAGAATTTTCTCGATATGGGCCATTTCCCCTATGTCCACACGGATATCCTGGGCGTTGAACCGCACACCGAGGTCAAGGAATACGACGTCGATATATCGGTGGAGCGGGACGAGATCCTGGCAACCCGCTGCCGCTTCTTTCAACCTTTGGCATCGAGTGCGTCGGAGACTGGCGCCGAGGTCGAGTATATCTTCCGTGTGCCCCACCCCTATTGCTCGGTTCTCTACAAATCGAGCCCGGTCGACGATGCCCGGTACGATGTCATCGCGGTTTTCATGCAGCCTCTCAGCCAGGAGAGTGTCCGCGCGCACATGATGCTTTGCATCCTCGACGAGGACAACGAAGACAAGGTGATCAAGCGGTTTCAGCAGACAATCTTCGGCCAGGACAAGCCGATCCTGGAGAACCAGTTTCCCAAACGTCTGCCGCTCGACCCCAGGGCCGAGACGCCGATCCGGGCAGATAAGTCTGCCATCGCCTATCGCCGCTGGCTGAGCCAGAAGGACGTCAGATACGGGGTCATCCCGGCTTCAAATTGAACTGCGCCCAAAACAAAACACTGATGATGAATTGGAGACCAAGATGCTTGAAGATGTGAGGACTAGGTGGCATCCGATCGCGGCAACGGACGATCTGCCGCTGCGGCATGTGTTCCATGGCCAACTTCTTGGCCGGGAATTCGCTGTCTGGCGCGCAGACGATGGATACGTCAACGTCTGGGAAAATCGCTGTCTGCATCGCGGTGTCCGGCTATCGATAGGCATCAACGATGGCCGGGAACTGAAATGCCAGTATCACGGGTGGCGCTACTCGAACCGCACAGCCGGATGCACCTACATTCCGGCCCACCCCGCAGACGCGCCTGCGCGCACCATTACAAACCGGTCGTTTCAAGCAGTCGAGCGCTACGGTTTAGTGTGGTCCTCAGAGGACCCGGGCGGCGATCTCCCCGTGGTGGAAGGAATTGGCGAAGATGACCTCCTGGTATTGCGCGCCATACCGGTCAACGCGTCGGCAGAACTGGTTGCTCAAAGGTTGCAATCCTATCGCTTCCAGCCGAACAGCGAGATTGCTGGAACGGGCGCCAACGTCGAACTGGTGGCAGCGTCTGAAGCGGCCGTCGCTCTGAGAAGCTGCCAAGGCAGGGCTGAAACGCTTTGCGTTTTTTTCGTCCAGCCGGTCGATTCAGGTCGCTCGGTAATCCGAGGTGTCCTCAGCGGCAGGCCGAACGATGCTCAACTGACAGCGGTGCTTCGCTACCACAATGAAGCGCTCTCCAAATTGCGCGCAGACTTGGAGCGCGAGGCGGCGGCCCTGCCTGTGCCCGTACCGATCGAACCAATTTTCGAGCGGGTCTCGGAAGAGCTCGCCAGTTTGCCTGAACTCGACAGTCGTGGCCGCAAAGCCGCGATCCGGGTGCAAGTTGCGCGCAAGTGGCAGACTGCCGATGGTATCATGGCCTTCGAACTCCGGCCCATCAGAGGTCTGCTTCCGACCTTCCAGCCAGGTGCCCATATCGACGTACATCTTCCGAACGGACTTGTCCGCCAGTATTCGCTTACCAATGGACCCGGTGAAACGGACCGCTTCACCATCGGGGTGAAGCTCGATCCTGCATCAAGGGGCGGGTCCCAGTGCCTTCATGACAGCGTGCGCGAAGGAGACGTACTGGCTATCTCCGAGCCAAGGAACAATTTTCCTCTTCGACGCGACGCACTGAAGACTATCTTCGTTGCCGGCGGGATTGGGGTCACGCCTTTGCTGGCGATGGCACAGACGTTGAACAACCAGAGCCTCGCCTACGAACTACACTACTTTGCGCAGAACGAGCAGCAACTCGCATTCTCCGAATGCAGGCAAGCACTCGGCGATGCCGTCATGCCCCATCTGGGGCTGTCGCCCAGCGACACCGTCAACGCGTTGCGCCGGCTTTTGTCACCTTATCTTCCGGACACACAGCTCTATATCTGTGGACCCAGTCCGATGCTCGAGTCGACTCGTTCTCTGGCAGCCGAAGCAGGTTGGCCCGAAGCAGCGGTGCATTTCGAGTACTTCAAGAACACGAACGTCATTGACGATAGTTCGAGTTTCGAGGTGGCCTTGGCGCGTTCTTGTCTGACTATCAAGGTGGCGGCGGGACAATCCATTCTCGAAGCCATGCGCGATGCCGGCGTGGACCTTCCCTCATCTTGCGAACAGGGGGCCTGCGGCACCTGTCTTGCAACCGTCATCGAAGGCGAACCGGATCATCAGGATGTCTATCTCAGCCCATCAGAGCGGGCCTCGGGGACAAAGATCATGACTTGCGTCTCCCGCAGCAAATCAGCTCGTCTCGTGCTCGACGCCTAAGGATACCGAAAATGATCAAGCTCTACGACTACGAACTGTCGGGCAATTGCTACAAGCTTCGGCTGCTTATGAGCATACTGGGAGTGGACTACAAAACCATCCCCGTCGACTTCTATCCCGGCCGGGAACACAAGTCGGAATGGTTCTTGAAGCTCAATCCGCTCGGGCAATTGCCGGTAATCGACGATGACGGGCTTGTGTTGCGTGATGCGCAAGCGATCCTCGTCTATCTCGCGGCTAAGTACGACACAGCGGGAACGTGGTATCCCCGCGATAATCCTGAGCTCTTGGGCGAGATCAGCCAGTGGCTTGCCTTTGCCGACGGCATTACGAGCACGGCGTCGGCCGCCCGTCTGCACGACGCGCTGTTTTACGACTTCGACATTGATACGGCACGCGCCGGCGCTCACAGACTGTTCCGGATCCTTGATGAACATCTCTGGTTCGGCGAGCGGCAAGAACGCGAATGGATCTGCTCGGCAAAGCAGCCGACGATCGCCGATATTGCTTGCTTCCCCTACATCATGCTTTCGGAGGAGGGCGGGATTTCCAGGCAGGATTATCCGGCAATTCGCCGCTGGTGCGACCGCATCAAACGCATCAACGGCTTCATTGTCATGTCCGGGGTATTTCCGGCCGGGCCGGCAAAAGCTGCGTAACAACGCCAGATGACGAACCACCTACGAAAGAAACTAGGGAGAAAATAGATGGATGTACGTGCCGCCGTTGCCGTTCAGGCCGGCAAGCCGCTTGAGGTCATGACGGTTCAGCTCGAAGGCCCAAAGGCCGGCGAAGTGCTGATCGAGGTCAAGGCCACCGGCATCTGCCACACCGACGACTTCACGCTATCCGGCGCCGACCCGGAAGGCCTGTTCCCGGCGATCCTCGGCCATGAGGGAGCCGGCATCGTCGTCGACGTCGGCCCAGGCGTCACCTCGGTGAAGAAGGGCGATCACGTCATTCCGCTCTATACCCCCGAGTGCCGCTCCTGCCCGTCGTGCCTGTCGCGCAAGACCAACCTGTGCACCGCGATCCGCTCGACCCAGGGCCAGGGCCTGATGCCCGACGGCACCTCGCGCTTCTCGATCGGCAAGGACAAGATCCACCACTACATGGGCTGCTCCACCTTCGCCAACTACACGGTGCTGCCCGAGATCGCCGTTGCCAAGGTCAACCCGGACGCGCCCTTCGACAAGATCTGCTACATCGGCTGTGGCGTCACCACCGGCATCGGCGCGGTCATCAACACGGCCAAGGTGGAGATGGGCGCGACCGCGATCGTCTTCGGTCTCGGCGGCATCGGCCTCAACGTCATCCAGGGCCTGCGTCTTGCCGGCGCCGACATGATCATCGGCGTCGACCTCAACAACGACAAGAAGGCCTGGGG
>NZ_JBQENM010000052.1:0-19704 GCF_052044795.1 Ensifer sp. 22521
ACGATGCCTGCGCCGACGGTACGGCCGCCTTCGCGGATCGCGAAGCGCAGCTTTTCTTCCATCGCGATCGGAACGATCAGCTCGACGGCAACGGTGACGTTGTCGCCCGGCATGACCATTTCCGTGCCTTCCGGCAGCGTCACGATGCCCGTCACGTCCGTCGTGCGGAAGTAGAACTGCGGACGGTAATTCGTGAAGAACGGCGTATGACGGCCGCCTTCTTCCTTCGTCAGGATGTAGGCTTCGGCCATGAACTTCTTGTGCGGCTTGACCGAACCCGGCTTGCACAGGATCTGGCCACGCTCAACGCCGTCACGGTTAACACCACGGATCAGCGCGCCGATGTTGTCGCCGGCCTGGCCCTGGTCGAGCAGCTTGCGGAACATTTCAACGCCCGTAACCGTCGTCTTCGACGTGTCGCGGATGCCGACGATTTCAACTTCTTCGCCGACCTTGACGATACCGCGCTCAACGCGACCGGTCACAACCGTACCACGGCCCGAGATCGAGAACACGTCTTCGATCGGCATCAGGAACGGCTGGTCGATCGGACGCTCCGGCGTCGGGATGTAGGCGTCAACAGCGGCCATCAGCTCGCGGATCGCGTCTTCGCCGATCTTCTTGTCCGAATCTTCCAGAGCTGCAAGAGCCGAGCCCTTGATGATCGGAATGTCGTCGCCCGGGAATTCGTAGGACGACAGAAGTTCGCGAACTTCGAGTTCGACGAGCTCGAGAAGCTCGGCGTCGTCAACCTGGTCGACCTTGTTGAGGAACACGACGATTGCCGGAACGCCAACCTGGCGGGCGAGCAGGATGTGCTCGCGGGTCTGCGGCATCGGGCCGTCAGCAGCCGAGCAAACCAGGATCGCGCCGTCCATCTGAGCCGCACCGGTGATCATGTTCTTGACGTAGTCGGCGTGGCCGGGGCAGTCAACGTGAGCGTAGTGACGGTTCGGCGTCTCGTACTCAACGTGGGCCGTCGAAATGGTGATACCACGGGCCTTTTCTTCCGGCGCAGCGTCGATCTGGTCATACGCCTTGAACTCGCCGAAGTACTTCGTGATCGCTGCGGTCAGCGACGTCTTGCCATGGTCAACGTGGCCAATCGTGCCAATGTTAACGTGCGGCTTGTTGCGCTCAAATTTGCTCTTTGCCATTTCCGGCTCTCCGTTTTCTATCCCCTACCGGGGAAAACTCTTAACTTCTGTCAGCGAAAGGGTATTCCGGTCACTTCTGACCGGAATACTTCGCCTGGATTTCCTGTGCGACGTTCGACGGAACCGGCGCGTAGTGATCGAAGGTCATCGTGTACTGTGCGCGACCCTGAGACATCGAACGCAGGTTGTCGACGTACTTGAACATGTTCGCGAGCGGCACGTTTGCGGCGATGACGACAGCAACGCCACGCGATTCCTGGCCCTGGATCTGGCCACGACGAGAATTCAGGTCGCCGATAACGTCACCGACATAGTCTTCCGGCGTTACGACTTCGACCTTCATCATCGGCTCGAGAAGCTGTGCGCCAGCCTTCTTGGCCGCTTCACGGAAGCAAGCACGCGATGCGATTTCGAAGGCCAGAACCGACGAGTCGACGTCGTGGAATGCGCCGTCGATGAGCGTCGCCTTGACGCCCAGCATCGGGAAGCCAGCGAGCGGACCCGAAGACAGAACGCTTTCGATACCCTTCTGAACGCCCGGGATGTATTCCTTCGGAACAGCACCGCCGACGATCTTGGATTCGAACTTGAAGTCTTCGCCTTCCGGGTTCGGTTCGAAGACGATCTTGACGCGCGCGAACTGACCGGTACCACCGGACTGCTTCTTGTGCGTGTAGTCTTCTTCGTGCTGGCGCGTGATGGTTTCGCGGTAAGCAACCTGCGGCGCGCCGACGTTTGCTTCAACCTTGAACTCGCGACGCATGCGGTCGACGATGATGTCGAGGTGAAGTTCGCCCATGCCGGCGATGATCGTCTGACCGGATTCCTGGTCAGTCTTGACGCGGAAGGATGGGTCTTCGGCAGCCAGACGGTTGAGCGCGAGGCCCATCTTTTCCTGGTCGCCCTTGGACTTCGGCTCGATCGCGATCTGGATGACCGGCTCGGGGAACTCCATGCGCTCGAGGATAACCGGCTTCAGCGGGTCGCAGAGCGTGTCACCCGTCGTGGTTTCCTTGAGACCAGCCAGAGCAACGATGTCGCCTGCGAAGGCTTCTTCGATGTCTTCACGGCTGTTGGAGTGCATCTGCAGCATGCGGCCCACGCGCTCGCGCTTGTCCTTGACCGTGTTCATGACCGACGAGCCCTTTTCGAGCTTGCCCGAGTAGATGCGCGCAAAGGTCAGCGAACCGACGAAGGGGTCGTTCATGATCTTGAACGCGAGCATCGAGAGCGGCTCGGCATCATCAGCGTGACGCTCGATCTCTGCTTCGGTCTTGGCGTCGATACCCTTGATCGCCGGAATGTCGAGCGGCGACGGCAGGTAGTCAACAACAGCGTCGAGAAGCGGCTGAACGCCCTTGTTCTTGAACGCGGTACCGCAGAACATCGGGTGGAACTTCACGTCGATGGTACCGCGGCGAACGAGTTCGCGGATCTTGTCATTCGAGGGCATGTTGCCTTCGAGATAGGCTTCCATCGCAGCTTCGTCGATCTCGACAACGGTCTCGATCAGCTTTTCGCGATATTCTTCGGCCTTGTCCTTCAGGTCGTCCGGGATTTCGACAACGTCCCACTGAGCGCCGAGGGACTCGTCGCGCCAGACGAGGGCGTTCATCTCGATCAGATCGATAACGCCCTTGAATTCGGTTTCAGCGCCGATCGGCAGCTGCATGACGACAGCCGTTGCACCGAGACGGGTCTTGATCATCTCGACCGAGCGGTAGAAGTCGGCGCCGGTCTTGTCCATCTTGTTGCAGAAGATCATGCGCGGAACATTGTACTTCTCAGCCTGACGCCAGACGGTTTCCGTCTGCGGCTCAACACCGGCGTTGGCGTCGAGAAGCGCAATAGCACCGTCGAGAACGCGCAGCGAACGCTCGACTTCGATGGTGAAGTCAACGTGGCCGGGGGTGTCGATGATGTTGAAGCGGCGGGTCTTGCCGTCACGACCCTTCCAGAAGGTGGTCGTGGCAGCAGAGGTGATGGTGATGCCGCGTTCCTGCTCCTGCTCCATCCAGTCCATGGTCGCAGCGCCGTCGTGGACTTCGCCGATCTTGTGGGACTTGCCGGTGTAGTACAGGATGCGCTCAGTCGTCGTGGTCTTGCCAGCGTCGATGTGCGCCATAATACCGAAATTACGGTAGTCTTCGATTTTGTATTCGCGTGCCATAGTGGACTGCCTCTTGAGACGTTCGCGCCAGAATTACCAGCGATAATGCGAGAACGCACGGTTGGCATCAGCCATCTTGTGCGTGTCTTCGCGCTTCTTCACGGCGCTACCACGGTTGTTCGCTGCGTCCATGAGTTCGCCGCACAGGCGATCAACCATGGTCGTTTCGTTACGCTTGCGTGCGGCCGCAATCAGCCAACGGATGGCGAGGGCCTGGCGACGCTCCGGACGAACATCGACCGGAACCTGGTAAGTTGCACCACCGACGCGGCGCGAACGCACTTCAACGTGCGGCGCGATGTTGTCGAGCGCAGAGTGGAATACGGTGATCGGCTCTTGCTTCAGCTTGACCTGAACCGCATCGAACGCGCCGTAGACAATGCTTTCGGCAACAGACTTCTTGCCGTGCAGCATGATGGCGTTCATGAACTTCGTGACAACCAGATCACCGAACTTCGGATCCGGATTGATCTCGCGCTTTTCTGCTTTATGACGTCGGGACATACTTCTCGTCTCTTCAAACTGTTTCAGCGCTTTACCACGCGGAGGACCTCGCGCAGCGCCGGGATTTTCAAAACCGAATTACTTCGGACGCTTCGCACCGTACTTCGAACGACGCTGCTTGCGGTTCTTGACGCCCTGCGTATCGAGAACACCACGGATGATGTGGTAACGAACGCCCGGAAGGTCCTTAACGCGGCCGCCGCGGATCATGACAACCGAGTGTTCCTGAAGGTTGTGACCTTCACCCGGAATGTAGCCGATGACTTCGAAGCCGTTCGTCAGACGAATCTTGGCAACCTTACGGAGAGCCGAGTTCGGCTTCTTCGGGGTCGTGGTGTAAACGCGGGTGCAAACGCCACGCTTCTGCGGGTTTTCCTGCAGAGCAGGAACCTTATTGCGCTTTACCTGTGCCTGACGAGGCTTGCGGATCAGCTGGTTTACGGTAGGCATATACCCATCCCTTGCAAAATCTTATCACGTTACCCTTGCGGGCGGATCGTTGCCGTCGCCGGCAGTTTCGAACGCCTCATGAAATGCGCAAAACAGGGGCCGATCCGCTTTTCCGCAGATGGCCCCAAATAAAGCAGAGGACGCACTATCGTGCGCGTCTTGCGTGCAGCATTGTAGTCGTCGGCGTGCGTTTCGAACCTTGTTTGAGGCGAACTCCAGAACGCGACGTTCCGAACCAGCCAGCCTCACATGGGCTCCGATGCGGCGGGGTGTACTGATTTCAAGGCCAACAGTCAAGGGCAATTAAGAAATATTCTATCGCGCGCAGGCCTGACATGCCTGCAAAACAAGGCTTTTGCACATGGTTTCGAACCTGGTGCCCGCCTCTTTGGCCCTTCGACAGGCGGAGTGTCGGATAGGGTTAAGGAATCGGCAACCACTTTGTGGGGGTTTTCCACCATCTTCGAGTCGGTCGCTGCAGAAGCATTCGAGGCGCGATGCATTTCCATCGCGCCGGACAAAAAAGGGCGCTAAGGTCGCGCCAGCCAATCGAAAGGAAACAATATGGCCGTCACCCCAGACAACGACAATGCCCCGGACGAACCGATGGTGTTCATCATCACCGGCAAGGCCTATGAGACCGACGGCGACGAAGACGGCGTGGACATTCACGTGATGCTCAAGGCGCCCGACGACGATACCGCTGTTCGCGAAGCACTGAACGCCCTTGCCGAAGAGGGTTTTCTCGAGGCTGATCTGGACCAGATCGGCACACTGACCGAGATCCCGAGCGACGAACCCCACGCCTCCGCCTACCAGGGCGCACTCGAAGGCGAAGTGGCGATCATCCGCTTTAGCTAATCTTTGCAGTCAAGTGACCTTCGCCCTCGCCGTTGCCGCGCGGGGCGACCGCCCAAAAGAAGAAGCCGCCGAGATCGCTCTCGGCGGCTTCTTCTTTGTGTGGGTCAGAGGGCGGAATAACCCGCCCTCCCCGCTTATTCGGCTGCAGCGTTCTCGTTGGCGAGATCGGCAAGCATTGGCGTTGCTGCCTCGGCGCCCGTGCCACGACGACGTTCTTCCAGGATCATTTCGTCGCGCGCGGTTGCGATGCGGCGGATCTGGGTCATCGTGCCACCGGTACCGGCCGGGATCAGACGGCCGACGATGACGTTTTCCTTCAGGCCCTGCAGGCCGTCCGTCTTACCAGCGATCGCCGCTTCGGTCAGGACCTTGGTGGTTTCCTGGAACGAAGCCGCCGAGATGAAGGACGGTGTCTGCAGCGACGCCTTGGTGATGCCGAGCAGGACCGGATCGCCGTATGCCGGCTTCTTGCCCTGTTCGATCAGGCCGTCGTTGACGTCTTCGAGCTCGATCCGGTCGACATTGTCACCGACGATGTAGGTCGAGTCGCCGGCATCGGTGATTTCCACCTTCTGCAGCATCTGGCGAACGATGACTTCGATGTGCTTGTCGTTGATGACAACGCCCTGCAGTCGGTAGACTTCCTGGATTTCGTTGACCAGGTAGGAAGCAAGTGCTTCCACGCCCTTGATCGCCAGGATGTCGTGCGGCGCCGGGTTGCCGTCGAGGATGTAGTCGCCCTTTTCGATGTAGTCGCCATCCTGAAGATGGAAGGGCTTGCCCTTCGGGATCAGGTACTCGACCGGCTCGACACCGTCTTCCGCCGGCTCGATCAGAACGCGACGCTTGTTCTTGTAGTCGCGGCCGAAGCGAACGGTGCCATCGATCTCAGCGATGATGGCGTGATCCTTCGGACGACGGGCTTCGAACAGTTCGGCAACACGCGGCAGACCACCGGTGATGTCCTTGGTCTTGGCGCTTTCGAGCGGCGAACGAGCGAGAACGTCACCCTGGCTGACCTTCTGGCCGGGTTCGACCGAGAGGATCGCGTCGACCGAGAGCAAGAAGCGGGCTTCGCCGCCGCGCGACAGCTTGGCAACTGCGCCGTTCTTGTCCTTGATGACGATCGCCGGCTTGAGGTCCGTACCACGCGGGGTCGAACGCCAGTCGATAACCTGGCGCTTGGTGATACCGGTCGACTCGTCGGTCGCTTCGAGCACCGAGATGCCGTCGACGACGTCTTCGAAGTGAACGGTACCTTCTACTTCCGTCATCATCGGACGGGTGTAGGGGTCCCACTCGGCGAGACGCTGGCCGCGCTTCACCTTGTCGCCATCGTCGACGAGGATCTTCGAACCATAGGCAACACGCTGCGACGAACGCTCGACGCCACGCTCGTCCAGGATCTGGACCGCCATGTTACGGCCCATCGCGACGAGTACGCCGTCCGAGTTGCGCAGCATGTTGCGGTTCTTGATCTGGACCGTCCCTTCGTAGGACGCTTCCAGGAACGACTGGTCGACCACGGTCGCCGTACCACCCAGGTGGAAGGTACGCATGGTGAGCTGGGTGCCCGGCTCACCGATCGACTGTGCAGCGATAACGCCAACCGCTTCGCCCATGTTGACCGGCGTACCACGAGCCAGGTCGCGGCCGTAGCAGACGCCGCAAACGCCCGTCTGGATTTCGCAGGTCAGCGCCGAGCGGATGCGGATCGACTGGATACCAGCCTTCTCGATCTCGATGACGTCGGGTTCCAGGATCATCCGGCCGGCATCGACGATGCGAGCGCCCGTGACCGGGTGATCGATGTCGTCCAGAGCCGTACGGCCAAGAATACGAGCGCCAAGCGAGGCCACAACCTGACCGGCGTCGACGATCGCCGTCATTGTGAGACCGTTTTCGGTGCCGCAATCGACGGAGTTGACGATGCAATCCTGCGCGACGTCGACGAGACGACGGGTCAGGTAACCGGAGTTCGCAGTCTTCAAGGCGGTGTCGGCCAGACCCTTACGGGCACCGTGGGTCGAGTTGAAGTACTCGTTAACGGTGAGGCCTTCCTTGAAGTTCGAGATGATCGGCGTCTCGATGATTTCGCCCGACGGCTTGGCCATCAGGCCGCGCATGCCGCCCAGCTGGCGCATCTGGTTCGGAGAACCACGGGCGCCGGAGTGCGACATCATGTAGATCGAGTTCATCGGCTTCTGACGACCGTTTTCGTCGAACTCCACCGCCTTAATGCGGGCCATCATTTCGTCGGCGACCTTTTCGGTCGCCTTGCCCCAGGCGTCGACAACCTTGTTGTACTTTTCGCCCTGGGTGATGAGGCCGTCGTTGTACTGCTGCTCGTATTCCTTCACGAGCGCTTCAGTATCGCCGACGATCTTCACCTTGGTGTCCGGGATGACCATGTCGTCCTTGCCGAACGAAATGCCGGCGCGGCAAGCATGGGCAAAGCCGAGCTGCATGATGCGGTCGCAGAAGATGACCGTGTCTTTCTGACCGCAGTGACGGTAAACCGTGTCGATCATCTTGGAGATGTTCTTCTTGGTCATTTCCTGGTTGCAGGTCTCGAACGGCACGTTGACGTTGCGCGGCAACAGTTCGCCGATGATCATGCGGCCAGGCGTCGTTTCGTAGATCTTCGAAACCGGGTTGCCCTCGGCATCGACGGTCTTGAAGCGGCCACGGATCTTGGCATGCAGGGTCACGGCCTTGGTTTCGAGCGCGTGATGCAGCTCGCCCATGTCCGAGAACGCCATGCCTTCGCCCGGCTCGTTCTGGTTCAGGATCGACAAGTAGTAGAGACCGAGAACCATATCCTGCGACGGAACGATGATCGGCGCGCCGTTTGCCGGGTGCAGAATGTTGTTCGTCGACATCATCAGCACGCGTGCTTCGAGCTGGGCTTCGAGAGACAGCGGCACGTGAACGGCCATCTGGTCACCGTCGAAGTCGGCGTTGAAGGCCGTGCAGACGAGCGGATGCAGCTGGATCGCCTTGCCTTCGACCAGGGTCGGTTCGAAGGCCTGGATGCCCAGGCGGTGCAGCGTCGGCGCGCGGTTCAGGAGAACCGGATGCTCGCGGATGACCTCGTCGAGGATATCCCAGACTTCCGGCTTTTCCTTTTCAACGAGCTTCTTGGCCTGCTTGACGGTCGAGGAGAAGCCCTTGGCGTCAAGACGCGCATAGATGAACGGCTTGAACAGCTCGAGCGCCATCTTCTTCGGAAGACCGCACTGGTGCAGCTTCAGTTCCGGACCGGTTACGATGACCGAACGGCCGGAATAGTCGACGCGCTTGCCGAGCAGGTTCTGACGGAAGCGGCCCTGCTTGCCCTTGAGCATGTCGGACAGCGACTTCAGCGGACGCTTGTTGGCGCCGGTGATGACGCGGCCGCGACGGCCGTTGTCGAACAGCGCATCGACAGATTCCTGCAGCATGCGCTTTTCGTTGCGGATGATGATGCCCGGAGCACGCAGTTCGATCAGGCGCTTCAGACGGTTGTTACGGTTGATCACGCGGCGGTAGAGATCGTTCAGATCCGACGTCGCGAAACGGCCACCGTCGAGCGGCACGAGCGGGCGCAGATCCGGCGGGATCACCGGAACGACCTTCATGATCATCCATTCCGGACGATTGCCGGAATCCATGAAGTTCTCGACGATCTTCAGGCGCTTCATCAGCTTCTTCTGCTTCAGATCCGAGGTCGTCTCAGCGAGCTCGGCGCGCAGGTCACCAGCGATCTTCTCCAAATTCATCGAAGCGAGCATTTCATAGATCGCTTCAGCGCCGATCATGGCGGTGAACTGATCTTCGCCGAACTCATCGACGGCGAGCATGTAGTCTTCTTCGCTGAGGAGCTGGTTTTCCTTCAGCGACGTCAGACCCGGCTCGGTCACGATGTAGTTTTCGAAGTACAGAACGCGTTCGACATCCTTCAGCGTCATGTCGAGCAGCGTCGAAATGCGTGAAGGCAACGACTTCAGGAACCAGATGTGGGCGACGGGAGCGGCGAGCTCGATGTGGCCCATGCGCTCACGGCGAACGCGCGACAGCGTGACTTCGACGCCGCACTTTTCGCAGATGATGCCCTTGTACTTCATGCGCTTGTACTTGCCGCACAGGCACTCGTAGTCCTTGATCGGGCCAAAGATGCGCGCGCAGAACAGACCGTCGCGTTCCGGCTTGAACGTACGGTAGTTGATCGTCTCCGGCTTCTTGATCTCACCGTAAGACCAGGAAAGAATCTTCTCCGGCGAGGCGATCGAAATCCGGATGGAATCGAAGGTCTGTGCAGGCACCTGCGGATTGAAAAGATTCATGACCTCTTGGTTCATGCCTGTCTCCTTTACGGGCTTTACGCCCTGAGCTTGGCGAGGGTGCCGACAAATCCCGGGCGCCGGCCCCTGCCCCTTAAACAGCTAAAACCGCATTGGCTGCGGCTCTGTTCCTGCCGAAGACGTCAGCGTCTTCAGGCGGAAACGGTGCGCGCCGCATCGCGGCACGCACCTTGGGTCTCTTTACTCGGCTGCGTCCGGCAACTGTGCCGCCCCAGCCTCGTCGACCTTCGAGTTTTCGAGCTCGACCGAAAGGCCCAGCGAGCGCATTTCCTTGACGAGAACGTTGAAGCTCTCCGGAATGCCCGCTTCGAAGGTATCGTCGCCACGGACGATCGCTTCGTAGACCTTGGTACGACCGGCAACGTCGTCCGACTTGACCGTCAGCATTTCCTGCAGGGTGTAGGCCGCGCCGTAAGCTTCCAGCGCCCAGACCTCCATTTCCCCGAAGCGCTGACCGCCGAACTGCGCCTTACCGCCCAGCGGCTGCTGGGTGACGAGCGAGTACGGACCGATCGAACGGGCGTGGATCTTGTCGTCGACCAAGTGGTTGAGCTTCAGCATGTAGATGTAGCCCACGGTCACCTGACGGTCGAACTGATCGCCGGTACGGCCATCGTAAAGCGTCGACTGACCGGTTACCTTCAGGCCCGCCTGCTCCAGCATCTCGTTGACGTCGGCTTCGACAGCACCGTCGAAGACCGGCGTCGCGATCGAAACGCCGCGACGGGTCTGCTCGGCCAAGCGCACGATCGACTCGTCGTCGTACTGCTTGATCGGCTCGCCCTTCGGGCCCGACCCGATGACGCTGTCGATGGTGTCGCGCAGCGGCTGGATGTCGGCGCCTGCCTTATAGGCATCGAGCATCGCGCCGATCTTCTTGCCCATGCCGGCGCAAGCCCAGCCGAGATGGGTTTCGAGGATCTGGCCGACGTTCATGCGCGAAGGCACGCCGAGCGGGTTCAGAACGACGTCGACATGCGTGCCGTCTTCCAGGAACGGCATGTCTTCGATCGGCACGATACGCGACACGACACCCTTGTTGCCGTGACGGCCGGCCATCTTGTCGCCCGGCTGGATCTTGCGCTTCACAGCGACGAAGACCTTGACCATCTTCATGACGCCCGGAGGCATTTCGTCGCCGCGCTGGACCTTCTCGACCTTGTCCATGAAGCGCTGTTCAAGGCGCGACTTGGATTCGTCGTACTGGGCGCGCAGAGCTTCGATCTCGCCCTGAGCCTTTTCGTCTTCGACGGCGAACATCCACCACTGCGAGCGGGGGTATTCGCTGACGACGAGGTTCGAAAGCTCGGTGCCCTTCTTGAAGCCCTTCGGGCCGGCAACGGCCGTGTGGCCACGCAGCATGTCGACGAGACGTGCGTAGACGTTGCGATCGAGGATCGCCTGTTCGTCGTCGCGGTCCTTGGCGAGGCGTTCGATTTCCTCGCGCTCGATCGCCATCGCGCGTTCGTCCTTCTCAACGCCGTGGCGGTTGAAGACGCGAACTTCGACGACGGTACCGAAGGTGCCCGGGGGCATGCGCATCGAGGTGTCGCGAACGTCGGAAGCCTTTTCACCGAAGATGGCGCGCAGAAGCTTTTCTTCCGGCGTCATCGGGCTTTCGCCCTTCGGCGTGATCTTGCCGACGAGGATGTCACCCGGCTGAACCTCAGCACCGATATAAACGATACCGGCTTCGTCGAGGTTACGCAGCGCTTCTTCCGAAACGTTCGGAATGTCGCGGGTGATTTCTTCCGGACCCAGCTTCGTGTCACGCGCCATCACTTCGAATTCTTCGATGTGGATGGAGGTGAACACGTCGTCGCGCACGATCCGCTCGGAGAGCAGGATCGAGTCTTCGTAGTTGTAGCCGTTCCACGGCATGAACGCGACGAGCGCGTTGCGGCCGAGCGCCAGGTCACCGAGGTCGGTCGAAGGACCGTCGGCGATGATGTCGCCCTTGTTCAGAACGTCACCGACGGTAACCAGCGGGCGCTGGTTGACGCAGGTGTTCTGGTTCGAACGCTGGAACTTCTGCAGACGATAGATATCGACGCCCGACTTCGACGGATCGAGGTCTTCGGTGGCGCGGATAACGATACGGGTCGCGTCAACCTGGTCGACGACGCCGCCACGACGGGCAGCGATTGCTGCGCCGGAGTCACGGGCAACGACCGGCTCCATGCCGGTGCCGACAAACGGCGCTTCGGCGCGCAGCAGAGGCACGGCCTGACGCTGCATGTTCGAGCCCATCAGTGCACGGTTGGCGTCGTCGTTCTCAAGGAACGGGATGAGCGCGGCCGCGACCGAAACGAGCTGCTTCGGCGAAACGTCCATCAGGTTGATGTTGTCGCGCGGAGCCAGCATAACTTCGCCGGCGTGACGGCAAACGACGAATTCTTCCGAGAACGAACCGTCGCTCTCAAGAACCGAGTTTGCCTGCGCGACGTGGTACTTCGCTTCTTCCATCGCCGAGAGATAGACGACGTCGTTCGTCACCTTGCCGTCAACGATCTTGCGGTACGGGCTTTCGATGAAGCCGTACTTGTTGACGCGGGCGAAGGTCGCAAGCGAGTTGATCAGACCGATGTTCGGGCCTTCCGGCGTTTCGATCGGGCAAATACGGCCGTAGTGCGTCGGGTGAACGTCGCGGACTTCGAAGCCGGCGCGCTCGCGGGTCAGACCACCCGGGCCAAGTGCCGAAAGACGGCGCTTGTGGGTGATTTCCGAAAGCGGGTTCACCTGGTCCATGAACTGCGACAGCTGCGAGGAGCCGAAGAATTCGCGGACGGCTGCGGCAGCCGGCTTGGCGTTGATCAGGTCCTGCGGCATGACCGTGTCGATCTCGATCGACGACATGCGTTCCTTGATCGCGCGCTCCATGCGCAACAGACCCAGGCGGTACTGGTTTTCCATCAACTCGCCGACCGAACGAACACGGCGGTTGCCGAGGTTGTCGATGTCGTCGATTTCGCCCTTACCGTCGCGCAGTTCGACGAGCATCTTGACGACAGCCAGGATGTCTTCCTTGCGCAGGATACGGACGGTATCCGCAACTTCAAGGTCGAGGCGCATGTTCATCTTGACGCGGCCGACGGCCGAGAGGTCGTAGCGCTCGGCGTCGAAGAACAGCGTGTTGAACATGGCTTCCGCGGAATCCATGGTCGGCGGCTCGCCCGGACGCATCACGCGGTAGATATCGAACAGAGCGTCCTGACGGTTCTCGTTCTTGTCTACGGTCAGCGTGTTGCGGATGTACGCGCCGACATTGATATGGTCGATGTCGAGAACCGGGATTTCGTCGAAGCCGGCCGACAGAATGACGGGAAGCGTCTTCTCGTCGATCTCGTCGCCTGCTTCGAGGTAGATTTCACCGGTTGCGAAGTTGACGACGTCTTCGGCAAGATAGTTGCCGTAGAGGTCATCATTGGTCGCCTTGAGCGCCTTCAGACCCTTGTCCTGCAACTGACGAAGCAGACGCGGGGTCAGCTTCTTGCCAGCTTCAACGACGACTTCACCGGTGTCGGCGTCGACCATCTCGGTGATGGCCTTCTGACCCTTCAGGGCATCCGGCTGGAACGGCACGCGCCAGCCTTCGCCGTCGCGCTGGTAAAGCGACTTCGTGTAGAAGGTGTCGAGGATTTCCTCGCCGTCCATGCCGAGCGCCATCAGCAGCGACGACACCGGAATCTTGCGGCGGCGGTCGATACGGGCATGCACGATGTCCTTGGCGTCGAACTCGATGTCGAGCCAGGAACCGCGGTAAGGAATGACGCGTGCTGCGAAGAGCAGCTTGCCCGACGAATGGCTCTTGCCCTTGTCGTGGTCGAAGAACACGCCCGGCGACCGGTGCATCTGCGAAACGATAACGCGCTCGGTACCATTGACGATGAAGGTACCGTTGTCGGTCATGAGCGGCATGTCGCCCATGTAGACGTTCTGTTCCTTGATGTCCTTGATCGACTTCGCGCCGGTATCCTCGTCGATATCGAATACGATGAGGCGCAGCGTCACCTTGAGCGGCGCTGCGTAGGTCAGATCGCGCTGACGGCATTCCTCGACGTCGAACTTCGGCGGCTCGAATTCGTAGGACACGAACTCAAGCATCGATGCGCCCGAGAAATCCTTGATCGGGAAAACGGACTTGAAAACAGCTTGGAGCCCCTCATCAGGGCGACCGCCCTTGGGCTCTTCAACCATCAGAAACTGGTCGTAGGATGCCTTCTGAACCTCGATGAGGTTCGGCATTTCTGCGACTTCTGGAATTTTACCAAAAAACTTGCGTACGCGCCTGCGACCGTTAAACGAAAGGGTCTGAGCCATCGTCGCTCCTTGTCAATCTTGCATCCGGGCCTGCAACGGACGGGAACCGATGGCCAGTCGACCCCGTCAATCAATGAGTAGTCCAATCTCGTCCAGCTAACGGAAAACGCTCAGCGCGGATTGCTGTGCTGCCTTCCGTTCGAGACCATCCTCTTGAAGAACCCATTACCCAAAAGCCGTTTTTCGACAGGCTTTTGGGTAATATGTTCCAAAAACGGTCAAAGAGAGGCGGCCGAAATGGCCACCTCCCCTTGCAAAATGCCGAATTACTTGACGTCAACCTTGGCGCCAGCGTCTTCGAGCTTCTTCTTGAGGTCAGCAGCTTCAGCCTTGGAAACTGCTTCCTTAACCGGCTTAGGAGCGCCTTCGACGAGGTCCTTGGCTTCCTTGAGGCCGAGACCGGTGATGGCGCGGACTTCCTTGATGACGTTGATCTTGTTGGCGCCAGCGTCAACGAGGATAACGTCAAATTCGGTCTTTTCTTCTTCAGCAGCAGCAGCAGCACCGCCGGCAGCGCCGCCAGCAACAGCAACAGCTACCGGAGCAGCAGCCGAAACGCCCCACTTCTCTTCGAGCAGCTTGGAAAGCTCAGCAGCTTCCAGAACGGTCAGCGAGGAGAGGTCTTCAACGATCTTTGCGAGATCAGCCATTTTACTTTTCCTTTTGTTCGGTTCGAACTGGTTTTAAATACAACAGCGAAAATCCGCCTTAGGCGGCTTCGTCCTTCTTGGCATAGGCCGAGAACACGCGAGCAAGCTGGCTTGCCGGTGCTGCAACAACCGTTGCGACGCGGGTTGCCGGGGCATTGAGAAGGCCCAGCAGCTTTGCGCGCAGCTCGTCGAGCGAAGGCAGGGTCGCGAGCGACTTGACTGCTTCGGCGTTGAGCGTGGTTGTGCCCATGGCGCCACCGAGAACAACGAGCTTGTCGTTGGTCTTGGCGAAATCCATGACGACCTTAGGAGCCGTGATCGGGTCTTCGCTGTATGCGATCAGCGTCTGACCCTTGAAGAGATTGCTCATCCCTTCCGACTCGGTGCCCTGAAGAGCGATCTTGGCCAGGCGGTTTTTCGCGACTTTGACGGTGCCGCCAGCAGCGCGCATCTTCGAACGGAAGTCGTTCATCTGCGCAACTGTGACACCAGCATAGTGGGCCACGACAACCGAACCGGAAGCCTTGAAGACTTCGTTCAGCTCCGTGACGAATTCGCGTTTTTCCGCTCTTTCCACTGTCTGTCTCCAGTAGGCAGGGTTGCAATACTGCAGCCCCGCCGGGTTTGCCTTTGTCACCCGAGATCGAGCTCGATCCCACGTAACGCTTAAGGATCCTGTCCCTTGGCGTTCCCGGAAGAGCCGGGTCTGACACAAGGCAAGCGAGGTTCGAACCGAATTTCGACGCCTCCGGCGCCATAGCGAAATTCAGATCTTACCCGTCTCATGCAGGCCGAAGTGATTAAGGTAAAACCACCCGCAATCTCGGACAGGAGTTCCGGACTTGACGTCCGGAATTCCCGGCCCCGAAAGGCCGGGAATTTGGTACCGGGCCGAAGCCCGAAAACGATTAAGCGACGCTGAGCGTGGCCGGGTCGATCTTGAGGCCTGGGCCCATGGTCGACGAAATAGCGACGCGCTTGACGTAGTTGCCCTTGGCGCCGGTCGGCTTTGCCTTGATCACTGCGTCTGCGAAGGCACGGATGTTTTCTTCCAGTGCCTTGGCATCGAAGGATGCCTTGCCGATGCCGGCGTGAACGATACCGGCCTTTTCGACGCGGAACTCGACGGCGCCGCCCTTGGATGCCTTGACGGCACCAGCGACGTCCATCGTGACGGTGCCGACCTTCGGGTTCGGCATCATGCCACGCGGGCCGAGAACCTTACCGAGGCGACCGACGAGCGGCATCATGTCCGGGGTTGCGATGCAGCGATCGAAATCGATCTTGCCGCCCTGAACGATTTCAACGAGCTCTTCCGCGCCAACGACGTCAGCACCGGCAGCCTTGGCTTCGTCAGCCTTGGCGCCACGTGCGAAAACGGCGACGCGAACCGAGCGGCCGGTGCCGTTCGGCAGGTTGACGACGCCGCGGACCATCTGGTCGGCGTGGCGCGGGTCAACGCCGAGGTTCATCGCAACTTCGATGGTCTCGTCGAACTTGGCAGTTGCACGTTCCTTGACCATCGAAACGGCCTCGGTGAGACCGTAGATCTTCGTCGGATCGACGCCCTCGCGGGACTTCTGTACACGCTTTGCAATCTTCGCCATGGTCTTAGCCTACCACTTCCAGGCCCATAGCGCGGGCAGAGCCCTCGATCATGGCCATTGCGCCTTCGATATCGGCAGCATTGAGATCCTTCATCTTGGCTTCGGCGATCGACTTGATCTGAGCCTTGGTGAGCTTGCCAGCCGAGCCACCCTTGCCGGGGGTCTTCGAACCGGACTGGATCTTTGCTTCCTTCTTCAGGAAGTAGCTGACCGGCGGCTGCTTCATGACGAAAGTGAAGGACTTGTCCTGGTAATAGGTGATGACGACCGGGATCGGCATACCCTTTTCCATTTCCTGCGTGGCGGCATTGAACGCCTTGCAGAATTCCATGATGTTAATGCCACGCTGACCGAGCGCAGGACCGATCGGCGGGGACGGATTGGCCGACCCAGCCTTCACCTGCAGCTTGAGCTGGCCTGCAACTTTCTTAGCCATTTCTCTCTGCCTTTCTGAAATCCCCTTGCGACGGATCGCACCGGGATCTGTTACGCCGGTTGCCCGGCTTGTTGCCGATCACGGGGATCGGCGGCTGCGGTTGCGTGGTACGGACGATCCGACCCGGCTAAGGTCGCTCCCCTTCCACGCGCATGCGGATTTCTCCGCCAGAACGGGTCGCAACCCGCCCTATCTCTTGAGATCTTCTCAGACCTTCTCGACCTGACCGTATTCCAGCTCGACCGGCGTCGCGCGACCGAAGATCGAAACCTCGACCTTGAGGCGCGAACGCTCTTCGTCGACGTCCTGAACGACGCCATTGAACGAGGCGAACGGACCATCCGAAACGCGGACCTGCTCGCCGATCTCGAACGAGACCGACGGCTTCGGACGCTCGACGCCATCCTGGACCTGACCAAGGATGCGCTCAGCCTCATGGTCCGGAATCGGAACCGGCTTGCTGTCGGTACCGAGGAAACCCGTTACCTTCGGCGTATTCTTGATGAGATGGAAAGCCTCATCCGTCAGATTGGCGCGAACCAGAACGTAGCCCGGGAAGAACTTGCGCTCGGCGTCGACCTTGCGGCCACGACGCACTTCGACAACCTTCTCGGTCGGCACGAGAATCTTCTCGAACAAATGCTCGAGACCCTTCTGCTTGGCCTTTTCTTCGATCGATTCAGCGACCTTCTTTTCGAAGTTCGAATAGGCGTGAACAATATACCAGCGCGCAGCCATACTACCCTCCACCCAATCAAGCGCCAACGTTGAGGATGAGGCCGATCGCCCAACCCATCAACTGGTCCGCAGCAAAGAAGAAGGCAGCGGCAAAAAAGACCATGACAAAGACCATCAGCGTCGAGATCATCGTCTCGCGCCGAGAAGGCCAAGTCACTTTCGACGTCTCCGAGCGAACCTGCTGCAGAAACGTTACCGGATTCGTTTTGGATGCCATGTAATGCTCACGCCATTACGGCGCGTAAAGCCGATGATTCAGCCCCACGCACCGCGTGTCTGTTTGGACCCTACATAAAGACCGATTCTGAAAACCACAAGAGCCAATCAGTCTTTTTTGTGAATTTCGTCGACCGGGTCACCGGTCCTTAAGCTTTAGTTTGCCGTCCCCTCAGCCTTTATGCAAGCGCGAGAGAAATGGCAGGGGCAGAGGGGCTCGAACCCCCGACCTGCGGTTTTGGAGACCGCCGCTCTACCAACTGAGCTATACCCCTATTCAGCTGCGCCTTCGTCTAACGACGCGTCGCCGCCTCAAGTCAGCGGCTTAATATTCAGTTTGCCGGAGGATGACAAGCACCTTTCACCGAAGAAGCGAAAAAATCCTCATCGAATTGCAACAACCCCCTGCCCTGCCGCCTCCGGCGTCACGAACGGGCGCAAGTCATTGTCGAGCCTGCCGTAATTCCCGCGGCGCGCGAAGTCGGGAATCCGCTATCCTGCCGGCAATTGCCGGGAGCCGAATCATACGTCGCGCATCACGCTGGCCGAATACGGTCCCTGCTGGCTTTGTTGTTTGAAGAGCGAGCCTCAGAGATCGCGACGCTGCTTCACCCTTCGTCCGCGAGGTCCATCACATCGGCAGCACCGCAGTGCCCGGATTGCCGGCGAAGCCGAAGATCGATATCGATGCGGTCATCGCGGATCTGAGAAGGCTGCCGGAGCTGACTGCGCGCCTTCGCAGCATCGGCTACACCTTTCACCGCGATCCGCACGCAAGCGGCCTCTGGACCTTCACCACCGATACGCGCCCCTACGGCACGCGCCTCTATCTTTGCTCTGGCGACAACGCCGCTCATGCGGCACGCCTCCTCTTCCGCGACCAGTTGCGTGAACGGCCGGACTATGCCGAGCGATACGAGACGCTGAAAAAGCGGCTTGCCACAGACGCCAATGGCGATTGGGATATCTACACCCACGGCAAGCGCGACTTTATCGATGAAGTCCTGGCAGCTCCTGCAACGAAAAAGGCCCCGCCGTTGCCAGCGGGGCCTCTCTACTGATCTGAAACCAGCAGATTACTCGACGATCGAGGCTACGATGCCTGCGCCGACGGTACGGCCGCCTTCGCGGATCGCGAAGCGCAGCTTTTCTTCCATCGCGATCGGAACGATCAGCTCGACGGCAACGGTGACGTTGTCGCCCGGCATGACCATTTCCGTGCCTTCCGGCAGCGTCACGATGCCCGTCACGTCCGTCGTGCGGAAGTAGAACTGCGGACGGTAATTCGTGAAGAACGGCGTATGACGGCCGCCTTCTTCCTTCGTCAGGATGTAGGCTTCGGCCATGAACTTCTTGTGCGGCTTGACCGAACCCGGCTTGCACAGGATCTGGCCACGCTCAACGCCGTCACGGTTAACACCACGGATCAGCGCGCCGATGTTGTCGCCGGCCTGGCCCTGGTCGAGCAGCTTGCGGAACATTTCAACGCCCGTAACCGTCGTCTTCGACGTGTCGCGGATGCCGACGATTTCAACTTCTTCGCCGACCTTGACGATACCGCGCTCAACGCGACCGGTCACAACCGTACCACGGCCCGAGATCGAGAACACGTCTTCGATCGGCATCAGGAACGGCTGGTCGATCGGACGCTCCGGCGTCGGGATGTAGGCGTCAACAGCGGCCATCAGCTCGCGGATCGCGTCTTCGCCGATCTTCTTGTCCGAATCTTCCAGAGCTGCAAGAGCCGAGCCCTTGATGATCGGAATGTCGTCGCCCGGGAATTCGTAGGACGACAGAAGTTCGCGAACTTCGAGTTCGACGAGCTCGAGAAGCTCGGCGTCGTCAACCTGGTCGACCTTGTTGAGGAACACGACGATTGCCGGAACGCCAACCTGGCGGGCGAGCAGGATGTGCTCGCGGGTCTGCGGCATCGGGCCGTCAGCAGCCGAGCAAACCAGGATCGCGCCGTCCATCTGAGCCGCACCGGTGATCATGTTCTTGACGTAGTCGGCGTGGCCGGGGCAGTCAACGTGAGCGTAGTGACGGTTCGGCGTCTCGTACTCAACGTGGGCCGTCGAAATGGTGATACCACGGGCCTTTTCTTCCGGCGCAGCGTCGATCTGGTCATACGCCTTGAACTCGCCGAAGTACTTCGTGATCGCTGCGGTCAGCGACGTCTTGCCATGGTCAACGTGGCCAATCGTGCCAATGTTAACGTGCGGCTTGTTGCGCTCAAATTTGCTCTTTGCCAT
>NZ_JBQENM010000053.1:0-19159 GCF_052044795.1 Ensifer sp. 22521
GTAAGCCCACGGTGAGGGCCGCCTTGTGAGGTGACGCTCAACATCGGAAGTCCTAGTGCAAACACTAGGGATAGTCCTATGACGAAGCATCCGATTGAAGTGATCACGTCTGTTGAGCGTCGTCGGCGCTGGTCTCGCAAGGAGAAGGAGCAGTTGGTCGCCGCCTGCCTTGAGCCTGATGCGGTTATCTCCGAGATTGCCCGCGCGGCCGGCATCCATGTCAGCCAGCTCTTCCGCTGGCGCAAGGAGCTTTGCCAGGTCGATGGACCGTCGGCAGGAGCGGCAAGCATGTTGGTGCCGGTAATCGTGTCTGAGACCGCTTCGGCAGGCTCGCCCGCTATACCGGAGCCATCCGCACCATCCCATCCCCGACGCAAACGCTGTGATGTAACGATCGAACTTGGTCGTGGCCGACGCGTCCGCGTGGATAGCGACATCGATACCGAAGCGCTTGGCCGTATTCTCGACTGTGTGCTGGGACTGCGATGATCCTGGTCCCTACAGGTGTAAAGGTCTGGCTGGCGACAGGCTATACCGACATGCGCAAAGGCTTTCCGGGTCTGTCGTTGATGGTACAGGAGGCGCTGAAGCGTGATCCGATGTGTGGGCACCTGTTCGTATTCCGCGGCCGAGGCGGCGGTTTGATCAAGGTGATCTGGCATGACGGCCAGGGAGCTTGCCTGTTCACGAAGAAGCTTGAGCGGGGACGCTTCATCTGGCCATCGGCAGCCGATGGCACGGTGGTAATCACGCCTGCGCAGCTCGGTTATCTGCTGGAAGGCATCGACTGGCGAATGCCGCAAAAGACCTGGCGGCCGACGTCCGCCGGGTGAACGAAAGCACTGGAATGGCGGGGTCGAATATGATTCCATCCTGTCATGAGCAATGTGACCGAAGAGCTTCCGGACGACCTTGCCAGTGCGGTTGCACTGCTGGCCCAGGAACGCGCTCGACGTGTTGCAGCCGAAGCAGAAGCGGCGACCGCCAAGGCTGAAGCCGCTAGCGCAAAGGCACTCGTATCGCATTCCGAGGCGCTGATCGCGAGGCTGAAGCTGGAGATCGACAAGGTTCGTCGTGAACTTTACGGCAGCCGATCCGAGCGCAAGGCGCGGCTCCTGGAGCAGATGGAACTTCAGCTCGAAGAGCTCGAAGCGGACGCCGGTGAAGATGAACTGGTGGCAGAGATCGCAGCCAAAGCTTCAGCTGTCAAAGCCTTCGAGCGCAAGCGCCCATCACGCAAACCGTTTCCCGAACATCTGCCGCGCGAGCGCGTCGTCATCGCCGCTCCCACGAATTGCGCCTGCTGCGGATCGGCAAAACTGTCGAAGCTTGGTGAGGACATCACCGAGACCCTGGAGGTCGTTCCGCGTCAGTGGAAGGTCATCCAGACGGTGCGGGAGAAGTTCACCTGCCGCGAGTGCGAGAAGATTGCGCAGCCGCCAGCACCATTCCACGTAACGCCCCGCGGTTTTGCCGGGCCGAACCTGCTGGCGATGATCCTCTTCGAGAAGTTCGCCCAGCACCAGCCGCTCAACCGTCAGAGCGAACGTTATGCCCGCGAAGGTGTCGACCTCAGCTTGTCGACATTGGCTGATCAGGTTGGAGCATGTGCCGCAGCGTTGAAGCCCATTCACTCTCTGATCGAGGCGCATGTCCTTGCCGCCGAGCGTCTGCATGGTGACGACACGACCGTGCCGATCCTGGCAAAGGGAAAGACCGATACGGGCCGCATCTGGACTTATGTCCGGGACGATCGGCCATTCGGCGGGCTCTCACCGCCGGCCGCGCTGTATTATGCCTCACGGGACCGGCGGCAGGAGCATCCGGAGCGCCACCTCAAATCCTTCACCGGCATTCTGCAGGCGGACGCCTATGGCGGCTACAATCCGCTGTTCAAGGTAGACCGCGATCCCGGTTCTCTGACGAAGGCACTTTGCTGGGCTCACTCGCGGCGCAAATTCTTCGTGCTCGCGGACATTGCCGCAAGCGCCAAGCGTGGAAAGAACGCTGCGCCGGTCTCGCCCATGGCGCTGGAAGCCGTCAAACGGATCGATGCCCTGTTTGATATCGAGCGGGAGATCAACGGGCTTATGGCGGATCAACGTCTGGAGCGTCGCCACAAGGAAAGCCTGCCGCTCGTCGACGATCTGCAGACCTGGCTTCAAACCGAGCGGTTAAAGCTGTCACGCAGCTCTCCGGTCGCAGAGGCGATCGACTACATGCTCAAGCGCTGGGATGGCTTCATGTCCTTCCTGGAGGACGGCCGGATTTGCCTGACGAACAATGCGGCCGAGCGAGCGCTCAGAGGCTTTGCACTCGGCAGAAAGTCCTGGCTCTTCGCCGGATCGGATCGTGGCGCTGACCGTGCTGCGTTCATGGCGACACTGCTCATGACCGCCAAGCTCAACGACATTGATCCACAGGCATGGCTTGCCGACGTTCTCGCCCGCATCGCCGACACGCCGATCACCAAGCTGCAGCAATTGCTTCCGTGGAACTGGCAGCCAGACGCGCTGAACGCTCAGGCGGCGTAACCTGCGGTCTCCACCGGAGGCTTACGACTCGCTAAGCTCACCTGCTGGAACGGCGACGTCATCAGCTTGGCGTTCATTATCGACGCCCTCGGCCGCGAGATCATAGCCTGGACGACTGTCGTCAATGCCCGGATATCCGTCTCCGATGCGCGGGACGTGATGCTGGAGACCGTCGAGAAGCGCTTCGGCGCAACGCGACACCACAAGCCATCGGACATCTGCCCGACAACGACAGAGCGTACACTGCAAAGGAGACAAGCTTACTGCTCAAGCTGTGAACCCGATGCCAACGAAATCCATCCTCATTCCGCGCTCAAAATATCATCCCTCGGCAGTTATCAGGGCAGCTGACTATCCGGGGAGACGAGGCGTACTCCAGCAGTGTAAAAAAAAACGCATTGAATGTTTAAAAAATTGGACATAGATTGCGTCCATTGCCCTTTGAGCAAGATTCAATAGAGGGTACAGGGCAGCCTAGTGTCTAATCGTCAGGAACGTCTGTCGACGGAAAAGACGTGGCTTTTCCCAACGCGGAGTTGTGCGCTGCTTAGCGCGGGAAATGGGAGCAACTCAATTGGAAACACAAGCAGGAATCGCTTCGGGGCCGGCGATCGCGCGAAATGCGCTCGCGATCGAGCATAGGTCAATCGACTATGTTCCCCTGTCGGAAAGACATGGGCGGCTTTCGGACCAAGCAACGATTTGGTTTGCCGGGAGTGCACAACTTTTGAGCCTCGCGACAGGTGCGATCGGCATCACTTTGGGCCTCAATCTTACCTGGACGTTGATCGGCTTACTCCTTGGCACCATCCTTGGGACGATCCCGGTTGCAGCACATGCAAGCCAAGGCCCACATCTCGGGCTCCCGCAAATGGTGCAGACGCGTCCCCAGTTTGGCCGTTACGGAGCCATCTTCATCTGGCTGGTAGCCGTCATGGTCTACTGGGGCTACGTTGTGCTAAACGTTAATCTCATGGGGGCTACATCGGAACAACTCGGTCTCGGTTCCGCGAGCACTTCGGGAATCTTGCTTGGGATTATATCTGTCGTCTTCGCTATATTCGGTTACCATTGGCTTCATGTCGGTCAGCGCTACACGACAGTCGTGCTCTTGGTTGCTCTGGCGACCTTCACATTCGGCATCGTGTTTGGAGTCGGTTTCCCCCCAGAGCAAACGAGACTTTCCGGTACGTTCCAGTTCACGCCATTCTTGATGGTGGTTTCGGCATCGCTCGCATACCAGCTTTCATGGGCCTTCTTCGTCTCCGACTACTCTCGGTACATGCCGCCCACCACAAGCCATCGGTCCATCATATTCTACACAGCGTTCGGTGCGGGTGCTGGTGTCTTCGCAATGGAGGCGGTTGGGGCCGTTGGGGCGGCTCTCTACCCGAATGACAGCTTAACTCTTGCCCTTCAGGAATCCGGCAACCAGATCATGCCTGGTTTTGGCGCAGTGCTTCTCGTCGTGGGTGGAACAGCTCTTTTGATATTTAACGGAATGTGCGTCTACGGCGGGGCGCTCACCTTAATCACCGCGATGGACAGCGTCGTTGAGACATCACCGACGCGTAGCCTGCGAATTAAAACCATTGCCGTGATCGGCGTGACGGCAACCATCGTCGGCGTTCTGCTCCCGACGGATTTCATCAATACGACCTTCTATACAATTCTTGCGGTGTTGGCATACCTGATGGCACCATGGACCGCAGTAAATCTTGTCGACTATTTTATCGTGCGGAAGGGACGCTACTCGATCACTGAAATCTTCAATCCGAACGGAATTTACGGCAACTGGAACTGGCGTGGAATTGCTGCGTATACGCTTGCGTTTATCTCAATGATTCCGTTCATGTACCTGTCGTTCTACCAGGGACCAGTCGCGACATATCTCGGTGGCGTCGATTTCGCCTTCTTCGTCGGTATCCCGGTGGGTGGGGTGCTTTACTGGCTCTTCTGCTTGAATCTCGACTTGAAGCAGGAACTTGCTACTGTTGCAGTTGCCGACAAGCATCTCGATGCCTATGCGAAACCGATAGTTTGATGGCAACCCCTTGACTACCGAAAAGAACCGCGAGGATGGCAGGCGGGGCCTGTTCTCGCGGTTCAATCTTTAGCCCGGCGCGTAAAAATACGCATACGGTTACTGCTACTTTCTCGGCTTGCTAGTTTCAACAATCATTTATGCCACACGCATTTGATGGTTCAAAGCGGGTTTGTTAGATCATTGGTGGGGTGACAGCGCATGCGACGACGGCGACAGTCTTGCCTACGTTCTTTAGTCTGTACGGTTGGGCCCCAAAAATATGAAAGCCGCCGCCAGCTTCAATGCGTCGAGTGCCTACCTCGGTCTCCAGCTCGACCGTTCCCTTCAAGATGCAGGCCGCGGTCTCACCGTCGTGTTTGATTGCTACTTTTCCCGTGTCCGTACCCGGCGAGTAATGTTCGACGAACATTTGCAGCTTCTTGTCACGCCGTTCGCCTCCCAGCACCCGCATATCGACCTTACCTCGCGATACCACCGCAAGGTCCTGCGCATCGTAAACCAATACATTCTGTTTTGAGATTGGGAGCGCAAAGAAGTCCGCCATCGATATCGGAATCGCGTTCAATATTCGGTGCAGGGAAGCCAGCGAAGGGGCGTGAGAGTCAGCTTCGATCAGCGACACCGTGGAATTAGTCACACCCGCACGCTTCGCCAGTTCCCGCTGAGAAAGGCCGGCCTCTTCACGAATGGCCTTAAGGCGTGCCCCCACAGCAAGCTCCGCTGCGTCATTTTTCGGTCGTTGTTTTCCGACGATGGACTCCTCCTCGTCCGGGCCCGAAGCTTCTTTTAATCTCACAACTATCTCCATCACATCATGTCATGGCATCTATATAAGGTGATGCCAAACATTGAAAGTTGAGCGTTCAAAAAATTAAACGCGTGACGAGATGCTCAGTCGGCTCAACTTGCCGTTTGCGAACATCAGTGGCTCCATCAGCCTCCCGAGGTCGCTGTGAAAAATGTTGAAGTGTTAAAAAAATCATATTGCTTGTGCAAAAAAATTCAACTACGCATTCGTATCAAGTCATAAAATAGGAACTCCATGTGAACCCTCTCAATCAGGGACGGCTTTCTGGTGGATCGGCAGTCGTTTTGGACGTTTACCACCGTGCAGCGATCAGCAAACCAGCGCCGTTCTGAGCGCTCCTGCGATCCGATAGCGTACTCTCAACCTGCAGTTTCTCTACCTTTAGGAGGTGAGTTAGGTCGTTTCACCAAGTTCCTGGAAGGAGCCGTCCTGATGAGAATGACGAGAAGCCAATTCCTGAAGCTGATTGCGGCGGCAACAATCGCCGCGGCCGTCCCTACATTAGGGTTCGCACGAGACGCGAAAAGGCAAATCTTCGTGACCTGGGGTGATTTGGCGCCCTTTGGAATGACGAAGCCGGACGGACGTTCTACGGGGTCGAGAGCGATCTTATCCAGGAGTTGGCTAAGCGGAAAGTTCGACTACGAAATCCGCCATATGGCTTGGGATGGTATGATGCAGCGGCGGATAGACGGCAAGTTCGATGCTAACATCTACTGGTTCCCATCACGGATAAACGATTGAAAATCTTTGATTTTTCGTTTCCGTCCACCTCGGAAGCCTCCTCCTTTGCCGTTCTGAAGGACCTGCATCCTCTTCTTCCCGCGCGCACGACCGTGGAGGCCAAGCTAGTCGATGATGTCGTCGTCGAAATCTCGGTTCTTGCCTCCGAGATAGTGTGACGCGGCGGCGCGTTGATAGTCTTCCAGCTTACACTGAGCTGGCGGGAGGGGTGACTGGGGCGAACACTCTTCAATTTACACAATAGGACTTCGAGTTTGGCTCATTCATTGGATTTTCAGAACTTCTCTGAGGCGCGCGCGATAGCTAAGCGCCAGCTTCCGAAAGGGATATTCGAATACATCGACAGGGGCGCGGAAGACGAGACGGCGTTGGCCTCGAACCGTACCGCTTTCGATGAGGTCAAAATCCGACCGCATGTGCTGAAGGGGAACGCAACACCGCGCTCTACCAATATCACGCTTTTCGGCACCGAATACTCGTCACCACTCGTCGTCACTCCGACCGCCTTTGCGGGCTTGGTACGATACCAGGGCGAATTGGAACTCGCCAAAGCGGCTGCGAGATTTGGCATTCCCTATTGTGCTGCAACGGAGGCGATCTCATCCGTGGAGGAGATCGCAGACGCTACTCCCGCGCCCGTTTGGTTTCAGCTCTACTTATGGAATAAAGCACAGGCGTCGTACGACCTTATGGACAGAGCTTGGGCTAAGGGAGCGCGCACCCTCGTCCTGACTGCTGACACAGCAGTGATGCCCAAGCGTGAATTTAACCGCCGAAACGGATTTGATATCCCGTTCCGGTTCTCGTCTAGGAATGTATGGGATGTGGCAAACCATCCAGGTTGGGCCGTTCGCGTATTGATTCGATATCTGTTGACTAGTGGGATGCCCAACTTCGCGAATTATCCTGTTGAATACCGAAAAAGTCTTCTTAAGCGAGGGGGAGGGCCGTCTCTCGATTTGATGCCAGACATGAGCTGGGAGCACGTACGAGAGGTGCGGGCTCGTTGGAAGGGCAACTTGGTCGTGAAGGGCGTCCTTCGCACCGAAGATGCGCTGCAGGCAAAGGACGCTGGCGCGGACGGCATCGTTGTCTCCAACCACGGTGGTCGTATGTTCGACAGCGCAGTGTCACCAATTGCCGTGCTCCGCGAAATTGCCGACGAGGTGGGTCACGAAGTTACGGTACTCGCAGACAGCTCGGTTCGACGAGGAAGTGATGTTTTCAAGCTCATCGCCTCTGGCGCGAAGGCGGTCCTTGTTGGTCGAAGCATGCTCTACGGCACCGCCGCCGCGGGAGAGGAGGGCGCCGTGCAGATGATGAAAATTCTATCAGACGAACTTGCCATGACGATGGACCTCAGTGGCTGCCGATCGCTGGCTGAGATAGGCGAGCACCTGTTGCATCGTTCCTGATTGAGCATGCCCAAACCCATCCGCGTTGTTACGGAGAAAAATTTTAACAGCAATAGCCGTGCGATCGCCCTAGCAGGCTATTGAAGAAGTCTCCCGTTTGGTCTTTAGGATAGCCTCGTCGCCATTGTGATAGGCGAAAGTGATCTCGATCGTACTCTCGTCGAGCAATTCGGCAGGTCCGTCACCCGAGACTTCGTCCATTTCGTCGCATCCTGCCCATGTGAAGGAGACCATGGACGTGCTGTAGCCGAGTTCGAGGCCCGCTTGCATCGCACCGAAGGCGATTTCGCCATGACCGTTGGCCCTGATGGTGATTGTGGCGGGCTCGACCAGGTCGAGATAATCCCGACCCCACAGATCGGCCTCGACGATCCGCCAGCGGCCGATCAGGCGGCAGTTTCTGGCCGCGCTCATGACAGCATCGCTATCAGCTTCGGTAGCCGTACCAGATTGTAAGCGGCGGCCGCGAAGGTGAAGGCCCATCCGACGCGGTCGCGGCCACGGAACTTCGTCTTGTCCTGCCCCGCGACGGTCTCGATCCAGCCGAACGCCTCCTCGATGCGCTTACGGATGCGCAAGCTGACCCCATAGCCGGAATGGCGCGTCGTGCGACCGTCGATGGCCGAGCGGCGACCATTAATATTCTGCGCCACATGGGGCGTCACCTTCATCGACCGCAAATCTTGGACGAAGTCCTTTGTGTCATAGGCCTTGTCGGCACCCAGCGTGATCGCTTGTGTCCGATCAGCGAAAGGTTCGATCATGTGCAGCGCCGCTGCCCGTTCAGCATATCCGCTGGCCTCAGTCAGATAGGCATCGACCAGCAGCCCTTGGCGATTTTCCATCAGCCCATGCCCCATGAAGCACAGCTTGGCCTCCTTGCCTTTGCCCTTCTTATAAAGTCTTGCGTCTGGGTCGGTCGTTGAAGCATGCATCTCGTTGGAACGCTTTTCGCCATGAAAGTCTGCTTCGACATTCCGACCACCTGCATTCGAAGGTGGTTCGCCATGATCGCCCCTTTGGGCCGTCCTTCGGCTTGAAGCTCTTGATCGACGCCCAGGCTTCGATCAGCGTGCCATCGACAGAGAAGTGGTCTGTAGACAGCAACCGCTTTACCTTGGGCTGCGAAAGGATCGCACTGAGGAACTTCGCGGCGATGTCGCCTTCCAGCAACCGGTCGCGGTTCTTCGAAAACACCGAATGGTCCCAAGCTGGATCGTCAATGCCAATGCCGACGAACCAGCGGAACAGAAGGTCGTATTCCAGCCGCTCCATCAAAAGCCGCTCCGAGCGGATCGAATAGAAGGCTTGCAAAAGCATGGCGCGCAGAAGCTTCTCAGGCGCAATCGATGGCCGCCCGATCGGCGAATAGAGCGCTGCAAACTCCCGTTCCAAGAAAACCAGAGCGTCGTTCACGATCTGCCGGATTGCCCGCAGCGGATGATCACGACGAACTCGATCCTCCAGATCGACATAGCTGAAGAGTTCACCCGTCCTCACATCGCCGCCGCGCATGCATCACTCCAAAACTCGACGAAGCGAGTGAATCACGGCGAAAGCCTCCAGGCCAGCTTCTTTTTCAACAGCCTGCTAGAGCGCGTCCGGGTATCGATGAATCGATTGTGATGTGACGTGCCGGCTGGTTTCTGATTCAACATCCGCTTTGACGGATGTTGGTGATGGCCAGAGCGCTGAGCAGGGGTGTACGGTTACGTGTCTTGAAACCTGCGGATGACGGGGCATCGGCCCGGCAGGCGGCGGCCCGTTTCGGCGTCGGGGTATCAAGCGCGATCCGCTGGATCGCACGGGCGAAGATCAGCGAACTGACACCGCGGCCCCAAGGGTGACGGCGCGGCTAAGGCCGCCGGTGTGCGCGACGCCACGGAAGCGACAGGCGCAGGCTGCTCTACCTGCCGCCTTACAGTCCCAACTTTAACCCCATCGAAAACGCATGCGCAAAGCTCAAGGCATTGATGCGGTCAAGGGCCGAACAAACCATCCCCGCTCTCTGGAAAGCCGCCAGTTCCATCATCGAACTCTTTACGCCGGCCGAATGCGTAAACTGCTTCAGGACAGCCGGATATGAACCGGATTAAACCCGACGTGCTCCAGTCATATGCTCGACGACGCTGCATACGAACGGGCCGTCATGCTTCATGCAAGCTTAGTCGAAGTTGGCAAGCCGCTCTCGTTTATCAAAAGCGCACATACTGTGACAAACGTCGCCCGGACCTCGTCGCGTCTGGCTTCGCGACAATCGTGATTTGACCCTATCAGTGGGGCCTTCTCCGCGAGTTTTGAAGGCGTTTCGGGCATTCCTGTGGTCGGCCGCAGTGATGCGGCCGACCTTTCGATTTCACTCGGATTTCGCCCGTTCGAAACTCTCCGCATCTGGGTAGGGGAACCACCAGAAGTCCTGCGGGGCGGCCTCTGGATCCATCACCACGTACTTCGAGGACTGGAACTGCGCTAGGCCTTCTGGGCCGAGCTGCCGGCCGATACCTGACAGCTTACGTCCGCCAAAGGGGAGCGCGTCGTTGTCAAGGATCGGCGCATTGATCCAGACCATACCTGCTTCAATCTCGTTGACCGCTCGCATCATCTCGCCCATATCGCGGGAGTAGAGGTTAGACCCAAGGCCGAACTCGGAACGGTTCGCGAGTTCAAGTGCTTCATCGAAATCTTTCACGCGACAGATGGGCGCGACGGGACCGAAAGATTCTCCGTTGAGGATTTCTGACTTTGGATCCACATTCGTCAGGACTGCAGGCTCGATGAACCAGCCGTGATTGAGTCCATTGGGGCGTCCGCCACCGGTGGCGAAAATTGCGCCTTCATGACGCGCGCGCGCGAGAAGCGACTCGAAGCGGTCTCGCTGGCGGTGCGTCGCCATTGGGCCGATGTCAACATTTTCGAGGCCGTTGCCAATGCGAAGCTTTTTCGTTTCAGCGACCAGTCGTTCGACGAACTCGTCGTGAATGCTGTCATGAACGTAGAATCGTTCTGCCGATGTACAAACTTGGCCGCAGTTGAGGTAAGCAGCGAAGGCAGCCGCCCGCACAGCGATATCTAAAGGAGCGGAAGGCATGACGATGAAGGGGTCGTTGCCGGATGCCTCAATCAGAGCGGGTTTGAAGGTTTCGGCGCAAACCCTCAGAATTTCCTGCGCGATCGGCACAGAGCCAGTGTACGCGATGCAATGGGTCTTTTTGCTTCGGACGAGGTGTTGAGCGACACGCGGGCCGCCGGTAACGACTTGCACCAGACCCTTGGGCAGTTCGCTGAACACTTCCATGAATTTTAGAGTAGTAATGCTTGTCTGCTCATGCGGCTTGATGATGACGGAATTGCCTGCAGCGAGTGCGGCCGCCAGTTCCCAGCAAAGGAGGACAAGCGGGAAGTTGAAGGGAAGAATGATAACGACAGTTCCCAACGGTTCCTTGATCGAGAAGTGGAACTGGCCCGGAACAGTCGATCCAGCGATTCTGCCGCTCTCGTTGCGCCCAAGTTCGGCATAGTAGTCGATCGCGGTAGCGCACCACGATGTTTCGTCGACGGCTTCCTTGAACGGCTTACCTTCCTCACGGGTCATGAAATAGCCATATACAGCCTTATCGCGACGGATCTTTGCCGCGACTTCGTGAAGGGCCGTAGAGCGAGTGCGTGAATCTATGGCCAACCACGCCTTCCTCGCGGAGTTTGCGATGTCGATCACATTCTCGAGTTCGTCGTCCGTGGCATCCGCGATTTCAGCAATGCGATCTTCAGTGGCCGGGTCGATGACCGAGATTCTATTGGTTGCGGCGCTCTTCAAATAGCGTCCGTCGACAAACAACGTGCCTGAAAGGCGGTCGAACTCTTGGTGGATTGGCATGTCTTCTCCTTGTCGGCGCACACCCGGTACTCGGGCAGCTAGAAAGTCTGGTTGCTGGTTCCAAATCTTGTGGTCGGATCCAGAGATCGGGGCGATGCTGGAGCGCTCGAGGTGTGTAGGCCGGTGGCTCGTGGTGATAGGATCTTTCAGCCGGAGAGCAAGGCATCGCGAAATGCTTTCGATCCCATTTGCCGCGCGCCTTTTCGCAACCGGGGAAAGGGCACGACTTAGCCCTCCGACGCTCATCCTTCGAAGTACGTCGATCCCACCGTCCTCAATGAAATTGTTCGCTGCCGCGTCCCCGATTGTTGTGTGAAGCGGCCACCCAACGAACGCAACGCTATGTCAAAAATATTCAACATTCAATACGTTTTTTCAAACGGTGCGCGTGGACGGTTTTTTTCGCGAAATCAAAGAGCTCGCTCGATAAACTATGTGACCAAACTAAAAAGCGCGATCGCAGATCGTAGATCGCACGATTGACATTCTCTGAAAATTGCCGTCACAAATCACCCCATCGCGACGGAACGCCCGATTGCGAGGAGGAGAAATCAGATCTTTTAGGATGGAGACGAGTCACATGGCGCTGACCAAGCTCACGACGTACGGCCTATACACGGCCACCACAACGCCCCTGACCCCCGACGGAAGATTGAACACACGCGCCATTTCGGAGCAGATCGAAACTCAGTTGCAAGCCGGTATCGCTGGGATCGTTGCAATTGGCGGGACAGGCGAAGGAGCTGCCTTGTCCTTTGCTGAACGTGTTGAAGTTGTTGGAGTGACAGTTGAGGCTGTCGGCGGAAGGGTGCCGGTGCTTGCGGGCGTTATCACTCCTGGATTGCCCGACACTCTGGCACTCGGTCGCGCTTGCTTGGAGGCGGGGGCAAACGGACTGATGGTCATCACCCCCTTCGGTACGGCCCCCAGCCAAGCTGGCATTCGGGACTACTACAAGGCAGTTGCCGACGGCGTTGGCCAAGCTGTGATGCTTTACGAGATCCCTTATCTTACTCTCGTTTCACTCGAACCGGAGACCGTATGCGACATCGTGGCGGACGGTTCTGTCTTCGCAATGAAGGCATCGAACCCAGACCAGACCACCTTCACCAGGGTCGTCGAGTTGGTCGGGGAGCACATCGCGGTAATGTCCGGGGATGAGCACTTATTCGCAGCCCAGATCGCGCTTGGTGCCGTTGGAGGCGTACTGGCCTCTACGAACGTTCTACCGCGTACGTGGGTTCAGATCTTCGACACCGCACGGGCAGGCGATCTTAAGACTGCGCAGGGGCAGATCGGACGTATCCGGAACTTCCTTCTCAGCGTTTACGCGGAGCCCAATCCGGGCCCGATGAAGGCTGCTCAGACCCTTGCGGGCTTTGAGGCTGGCCCCGTCCGCCTGCCAAATAGGGCGCCTAGCACGGCGCTCGTTGAAGAGATGCGCACGCAGTTGGCAGATCTGCTCGCATACGAACGGGGACTGACTGCTTAGTCCGGCAGATCCTCGCAATAAAGCGTTCGCCACCGGTGAAGGAGGCGCACGGGGAACCGAAACCAACTGGAGAGAATGAAATGAACCGAACTGCAAGTTATTTGAGTGCGACCTGCGCCGCAATCATCATGAGTGTCGGCATAGGATTTCACGCTGTGGCAGCGGAACCGTACTATGAAGTACCAGCAGACTACCCAGCTTGTACTGACGAGTCTTATGAAAACGCGATCGAGAACGGTGTGAAGCTTGGCGTGGCTGCGGCTATGCCCTGGTCCGGTATCGACCCGGCGTCGGGCAAGGCCGTAGGAATCGACGTGGAGCTACACGCAGAAGTCCTCAAGCACATGGGTATCACAAAGATCACCTATGAGGCGGGCGCGTTCAACTCGCTCATTCCGTCGATGCTTTCTAACCGTATCGATATGGTCGTAACCGACCTACACGTAACCCCCGAACGTTCGAAGACTATCGCTTTCAGTGGTCCGGTTTGGTGGTATGGCCCCGCTGTCGTTGTCCAAGCGGGGAACCCAAAGAAGGTGAAGAGCTTCGAAGATCTTGCGACCGTTCGCGTCGGGGTTCTTCTTGGTACCGGTACTGACGAATACCTGAAAAAGGTCGGTATCGAAGCCACGCGCTTCCAAAGCTATGCGGAAGAGTTCGCTGCCATCCAGCAGGACAAGGTCGACGTAGTCGTTGAGTACGATCTCCTGGCCGCCGAGTTTAAGAAGGCCAATCCCGACGCGAACGTCGAATCCCTCGCGAGCTTCCCGATCCCGGACGATCTTTTGAAGAACGGCTACGGTTATGCCCGCTTTGGTTTCCGCAAGGAGGATTGCAGCTTCCGTGCCGCCTTCAATCAGGCTTTGGCGGAAGCCAGAGCTTCGGGCGCCATGTCAGAGGTCCTTCGCAGGAATGGGCTTTCGGATCGCAATCTCTTCTACTTCCCGCTGCAAGTGAACTGATTAAGGAGCGACTGCGTCACTGGTCGATCCTAAATCGGCCGGTGACCATCGGCGAAGAACACGATGGAACTCTTGAACTTAGACGTGATCCGGTCATACGGATATGTACTGTTGCAAGGGCTAGGAAATACGATTTTGCTCACGCTGATCGTTATAGTCCTGGCCGGCGTTCTGGCCATTCCGCTGGCGCTCGTTCGGACCTCGCGCCTCTGGCTCGTCCGCCTGCCCTTCGAAGCGTTGGTGGAGATTATTCGCGGCACACCTCTGATTTTGCAGTTGTTCTACGTGTACTACGTTCTTCCGGCTGCCGGCGTTCAGCTTGATCCGTTCGCCGCAGCGGTTGTAGCATTGACGGTGAACTACACGGCATATCTCAGCGAGGTCTACCGCGGTGGCATAAAATCCATTCCTGACGGACAGCGTAATGCGGCGGCCGCCCTGGGCATGACCCCGGCCAAGGCGTTCATCAGAATTATTCTGCCTCAAGCTTTCAAGGTTGTGACTCCCACGCTAGGCAATTACTTCATCGCGCTCTTCAAGGACACGGCCCTTGCGTCCGTCGTGACCGTCAATGAGTTGCTCTATACCGGCAACCTCGTGTCGTCCTCCACGTATCAATATTTCACGGTCTATACGGTAACCGGGATCCTCTATTTCGTGGCTGGTTTCCCTGCTGCCTTGTTCGTCCGATATCTGGAGCGACGCATGCATACAAAGCGCCGTGTGAGATCGGCCCCGTCGAAGCCAAATCTGGTCGATTCAATAGAAGCTAGGGGTTCCAGCCGATGATCCTGTTAAACAATATCCACAAATCCTATGGATCCTTGGCCGTCGTCAACGGAGTGTCGCTTGCGATACGCAAGGGGGAAGTCGTCTGCCTGGTCGGCCCCTCCGGTAGCGGCAAGTCGACCTTGCTTCGCTGTGTCAACAATCTCGAAGCACTGACTGCCGGTGAGATCCGTCTCGACGGCGAGAGGGTTTATTACGATGAGATTCCCGAAGGGCTGAAGCCTCACAGCCAGACCCGCATCGCCAGGGTCCGCGCCCGTCTGGGAATGGTGTTCCAAGACTTCAATCTGTTTCCTCACATGACGGCGTTGCAGAACGTCATGGAGGGACCCGTCCAAGTGCTCGGGATCTCGAAGGCTGACGCCCGACAGCGGGCGATGGATCTTCTCACGCGGGTGGGGCTGGCCGAGAGGCATGACTATTACCCGGACGAACTTTCGGGTGGTCAGAAACAGCGGGTCGCAATCGCGCGGTCGCTCGCCATGAAACCTGAAGCCATGCTTTTCGACGAGCCGACCTCGGCGCTCGACCCCGAGCTCGTACACGAAGTTCTCTCGGTAATGCGCGAACTCCGCAACGAGGGAATGACGATGATCATCGCGACACACGAGATGAACTTCGCGCGCGAAGTGGCTGACCGCATTGTGTTTCTGGAAGGCGGCGTCATCATCGAGGATTCTCCTCCCGAGAAATTCTTCGACGTGTCCACTAGTGCCCGCAAGGAAAGCTTCCTGCGCAGCCTTACCCGCAGGTAGGGCGCGCTACCCTTGAACAAGTGGCCGTCGCTTTTGCCCATATCGCAGCGTTGGATGCCATCACTCCCTTGAAAGCCAATGACATGAAACTCGCCGAAAACATCAAAGAGAGGCTTGCCGCGATTCTTGGCGACCGGATCAGTGTTAATCCTTCCATAATCGAGCAGCACTCCCGCGGGGAGGGCCACTTGCCGTCGGCTCCTCCGGAAGCGGTGTGCTTCCCGGTTTCGACGAAGGAGGTGAGCGCAGTCCTGAGGATCTGCAACGAAGCCGGCGTTCCCGTTGTGCCCTGGGGAGCGGGCACATCCCTGGAGGGCAACGTCAATGCGCTGCGGGGCGGGGTATGCATCGACCTCAGCCGAATGAATGCTGTGCTTGCTGTCAACGCCGAGGATCTCGACGCGACGGTCGAACCCGGCGTGACACGTAAACAATTGAATTCCTATCTCCGGGATACGGGCCTTTTTTTCCCGGTCGATCCCGGCGCGGATGCGACGATCGGTGGGATGGCGGCTACGCGGGCATCCGGCACCAATGCCGTCAGATACGGCAACATGAAGGCGAATGTGCTGGCCCTAGAGGTGGTGCTTCCGAGTGGGGAGATCATTCGAACCGGCTCTCGTGCGCGGAAATCCGCCGCAGGCTACGACCTTACGAGCCTCTTCGTTGGCAGCGAAGGCACGCTCGGATTGATCACGGAAGTCACCATCAAGCTATATGGCCTTCCCGAAGTTATTGCATCTGGTGTGTCGAGCTTCCCAACCGTCGAAGACGCGGTCACCTTGGTCACGGAAGCAGTACAGCTCGGCATTCCGCTTGCCCGAGTGGAGTTCCTTGATGAGCAGACCATTGTCGCGGTCAATCGCTTTTCCAAGCTCGAGCTCAATGTCGCGCCAACGCTGTTCTTCGAATTTCACGGCTCAACCGCGTCGGTCGATGATCAGATTGCTCAGATCTCCGAACTGGTCGCGTCACACGGTGGATCAAAATTGGAGTCCTCGACCGACATCGAGGAGCGCAATAAGCTATGGCACGCAAGGCACGAGGCGCATTATGCTCTCCTCGCGATGCGCCCCAACGCACGCGTGTACGGTACCGATTCCTGCGTTCCGATCTCTAAACTCTCTGAAATCATTCGGCTGACACGCGAAGACCTGGAACGCGTGCCGTTCTTTGTGAGCGTTATCGGCCACGTCGGTGATGGAAACTTCCACCTTGGCATGGTCATCGACCCGGAGGTTCACTCTGAATTTGAATTAGCCGAGGAGATTCATGATCGGCTTATCGAACGAACGCTCGCTCTCGGTGGCACATGCAGCGGCGAGCATGGGATCGGATATGGCAAGACCAGGTATATGGAATGGGAGCACAAAAATGCTATCGGAACCATGTGGACCTTGAAGAGGGCACTCGACCCAAACAACATTATGAATCCGGGGAAAGTACTTCCTTAGGCACGGCCGCGATCACCGAGTCGGCCGGGCGGGTAGTTTCACCCGGCTTGACCTACCCAGCATTCAGTGTTGGTGCTTTTATACGAATATGGATGCCTGAATTGAGAACCACTATGAAGTCAGGACTTGCACTAGAACCGATCGATTTTCAGTCGATGCAAGACCAAGTGTACGAGCAACTCCGAACCGTGCTGATGCGGGGCGGGTTCGAGCCTGGTCAGAAGCTCAGCGGAAGAATGGTCGGTAAAGCACTCGGAACCAGCGAGATGCCTGCGCGTGCTGCCTTGGGTCGGTTACTAGCCGAGCGAGCATTGGTTCAGAAGTCTAACGGCACGTATGCTATTCCGATAGCCACCAGGACGCGGTTTAAGGAAGTCATGGAGCTACGGGCTCTTCTTGAGAGTCACGCGACGCTCCAAGCCTGCGAGCGTATCGATAGTGATGGTCTTCGGGAGCTTCGCCGTTCAAGCGACGGTCTTATTAAGGCGCTGAATGACAACAATCTCGAGCAATACTTGGATTTCAATCAGAAGCTAAAATTCGGAATTTACAAATACTGCAGCTCGGAGACTTTGAGATCACATATCGAACTCCTTTGGCTCCAGTGCGGTCCATTCCTCAGACATCTTAGCGTCGCACCCGGCGACGCTCGGGCGACTTCCTATTGCGAGGAAGCGGTCGACGCGCTCGTGGCACGCGACGCGGCCAAGGCAGGTGCGGCCATATCGAAAGACATCCGGTCCGGCCTCGATTTTCTGCTTGTGCATGGTCAGTTTGCAGACGACGACGGGAATGACGGAGCCAGCATGCTTTAAACAAGGAAGCCTCATTTCACGGAGCCTTGCGAGCGTTTGCGCTGACATTACTTGAGGTGGCCCCCTTGCCAAGGAGGCGTAGCGCGGGCCGAAAGGTCCTTTCGATTTTCCCCTCAACGTGTTCTCATGAACCATCACACCTCGACTAGCCGGCTGCGATAGCGAGAGTGACAATATCAAGCTGCGCTCGATAGAGACTCTTTCGCGCGGTTTTCCAGCGGGCGAGTGCGGCGGGCTCTCCGCGTTATGCAGAGCATCATCCCAGATTCTTCGTATCTTTAAAACGAATTCGCGAGAAAACGCTTGACGCCAACTTTGCAGAATATATTGAAGGTTCATCAAAAATTGCGCCGGAAAGTCCAGTCATGAAAATTCTTGTTTCAGTGAAACGCGTCATCGATGCGAACGTGAAAGTCCGAGTTATGCCGGATGGTTCTGGCGTCGACCTGAACGGCGTGAAGATGTCGATGAACCCGTTTGACGAGATATCCGTTGAAGAGGCTCTGCGGCTCAGGGAGGCCGGCAAGGCCTCGGAAGTTGTGGTCGTCTCCGTCGGTCCGGCCAAGGCGGAAGAAACCTTGCGCACGGCGCTCGCCATGGGCGCGGATCGCGCCGTGCTGGTCGAGACGGACGATGCCGTCGAGCCGCTGGCGGTCGCCAAGATCCTCAAGGGTGTGGCGGAGGCCGAACAGCCCGGCCTGATCATCGTCGGAAAGCAGGCGATCGACGACGATTCGAACCAGACCGGTCAGATGCTGTCGGCGCTGCTCGGCTGGCCACAGGCGACGTTTGCCTCGAAGGTTGAGATCGGCAACGGTTCGGCCGAGGTGACGCGCGAAGTCGACGGTGGTCTGCAGACCATCGCGGTCAAGCTTCCGGCCGTCGTCACCACGGACCTGCGCCTCAACGAGCCGCGTTATGCTTCGCTGCCGAACATCATGAAGGCGAAGAAGAAGCCGCTCGACAAGAAGTCGCCGGCCGATTTCGGCGTCGATACCGCCCCGCGCTTGAAGGTGCTGAAGACCGAGGAGCCGTCGGGCCGCAAGGCAGGCGTCAAGGTTAAGTCGGTCGCCGAGCTGGTCGAAAAGCTCAAGACCGAAGCCGGCGTGCTCTAAGGCGTTCATGCCCCGAAAAGTGGGAACCGGTTTTCGGACAAGGGCATGAACCGAAGGAATCAAGGGAGAACACAACCATGGCCATTCTTCTTCTGGCAGATCACGACACCGCAACCCTTTCCGACCAGACCGCCAAGGCGCTGACGGCAGCATCGAAGATCGGTTCCGACGTGCATGTGCTCGTCGCCGGCTCTGGTGCCAAGGCTGCGGCCGATGCGGCTGCAAAGCTCTCGGGCGTGACGAAGGTCCTGCTCGCCGACGATGCAAGCCTCGGCAACAACCTCGCCGAACCGCTGGCAGCGCTCATCGTGTCGCTTGCCGGCTCCTATGACGCCATCGTCTCGGCTGCGACCTC
>NZ_JBQENM010000054.1:0-13377 GCF_052044795.1 Ensifer sp. 22521
GCCAAAAATGCCGCCAACGGCCGCAAGAAAATCGTCGTCTCGGGGCTGTGGACCGAAGTCTGCAACACCACCTTCGCGCTGTCGTGCATGCATGACACCGACTACGAGATCTACATGGTTGCCGACGCCTCCGGCGGCACCTCGGCCGATGCGCACAAATACGCCATGGACCGCATGGTCCAGGCCGGCGTTATCCCGGTGACCTGGCAGCAGGTCCTGCTCGAATGGCAACGCGACTGGGCCCGCAAGGAAACCTACAATGCCGTCACCGCACTGGTGAAGGAGCATTCCGGCGCCTACGGCATGGGCATCGATTACGCCGTCACCATGGTTCACAAGGGTGACGAACGCGTCAGCCACGGCAGGACGATCGGCCCCAACCCGGCAAAGTGAGCATCACTGGATCCCCTGGTTTGTCGCCCAGACGGACCAGGGGACCCGCATCGCCCTGTCAAGACTCGTTTTCATGGGCGCACCGCGGGATCAGAGCTCGCTTCACGCCATGCCAGGTGACACCAGCGTCGACGGTTTCGTTATCGCTACAATCGAGAATGTCGCTAGGGCTCAAACAATAGGGGGTAGCGGCATACGATGCTGAACATACTTCGCGGGAAAAGCAATTCACTGGCACTGGCGTTCATTTCCGGGTTCGCTGACGCACTCTTCTTCATTCACTTGGGCGGCCTTTTCGTCGGGCTGGTTACGGGCAATGTCGTGCTCCTCGGGCTCGGACTGGCCGGTCATGAAAAAGGCGGCCTGCGCGATCTTCAGATCATGACCTTCCCGCTCTTCATGGTGGGCGCGGGCCTGGCCGCCATCCTCGTCGCCTGGATCAAGCCTCTCGAGCGCGCGACATTCTGGACGCTCATCATCGCCGCGGCCGCGTTTGCAACGGCCGCCCTTCTTGCGATCTTCGATGCCGGGCCAGTATCCGCATGCGCCCTTCTCGCCGTCGTCGCGATGGGGATGCTGACGGCGATCGAGCGTCTCGACCCAAGGCTCGGCCCACCGTTTTCGCTCATGACGGGCAACATTGCCGGCCTCGCAGTCGCTGCTGCCCGTCGCGTCATCGGCTACACCGAGAAGCCGGAAGAGTGGGGGCAGTCGCTGACGTCGATCAGCCTCGTGCTCGGCTTTGTGATGGGGTGTGCTGGCGGAGCGTTTGCGCAAGTCACGGTGGGCGTTGCGGGAATGCTCTTCCCGGCTCTCTTGCTGCTCCTGGTCGGCCTTTTCTATTCACCGCAAGACACGAAGAAGCCGGGCTGAACGATGGCCGCCGTCGTTTTGCCGCCGCCAAGCGTGATCTCGAAGGGAGGCCAGCCTTGTCCGCGATAGCCGCTTTCAGCCTGCCCCCGCGCGATCGTAACGAGGTCAACCGCGGCTCGACCTCCCTCGAACTGATGTTCGATCTGGCCACCGTCGTGGCGGTGGCCGCCGCCGCCCATGGACTGGCGCATGACATCGAAACCGGCGAATTCGGGCTCGGCGGCGTCCGGTTTGCGTGCAGCTTTTTCATGGCCTGGCTGGCCTGGGCGAACTACACATGGTTCGCCTCGGGCTATGACAACAAGTCGGCCGCCTTCCGTGTGGTGACGATGGTCATCATGTTCGGATCGCTTACCCTTGCCGGAGGGATCCGGAGCGGCCTCGGCGATGAGCCGCATTGGCTCGTCCTCATCGGTTTCAGCATCATGCGACTGGGCATGATCGCCCTTTGGCTCGGCGCGGCGAACGGGGATCGGCATGCCCGCCCGGCGGCCCTGCGCTACGCGGCCGGGATCGGCGGCATGCAGGTCTACTGGAACACCCTGATCATCACACTTTCCCCTGAAGCGCCGCTTTACTTTCCGCTCTTTGCGCTCGGTGCCGCTGGCGAGCTGGCCGTACCGTTGCTGGCCGAGCGCGGGACCGCCAGCAACTGGCATCATGGTCACATCATCGATCGCTACAACTCGTTCAACATCATCGTCCTTGGTGAATGTTTTGCCGCCATCGCCTTGATTGTCTCGGATCCGGCGACCCCAGAATTAAGGCACTTCTGGTGGGCGGCCCTGTGCTCCATCATCGCGTTTTCGATGTGGGGACTATACTTTGACCGCAACGAACAGCTGCTCAGCCGCAAACTTGGCACCGTTCTGACCTGGGCCTACGGACATTGTGTGCTTTTCGCGGCTGGGGCGGCGACGGCCGCCGGTTTTGCGGTGTTTCTGAGCGTCGCCCGCGACGGGACCGTTTCGCAACAGCTTGCCGCTCTCGCCTTTTGCATACCGATCGCGATGTACCTGACCGCCCTCTGGCTGGTTCGCGACCGGGCGTCCAAACATGGCTCGATGCACTGGCTTCTCTTGATCATGGCAGCGCTCGTGCTCGCAAGCAGCGCGTTCGCCTCCCATGCTCTGGAATTGATCGCAATGTTGCTGGCGATCACCGTAACGATACGTCGCCGACTATATCCGGTAAGCCTGCATGCGGGCGGCGAACACGACTGAAATCGGCGCAAGGAAAGGGTGGAGAAAAAGGATGGGGGATTGGAGGGCGATGTCGTTGTCAGCGACCATTTTTACGCGCATTCACGGATTTCGATCCTCAATCATGCCGCTCCTTTTTGCATCCGGTCTACTGACGGCATGTGTCGCCGGGCCGCGTATCTCGGTTCCGGCAGAACAGGCTTCGGCTGTGCAAATCGAACAGGTGGACCTTGCCCGCTTCTGGGGAGACGAGGTCACGCCCACTCTACGTTCGCTCATAGCGCAACAGTACACGCAGACACACGATGCGGCTCGCTCAGGGCGTCGCCCGTCCACCGCCGTCAATCATGTCGACTTTCTTGCCATTTCGGGCGGAGGCGCCGACGGCGCTTTTGCCGCCGGATACCTGACGGGCTGGAGCGAGAGGGGCAATCGACCGCAATTCGAGGTCGTGACTGGCGTCAGCACAGGCGCTTTGGCGGCTCCGTTTGCCTTCCTTGGGCCGTCCCACGACCGGGAATTGCGCGAAGTTTTCACGCAGTATGGTGACCGCGATATCTATAGAAATCTCGGCCTGTTCGGCGTGATGGGCCGTGGTCTCTACGATAATGGGCCGTTGCGGCAATTGATCGGTCGCTATCTCACCGAAGAAATGGTCGCAGAAATTGCGGCGCAGTACCGCATCGGCCGGCGTTTGCTGGTCCAAACCACCAACATTGATGCCCAGCGTCCTGTTGTCTGGGACCTGTCCGCGATCGCGGCCAGCGCGCGCGCCGATCGTCGAGAGCACATGATCGACATCCTGTTGGCGTCTGCGGCCATACCTGCGGTGTTCCCACCGGTTCGGATCGATGTAAGGCTGGACGGTCAAGCCAGACAGGAATTGCATGTCGACGGCGGGACGGTGGCGCAGCTCTTCTTCGCCCCTCCCAATATAGAGCTCTCCGGATATGAGAGGCGCTACTTTGGTCATGCCCGCTCGCGAACACTCTATCTCATCCGCAACGGGCGATTGACGCCCGAGTACGCAACGGCAGAAGAAACAGCGCTCGGTATCGCCCGCCGTTCTATCGAAACGTTGATCAAGTATCAGGCAATTTCCGATCTGATGCGCCTGCAGATTCAGACGACGGCCGCCCGAGGTCAGCTTTATTACGCATCGATCCCGGATCAGTTCACACGGAGCCCGAAAAGCGAATTTGATCGAAACTACATGCAACAGCTCTTTGCCGCCGGTCACGACGAAGGCCGTCTTGGGCGGTGGCGCAAGCAGCCCCCGCTTACGCCGGTGCAGGCGGCCGAGCAGCGCAATCCTGGCTGACGTTCGTCAACGCCTGCAGCCGGATCACGGGCTGCAGCGCTCATGGCTGCAGCCGCCGATATCTGCTCAGCTGCCGTCGGTTCCAAAGGCGGCGATCGCCGCCAAATTGACGATGTCGGAATCGCGCGCCTTGAGCGGGACGATCTGCCCTCCACCACAGGCTTTGATGCGAGCGCCCCGAGGTTTCCGAGGCCGAGAATGGCCGTACCGTTGGAAATCACGGCCACCATGTTGCCGCGCGTCGTGTAATCGAAGGCGCGGGATGGGTCTTCCGCTATCGCCTTGACGGGCTCGGCCAATGAAAGGTCCCGCTGCGTCGCCATCGGTTTGGTCGGCGTGATCTCGAATTTGCCGGGACGCCCCATCGCATGAAACTCAAGCGCCTCGGCGGCGGTTACCGAGGCTGCGGAGTGGGTTCTTTTCGACGACATCAGTTCGTTCCCTTCGGCAATATGAATACGATCGGCAGCGACTGCCGCTAGCGATGCTTGAAGTTGGTAAACCGCGGCAGCAGTCGCGGTTGCACACCGGCAAGTTCAAGCGCGGGTCAGGCGCTCACGGCGAGCCGCGATGAAACGACGATCTCAGTGCCGGTGGTGGCTCTGACGTCTTCGATCATCACGGCATCGGCAAGTTCAAGAACCTCGAATGCAGCGGCATCGCCGCGCAGCGGCTTGAAGACGCCGAGGTCCGTAATGATGAGACCGACCACGCCCTTGCCCGTCAGGGGCAGCGAACAATGCGGAACCAGCTTTGGTTGAATGGAGCCCGTCTTGTCCTTTGCGACATGCTCCATAACCACCACGACGCGCTTGACGCCGGCCACCAGGTCCATCGCTCCACCCATGCCCTTGACCATCTTGCCCGGGATCATCCAGTTGGCGAGATCGCCATTGGCCGCCACCTCCATGGCGCCGAGGATAGAGATGTCGATATGCCCGTCGCGGATCATGGCGAAGCTGTCGGCAGACGAGAAGAGGCTGGTCGTCGGCAGCGCGGTGATGGTCTGCTTGCCGGCGTTAATCAGGTCGCCGTCCTCATCGCCCTCGAAAGGGGAACAGCCCCATGCCGAGCATTCCGTTCTCGGATTGCAGTTGCACGCTCAGGCCGGGTGCGATGTGATTGGCGACCAGCGTGGGAATGCCGATGCCGAGATTGACGTAGAAACCGTCCTGCAGTTCTTTAGCGGCGCGCGCCGCCATCTGATCGCGATTCCATGCCATCGGTCAGTCCTCCTAAGCCGCAGTCCTCGGTCTGGTCGTGCGTTGTTCGATGCGTTTTTCGGGATTGGCGACGTGCACGACGCGGCCGACATAGATGCCGGGGGTATGGATCCCGTCGGGGTTCAGGTCGCCAGCCGCCACAAGTTGCTCGACCTCAGCGACCGTGAAGTCTGCCGCGGTGGCCATCATCGGGTTGAAGTTGCGGGCCGTGTAGCGATAGATCAGGTCCCTTCACTATCGCCCTGCCAGGCATGTACGATGGCGAGATCACCGCGCAGCCCCTTTTCCATGACTAGGTTTCGCCGCCGAATTTGCGGGTCTCCTTGCCGTCTGTAGTGCCGACCCCGGTGCGCGTGTAGAAGGCCGGGATGCCGGCGCGGATGCGCTCCGCAAGCGTCCCCCGCGGGGTGAACTCAAGTTCGAGTTCGCCCGACAGGTACTGCTGTGCAAAGGTCTTGTGCTCGCCGACATAGGACGAGACCATCTTACGGATCTGGCGCGAGTCGAGGAGGACGCCGAGACCGATCCCGTCGACGCCGGCATTGTTGGAAATCACGGTCAGGCCGGTCACACCGGATTCGCGGATCGCCAGGATCAGGGCTTCCGCGATTCTTGAGGCGACCGGCCAAGGCCTCGGTCGCGCTGCTCATTACCTTCTTCACGGGTGTACTCCCTTGTCGATGCGCGGCGCTGCCGCTAGCCGTTTGAGGCGAGATGGTCGCGATACCGGATCGCGTTGCGGACGTAGCGCCCAGCCGATGCCTTGAGACGCTCGGATTCCTCGGCCGAAAGCGTCTTCACCAGCTTTGCCGGCGAGCCGAGGATCATCGAGCCGGGCGGGAACGACTTGCCTTCCGTGACCATGGCGCCCGCCCCGACGAGCGAGCCTTCCCCGATCTCAGCGCCGTTCATGACGATCGCCCCCATGCCGATGAGCGAGCTGTTTCCGATCGTGCAGCCATGCAGGATGACGCCATGGCCGATGGTGCAGTCCTCGCCGATCACCAGGGGAAACCCCGGATCGGTATGGAGGATCGCGCCGTCCTGCACATTGCTGCGGGCGCCGACGTCGATCAGTTCGTTGTCGCCGCGCAGGACCGCGCCGAACCACACACTGGCGTCCTTTCGGATGCGGATCCTGCCGATGACCTGAGCATCCGGCGCGATCCATCCGAAGTCTTCATCCAGCACCGGCTTGCGGTCTTCGAGATCGTAAAGGGCCATTTCACACTCCCATGGTAACTNCCCCACCGCCGTCAGATCTTCGAGGCGAGTTCCGGGGTCGCAATGACATCCAGGTCGTCGACGGCCTCGGTATCGGCGAGCGGACTGCCGGCGAGCGCCGCCTGGAGACGGGCCTCATCGAGTTCGCCCTCCCACTTCGCCATGACGATCGCCGCAACGCCATTACCGATCATGTTGACGAGGGCGCGTGCCTCGCTCATGAAGCGATCGATGCCGAGGATGAGCGCCATGCCGGCCACCGGGATCGCCGGCACCACCGAAAGCGTGCCGACAAGGGCGATGAACGAAGCGCCGGTGACGCCCGATGCACCCTTGGAGGTGAACATGGCGACCCCGAAGATTGCCAACTGCTGACTGAGAGAAAGGTCCGTATTGGTCGCCTGAGCGACAAACAGGGCTGCGAGCGTCATGTAGATGGACGACCCGTCGGTGTTGAATACGTAACCTGTCGGCACGACCAGACCGACGACGGGTTTGGCCACACCGGCATTCGTCAACTTTTCCATGAGGCTCGGCAGCGCTGAGTCGGACGACGAGGTGCCGAGCACGATTAGGATCTCTTCCTTGATATAGGCCAGGAATTTGAGGATGCTGAACCCGGTCCACCATGCGATCAGACCGAGGACACCAAGCACGAAGATGATGCTGGTGAGATAGAAGGTGCCGATCAGGAAGGCGAGCGGTCCGAGCGACGACACGCCGTATTTGCCGATGGTGAAGGCCATGGCGCCGAACGCGCCGATGGGGGCGAGGCGCATGATCGCGTTGATCGCACCGAACACGAGATGCGAACCGGCCTCGATGACATCACGGATCGGCTTGGCGCGATCGCCGAGATGCGACAGGACATAGCCGAACAGAACCGAGATCAGCACAACGGGCAGGATATCGCCCTGCGCGAAGGCGTCGACCACGGTCTTCGGCACGATGTTCATGAGGAATTCGGTGACGGATTGCTCCGCCGCCTTGCCGGCATAGACATTGACGGCGTCGGTATCGAGGGTGGCGGGGTCCGCGTTGAAGCCGGCGCCCGGCGTGAGCACGTTACCGATCACCATGCCGATGGCGAGCGCCAGAGTCGAGACGACCTCGAAATAGAGAAGGGCCTTGCCGCCGACACGGCCGACCTTCTTCAGGTCGTTCATGCCCGCAATGCCCGAGACCACCGTACAGAAGATGACGAGCGCGATCACCATCTTGATCAATTTGATGAAGGTGTCCCCGAGGGGCTTCATTTCGATGGCCGTTTCGGGCCAGAAGTGACCGAAGACGATCGCGATCGCGATGCTGATCAAAACCTGTATGTAGAGTATCTGATACCAAGGCTTGCGCGGCTTTGGCGTGGCGGAAGCATGCGTCATGAAAGGTCCTCCCTTCGGAACGAGCAGGATTGCCGCGACGGGCAACCCGTCACGTGAACTGGCATCGAAATTTCGAGATAGCGGCCGCTTGCCTTACGGCGGCTGGGTCGTCGGCATCACCAAGAGGATCGTTGCCGGCCGGTCCGTCGCATTATAGAGCTTCCGGCCTTCCGCCGGTGCAATGCGGCAGGAATCCCATGGCTCCAGAACGACCTCCTCGTTGCCGTTCGAAACCGTGACCTTGCCGTCGAGAACGACGTAAAGTTTTTCGACGGGCGAACTGCTAAGGGTCGTGCCGCCGCCTGGCTCCAGCGTCGACACTCCGAGCCAGGCCGTATCGGACGGCCTGGCCTCGAGACCCTGCAGGCGAACCATCCTCATCTTGTCGTGGCCCGGCGCCTGGTAGGGCGGAGCGTCCGTGAACTTGACGAGGTGCACGGCCTCACGCTCCCGGAACGAGCACGATGCGGTCGCGCGAGGACGCCATGACGGCCTGATAGGCCTCGTGAGCGTTTTCGAACGAATAGATCGCGGTTTCTAAGATGGGAAACGGCTTGAGCTTGCCGGCGGCAAAGCCCGGCGCCATTTGTTTGAGGATCGCGCCCGTCTCGACCGAGTTCAGCGAAATCGTGTCGATGCCGACATAGGTGTGCTGCCCCTTGTAGAAGGCAAGCAAGTCAAAGTTGACGAAACGGTCGATCGCCGAGATGAAGATCGCCCGACCCCGCACGGCAAGCGACTTCTGGCCGATCTCGTAGAACGGGTCGCCGACCGTGTTGTAGACGATATCGGCGCCCTTGCCGTCCGTCAGTTCACGAACCCGCGCCGGCACATCCGTCTTGTCGGCGGCAATGACCTCGATCGGCGCATTGGCGTGCCCCTGATAGGCCTCGTCCCGGCGCACGACGCCGATGACGCGCGCGCCTCGCCAGGTTGCGATCTGGGCCGCCGCCTGCCCCACCTTGCCGTTGAGGCCGAGAATGAGCACGGTCTCGCCGGCTGCGGGCAATCCGGCCCGTTGCAGACCCTGCCAGGCCGTGACGAAGGGCACGCCGATGCCTGCGGCCGCCTTGATGTCGATGCCATCGGGAACCTCGACGACGGCGTCGGCCTCGACGATCATGTGGCTCGCCTGCGAACCGTTCTGCCGGATGCCGAGGTCACCGGACGAACCGAAGACACGTTTTCCAATCAGGTCCTGGGGGCCCGCCACCACCTGGCCCGCGAAATCGCGGCCAGGCGTTCGCGGAAACACCGCATAGGGCATCAGGCCCGTTGCCGCCTTGGCATCGGAGGGATTGACGGCCGCCGCATGGATTTCGACGAGCACCTCGCCTGGCCGAAGAGGCCGAAGCGGATGCGTCTCGATGGGGAGCTCGATCGCGTCGTAGCTCGGCGCCTTGGCATGGAGACGCAGGCCCCGCACCGTCGTTGCCGCTTCAATGTTCAAATCTTCGTTGTTCATCATCAAGGCCTCCTGTCACGCAGCTTCGCGCAAGCCGAGAATGCGGCGCGCTTCGGATGGATTGGCGATCTGGGCCCCCAGATCTTCGGCGATGCGGCGCGCTTTCTCGACGAGGGCCGCATTGGAGGGCGCAAGCACGCCGCGTTCGATATAGACGGCGTCCTCGAGCCCGACCCGGACATTGCCACCGGCCAGATAGGACTGGGCGACCATCTGGAAGGCCGAGCGGCCGATGCCGATGGCGGTGAAGGCGGCATCGGCCGGCAGCAGCCCGCGGGCATAGAGTACGGTCTCCGGCGACGGCTGGAAGCCGTACTTCACGCCCATCACGAAGGAAGTCAGGAGCGGGCCGTTGAACGTGCCGTCGGCGATCAGGTCATGAAGCAGGGCGATATCGCCGGAATCGAACAACTCGATCTCTGGCTTGACGCCGGCGTCAGCGATCACCTTCGCCATGCGGCGGATATTGGCCGGCGTGTTGATGACCACCTGTCCGCCCGAATTCATAGTGTTGAGATCGAGCGTGCAGATATCGGGTTTCAGCGCGACGACATGCTCGACGCGGCGCTCCGGCACCATCAGCGTCGTGCCCTCGCCCGCGATCTTCGGATCATGCTCTGACGGTTCGAAGCGGCCGCCCGGCCCCGTTGTCAGGTTGATGATCAGCTCGGAATTCTTCGCACGGATGCGATCGAGCACCTCGCGGTAAAGATCGAGTTCCATCGACGGCCGCCCGGTCTTGGGATCGCGGACATGGATATGGGCGATAGCCGCCCCGGCATCTGCCGTTTCCAGCGCGGAATCGGCAATCTGTTTTGGAGTGATCGGCAAATGCGGCGTCTGCTCCGGCTGGGTAATATTGCCGGTGATCGCGCAGGTGATGAACACTTTCGACAGCGGTGCGCGTGTTATGGTTTCCTCCCGTTTACCTGGCTAGAGCATCCCGCTCTCAAGTGGAATCACTCGAAGCGGAAAGATGCTCTAGAATCAAAGTGCTAGAGCGTCCTTTGTGCGTTTGTCTGAACGCACGGCGCTCTAGAGCGCCCGGCCTCCGTCGACTTGGATGATATGCCCGGTAGAGTAGCGGAGCATGGTGGCGCAGGCGGTGATCGCCGCGGCAATGTCTTCGGCGGTGCCGATGCGCTTCAGCGGCGTCGAGGCCTTGACCTTGTCGTTAAAGTCGGCGCCGCGGCCCGGAACAAATTCGGTATCGACGACGCCCGGCGAGACCGCCAGCACCCGGATTTCCGGCGCAAGCGCCCGCGCCAAAGCCTTGGTCATGACGTCGATGCCGGCCTTCGCCGCACAATAGGCGATGGATGAACCGACAGCGGTGAAGGAGGCGATCGAGGAGATCGACACGACCAGTCCGTCGCCAGATGCCTTCAGCAGCGGCGCAAAGGTACGGACGGTCGCGAACTGGCCGCGCCAGTTGACTTGCAACATGAGGTCGATGAGTTCGTCGGTGAGCCCATCGAGGTCGGCATGCGGGACGGGCTTGGTGAAACCAGCGGCATTGACCAGGATGTCGAGGCGGCCGTGTTTGTGTTCAAGCGTCGTGCGAAGCGCGATGAGCGAAGCGGTGTCGACGACATTCGCCACATAGGCGGCATGAGGCGCGCCGAGTTCCTTGATCAACGCTTCGGCCGCCAGCGCATCACGCTCCGTGTCCATATGCGTGACGACGATCGTCGCTCCTGCCGCTGCGAGCATGCGGCTGGTTGCGGCGCCGATAGCGCCGGCGCCACCGACGACGAGTGCAACCTTGTCTTCGAGCGAACGGGGATAGGTTTCGCGTTTCAGCTGTTCTGTGTTCGACATGAGATACATCCGTTTTTTATGTTGGGGTCAGCGGATCGGCGGAGCCGGAAGCTTGGCTTCGCCGCGTTCCATCACGAATTCATAGGCAAGCCGGTACCAGGCGCCGGTCACATCGGCAGCCGGCGGCGCGCCGGCGCCTTGCGTGAAATCGCCGATCAGGTGGCGGGTGACGCCGAACACCACATCGCTTTCCAGATGCTCGTCGTCATCGACGAATATCTGGGTGATGAGGGTTTTGTAGCCCGGCTTGAAGCAGAGGAAATGCAGGTGCGCCGGGCGGTAGGGATGGCGGAGTTGCGCGCGCAGCAACTCGCCCACCGGCCCGTCGGTCGGCACCGGATAGCCCGCGGGCTTCACCGAGCGGAAAGAAATGCGACCCTGCGCATCGGTCCGGAATTTGCCGCGCAGGTTCATGTTTGACTGGTCCGGGTCCTGGTTCTCGTAAAGGCCGGCCGGAGACGCCTGCCAGACGTCGATCTCGACGCCTTCGATCGGCTTGCCGTCGGGATCGGTGATGCGGCATTCAGCGAAGAGGGCCGGGCCGGGCGTCTGCGAGCGGATGATCGAACCACCGTTTTCGGTCGACGGCGAATGCATCCGCCAGAAGGGCCCGAGCAACGCCGCGGCAGTTTCCGTGGCGCCGTTCTGGCCGTTGTTCAGCAGGCAGACCAGGGTGGAAAAGCCGAGCGCATCGGAGAACAGCACGCCCTCATTGTGAGCGTCGTTGGTCGCCTGCCCTATCCGGTTGAGGAAATCGATCCCCTGCTCGAATTCATCCTCGCTGAGGCGAACTTCGCGGGCGAAGGCATGCAGATGCTTGACGAGCGATTCCATGATTTCCCTGAGGCGGACGTTGGTCGCTCGCGACATCGCGTCGAGCACCACTCCCGTCACCTCCGCCTGATTTTCGATAACGTGGGTGGGCCTAGCCTTCGTCTCTGCTGCGTCCATGGGATCTCTCCAACTATGCAATCGATTGCATGTCTTTTAACGCAATCGATTGCACAATGTCAAGAGCATGAAGGAGTGCTTTTATCGGGGACTCAAACAGAGGTTTGCTTCCCGTGAAGACACGGATTCGCTTGCACGCGGCGCACGCCAAGGCCATCGCGGGGACAGCGCTAGCCACATCGCCGGGGCAAGACGTGGCTCGCCCCAAAGACCACGCGCGAAGTGCGGGTTTGATCTTGCGCAGCGAAGCGGGAAGCGGCCACGCGCCTGATCGCGTGGGCGTGCGTCGACGAACGCGGTCACAGCCGAGCAAATCCAAGTGCTTTCGGCAAAATGCCGCCTTTACATTCAAGCCGCCGGCAAGTCGGAGCACTATCTTTTCCAGCTGTCAGCTATTCCTTGGAGTAAAAGAAATGACGCCCCTTCCGCTTCTGACACCCGACGAGCCATTGCTCCTGATCATCGACCAGCAGGCTGGACTCGCCTTCGGCGTGGGATCCGGCGATCGCCAGTTGCTGGTCGGAAACACAGTGGCCCTCGCCAAAACTGCGCGCGTTTTCAACCTGCCGATCGTCGTGTCGACCTCCGCATCCAAGGTCTATAGCGGCCCCCTGATGCCGATGATCAGGAGCGTCATCCCGGACGTTCCAGTGATCGAGCGGCACAACATGAATGCCTGGGAGGACGACGGCGTCCGTGACGCGGTTGCCAAAACCGGCCGCCGCAAGCTCGTCGTCTCCGGTCTCTTGACCGAAGCATGCGTCTCCTTCCCCGTGCTTTCCGCGCTTGCTGATGGTTATGAGGTCTTCGTCGTAGCCGACACATGCGGCGGCATCACCGCGGAGAGCCACGCCCTTGCGCTGCGAAGGATGGAGAAGGCAGGCGCGACGATGACGTCCTGGCTGCAGCTTCTCCTCGAGCTTCAGCGGGACTGGACGCGCAAGGAGACCTACGATGGTGCCCGGGCGATCGTAGAAGCGCATGCGGGCGGATACGGGATCGGACTTGCCTATGCGCGTGACATGATTCACCCGGTTTGATCAGATGGGACGTTGCGCGGGTGCCTCGCTGGACTTGCCCCGGCATCCAAGGGCCAGGACCAGCGAGCAACCGCGACCCGCCCGCCCTGGCATCCGAGAGATCGATTGCCGGAGTTCGGGGTTCACCAACCCAACCTTTGTTTCATTTTACGCAATTCAATCGAAATCATTATTGCAATTCATCGGCACAACCCGGTCGGCTACACCTGTTTTCACCAAACAAGTTCACCCCAGACCGGCCAAGACCGGGCACCGACGCCCCGCTTGCCAACCAGCTCAAAGAGGAGAAAGTCCATGTCCAGCAAACTCGAAGTCCTGACCCCCCAGAACAGCCAGCTGATCTTCATCGACCAGCAGCCGCAGATGGCCTTCGGTGTTCAGTCGATCGATCGGCAGGTCCTGAAGAACAACGTTGTCGGTCTCGCCAAGGCCGCAAAGGTCTTCAACATTCCAACGACCATCACCACCGTCGAGACCGGGTC
>NZ_JBQENM010000055.1:0-12606 GCF_052044795.1 Ensifer sp. 22521
GCCAAAAATGCCGCCAACGGCCGCAAGAAAATCGTCGTCTCGGGGCTGTGGACCGAAGTCTGCAACACCACCTTCGCGCTGTCGTGCATGCATGACACCGACTACGAGATCTACATGGTTGCCGACGCCTCCGGCGGCACCTCGGCCGATGCGCACAAATACGCCATGGACCGCATGGTCCAGGCCGGCGTTATCCCGGTGACCTGGCAGCAGGTCCTGCTCGAATGGCAACGCGACTGGGCCCGCAAGGAAACCTACAATGCCGTCACCGCACTGGTGAAGGAGCATTCCGGCGCCTACGGCATGGGCATCGATTACGCCGTCACCATGGTTCACAAGGGTGACGAACGCGTCAGCCACGGCAGGACGATCGGCCCCAACCCGGCAAAATAACGGGGCGATCTGCCCACCGCGCAACACCCCAGAACCACAATAATGACCGGCTTCGCTAGAAGCCGGTCATTATTGTGAATGATTCACATCACGCCCACATTGACCTGCCCGGGTCGCTTGCAAAGGAAACACGCATGCACGCTTTATCCAACCAGCTGGCCCCTTATCTGCTCAGCCTTTTGCGCATCGTCTCGGCCCTCGTCCTCTTCAGCTACGGAACGCAGAAGGTCATCGGCTTTCCCGCAAGTGACGGCGGCGGACCGCCCGTCGGCTCCCTGCCCTGGATTGCCGGATTGTTCGAACTCGTCCTCGGCTTCACGCTGCTGGTCGGCTTCAGAAGCCGGCTTTCGGCCTTCATTCTCTCGGGCGTCATGGCGTCGGCCTATTTCCTGCGCCATGCGCCGCAGGGCTTTTATCCGGCTCAGAACGGCGGTACGGCCGCCATCATCTTCTGTTTCGTGTTCCTCTATCTCGCTGCCGCAGGCGGCGGACCCGTCGGTCTTGATGCGGCGCGCGGTGACGCCAAGCTTTGACGGTCGGTCGCGCCGGTCAACCGTCGACGACGTCGCCATAGTCCAGATGGCGAGCGTACCAGGCGGCCACGAACGGGCAACGGATGACGACTTTCCGGTGGCTCGCCCTCACGAGGTCGAAAACGCCGGTCACCAGCCGCGACCCGATCCCGCGGCCGGACAAGTCCTCAGGAACCTCCGTATGGATCAACACTAGACGCCCATCCTCCTGGCGGTAGTAGACGGCGGCGATGGCCCCGTCGACCGCCAGTTCGAAGCGGCGCAGCTCCGGGCGCTCGATAACCACATTGTTTTCGGATTGGTTCATGGGACACTTTCCCTTCTCCGGCCGGGCTTCAAACGGCCTGTTGCAGAAACTGATGGATAGGAGGCGACGATCCGTTTGCGCTCCCGCCGTTTTCGCCGGACAAAACAAGCTTCTTGTCCAGGCGCACCGATACCTAAGTGTAGTTACGTGGCACACCGCGCAGGTCTACCTTTCAACCATCTCCTCGTTTCCAAGGGGGCAGACAGCATCTTCCAGTCCCGGCTTCGGTATCCCCTCCCCGAAGCCTCGGGCCGGCCCGGCCCGCTGAGACCGTCTCCTGCCGCAGGAGACGGTCTTCTTTCTGCGTTGNGGTCAGCGTCGAAAAGAAACAGGGCGCGATCCGACATCGGTATGGCGGGCGCGCCGGTTCTTACGTCTGCCTAGCGGTCGAAGAGATGACGGAGCTGTCGGGGTTGCGATCGCAGATACTGATCGGGCGCCCACACCCGCTCGCCGAAATGCGCGGCGGCATGCCAGGGCCAGCGGGGGTCGTAGAGAATGGCGCGGGCAATCGCGATGAGGTCGGCATCGCCCGTGGTCAGGATTGCTTCGGCCTGTTCGAACTCGGTAATGAGGCCGACGGCGATGACCGGTATCGCCACATTCTCTTTGACGGCGCGCGCAAAGGGGACCTGATAGCTTGGGCCGATCGCGATTTGTTGGTGGGACACAAGGCCGCCCGACGAGACATGAATGGCCGAGCAGCCACGTGCTTCAAGCGCCTGGCAAAAGGTGATGGTTTGCTCGATATCCCAGCCGTTCTGCGCCCAGTCGGTCGCCGAGACCCGCATCGTCACCGGCCGGTCCGCCGGAAATGCCGCGCGAACGGCCTCGAAGACTTCAAGGGGGAAGCGCATGCGGTTTTCCAGCGTTCCACCATAGTCGTCCGTGCGACGGTTGGAGAGGGGCGACAGGAACTGATGCAGGAGATAGCCGTGGGCTCCATGAATTTGGACAGCGTCCAGCCCGAGAGCGGCGGCGCGCCTGGCGGCATCGGCGAAGGCCGAGCAGACCTGCGCAAGGCCGCCGCGATCGAGCGCCACCGGATGGTCATAGTCATCGTGGAAAGGGACAGGACTCGGTGCGACGGTTTTCCAGCCGCCTTCGTCCTTCGGGTTGATCTGGCGGCCGCCTTTCCATGGGACTTGGCTGGAAGCTTTCCGTCCGGCATGGCCGAGCTGGATGGCGATGGGCATGTCGGACCACCGTCGCACCCCGTCCAGAGCTCGGCCCATCGCGCGCTCGCAGGCATCCGAATAAAGCCCGACATCGCCATAGGAAATACGGCCCTCCGGCAGGACCGCGGTCGCCTCGATGGTGAGCACAGCCGCACCTGACAGGGCCAGATTACCGAGATGGATAAGATGCCAGTCGGTCATCTGCCCGTCCGTGGCCGAATATTGGCACATTGGCGCGATGACGATGCGGTTTCGCAGATTAAGCGATCCCATTTCGAAGGGCGAGAAAAGCCTGGTTCCGCTCATGATCGTTCTCCAGAGGTCGACAGGGCCTGACGGATCGGCCCATGTTTCGCCGTTTGGCAGCAAGGTTGCAATCTCTCGGTATCGAAGGGGCTTCAGAACTTGCCGTTCCGGCCCTACCATTTCGATTGGGCTCGTGCTGGACGCGGAAAGGCTTTCGGCGCGGGCTCAGCTATCAGACGTGATCCGAACCCGCTGGGCTGCAGCGACATCGCTCCGGTTTTCTCCCTTCGGCATGTGACCGAACATGTGGGGCTTGATCTGGTTGATCCAGGAAATCACCGCCGGCTCCTTGCCCCACAGAGTTTTGGCAAAAGGAACGATCTGTTCGCCGACGAGAATTCCAAGAAGGCCGACCAGCGCGATGACCGGCGGTGCCGGCGAGCGGACATTGAGGAGGCTGTAGACAATGCCGACGAGAAGTCCGGCGCCGAGTGACAGGAGATAGAGTTTCATGACGGTGATCCTTGATTGTGGTGGCTGCCACTCCGAGCGGTTTGACCCAGAGTGGCTTTGCCTATCGCATCGCTTAGCCGGGTTCGGGCCGATGCGTTTTCCAGGGTGGACGCGCTGCTTGCGAATGGCACCGATCAGGCGCCGGTCCTATGCAGCAAGCGGAACCAGATTTGCCTCGATCTTGTCGCGGAAAGATTCGTATCGATGCGGCAGCTTCAGCGCCTCGCCGAGATGGGCGGTGTCCTCGTCGCGGTCGAAGCCGGGTTCGTTCGTTGCGATCTCGAACAGGATCCCGCCCGGTGTCCGGAAGTAGATCGCCCAGAAATAGTCGCGATCGATGACGGGAGTTACCTGGTAGCCGGTGTCCATCAGCGCCTTGCGCACTTCGAGCTGTTTTTCACGGTTCTCGACGGCAAAGGCGATGTGGTGCACCGAACCCGCTCCCTGACGCGCAAACGGTGTCTTCGGGAGCGCAGCGAGGTCGATCGTGTCTGCACCGTTGCCGCCGGGAATGATGAACCGCGTGACGTCTCCTTCGACTTCAGAACGCTCATAGCCCATGAAACGGAGGAGTTCTTCGGTCGCCGCCGTGTCGTGAAGGTTGAAGCGCGCACCGCTGAAGCCGCGAATGGCATTGGCCTCGGAAATTCCCTCGGCAAGCCAGGGGGCGCGGGCATCGTCGGCTGCTTCGACCAGGGCGAGGCCATCACCATCGGGGCCCGTGAAACGCAGGCTATTGGCGCCAAAGACCGTGTCGGTCTGAATACCACCCACACCTTGCGCAATGAGGCGGTCCTTCCAGAAGGCCAGCGCCCCCTTTGGAATGGAGAACTGGGTCTCGCCGACTTCGCCGACGCCCGGCCGCCCGATCATCATGTGCGGGAACGGAAAGTACGTCATGACGGTACCAGGCGTACCGTTCTCATCGCCATAATAAAGGTGATACACACTCGGATCATCGAAATTGACCGTCTTCTTCACGCGGCGAAGGCCGAGTGTGTCGGTGAAAAATCTGTTGTTCTGCTGCGCATCCGACGCCATGGAGGTGACGTGATGCAGTCCCTTGATATCCTTGATCATGGCCCGTGCCTTTCTTCGTTGACAGTGTTCGTCGATGCGTAGAGATGTACTCGGGTTGATTACCTCGCGGAATTGCAATATTTCTTTCGAGTGAGTTGCGATTTTTGAAACAATAGAGATGAACGATCATAAAGCCCTGAAAATTTTCCTGATGGCCACCGAGAAGCGCAACTTCGCTCAGGTTGCCCGCGAGCTCGATATGACCCCCGCTGCCGTCACGCGGGCCATTGCCGCGCTTGAAGATGATCTCGGCGTCCAGTTGTTTGTTCGCACGACCCGCCAGGTATCGCTGACGACGGACGGCGCCGTTTTTGCCGCCCAGATCCAGCCGGCGGTCGAAACGCTCGAAAACGCGCGGCGCGACGTCAAGAATGCACACAAGGCTGACCAGGGACGTCTGCGGATCAGCGCGCCGACCTGGCTCGGCAAGACGGTGCTGCCGCCGATCCTCTCCGGCTTCCGGGAGCTCTACCCGAAAATGTGCTTCGAGATCTCGCTGTCGGACGGCTTGGTCGATATCGTTGACGACGATTACGATCTCGCGATCCGCATTTCGTCGGCCCCGTCGGACAAATTCACAATATGGCGCAAGATCAAGGTGGTCCCGAGGATATTGGTGGCCGCGCCAGGCAGCAGGTTCGCTGAGATGCAACACCCGAGCGAGCTGACCCCGGACGATTGTCTCGCATACAGCGGCGAAAGCCGGCGGGAGAACTGGCTGCTTTCGGACGGAGGCTCAAGCATCACCATCGTCGCCGGAAGAGCATTCAGCGCCAACAATGGCGAGGTCCTGGCCGACATGGCTGCAGACGGCGCGGGCGTAGCGATGTTGCCGGGATTTCATATCGCCGAGCATATTCGCAGCGGACGGCTCATCCATGTTCTGCATGGCTGGTCGCCACCAGACCTTTGGTTGACACTCTACTATCCGCCCTACCAGGCCCTACCGCCGCGCATCGCGACGTTCTCGAAATTCTTCGAGGAACAACTGACCGCTCATATGGTCATGCTCGACTAGAGCATGCCGCTTTCAAGTGGAATCACTCGAAGCGAAAAGATGCTCTAGAATCAAAGTGCTGGAGCGTACTTTTGTGCGTTCATGACGATCTGCGCTTCTTGTGAGAAAAAGAGGCGCCGGCAAGGGCGGCCACGCCATTATTGCCTGACGCCAAAACGTTGGCGCTTGCTCTCGGCCCAAAATTAAACCAAATGTCTGCTCTCTCCCGCGAAGATGCGACCCAAGCTTGCACAAACCTCCATTCTAGAATTGAAGCTGCCGGGCCGGGCCATTGTACAATCTGATATCGGTCGTGCTGAAGAAGCGCCTCGACCTCCCATTCAAGACATTGCCAGATTTCCGCGCGAGGATCGTGGAAGTCCCGGGCTATGGATGAGCGAGCGGGAAGTCGCCAGACTGCGGCACGATCTGCGAAAGGTCGCGCAGCGATCGGTTCCCGATGGAGAGCTGGACTACGGCGTCTTCTCCGAGCGTGAAGATGCCCCCGCCGGGACGATCGTGACAGTCGTCTATCGGGTTCCCGACGGTGAGCCGGACGCCTTCAACGCCTGCCCGGTCATCCAGGTCTCTCTCTCCGGCAAATCCGTCGACGTTCTCCACCTGGGGCTGGTGATGATCGATCCCGCAGTTCGCAGCGCGGGGCTTTCCTGGGTGCTCTACGGCCTCACCTGCTTTCTTCTTTTCCTACGCAACCAGCTTCGTCCGCTCTGGATTTCAAATGTCACCCAGGTCCCGGCCGTTGCCGGCATGGTGGCCGAGACGGCGCCGCATCGCCCTCGACAGACGTTTCGTGGTCGCCTGCGGCCGAGGCATCGAATGCTTGAATCCCACGGGATGGCTGGAAATTCACTGATTGCGGCCAACAGGCCCCGTCTGGCGGAGAGGGAGCCGTCGAATATTTCCGATATCGGATACCGAATTTACCCATAAAACGACGACCCCCAGCTGTTCCCATTCGAAAAACTGACCTCACGCTTAGAGATTCATCGCTGCCTGCGCCTGCCCTTGTGTTGGTCGGTCCGCGAAGAAGTGAAGGTGGCAGCGCTTGGGGGCAAAGCGGTCGCATATGGCGGCTTGAAATCGCCTTCCTTGGACCTACCTACCATTGCGTTGCCTACCTTGAAGGAGCGCAGCCATGGAACTCACCGTGGTGCCCATCGTCAAGCCGGACGCCGCCAACTTCATCTTTGGCCAGTCGCATTTCATCAAGACTGTGGAAGACCTCCACGAGGCGCTGGTGGGCGCGGTTCCTGGCATCCGCTTCGGGCTGGCCTTCTGCGAGGCCTCCGGTAAGCGGCTGGTGCGCTGGTCGGGTAATGAAGAAGCCATGCTCACCCTCGCACGTGACAACGCATTGGCCATTGGCGCCGGCCACACTTTCCTGATCTTCCTGGGCGACGGATTCTTTCCCGTCAATGTGCTGGCTGCGGTGCGTGCGGTGCCAGAGGTCTGCCGCATCTATTGCGCGACGGCCAATCCGACGCAGGTGATCGTCGCGCAAACGGAGCTAGGCCGCGGCGTGCTCGGCGTGGTGGATGGCGCCTCACCGCTGGGTGTCGAAACCGACGCAGACATTACGTGGCGGAAAGACCTGCTGCGAAAAATCGGCTACAAGCTGTAGGCAGTGTGAAGTCGACGTGCCCGCATGGACAACACCGTCAAGCTCGTGACCCAGACGCGCGGACCGTTCGCGCAACGCCCGCGATGACCCCGCTGCGGCGCGCAGGGTCGCCATACGCCATAACTCCGGCGGCGCTATGGTTGCCCATCAAGGGGACTTGCTGCGCAGCAAAAGCGTCGGTGCGCACCGGGCCGCCGCGGCAGTTCCAGTCGATACATTATGTGATCCTAGCCACACAGATAGCGAACATTTAAGTTGTTCTCGCAGGATTGCGAAGGAACTGGTGCGATACGCAATCCAGATAACGCTGCCGGATACACTTTTCTCCGATCTGTGTTCAGAACAAAACTTCCATCGGAAATGACTGCAACACATGCCGCGTCGACGCACACGGAGATCGAAATCACGTCTTCGAAAAGGCGTGGGATATGCGCTCATATGATCGTCGGAACTCCATTCGGAATGGGCCCGTTGGACTTCGACCCAGGGCGCAAATATCATAGAGTCATTGCCACCTTCGGGTAGATGCCCAAATGGCCGAAGAACACGTCAAGCGCCGTCTTGCCGCTATCGTCGTCGCGGACGTGGTTGGTTATTCGCGCTTGATGGAGATGGACGAGGTTGCGACGCTGGCCGTACTGAAGGAGCGCCGGGCGACAATTCTCCAGCCTGTCGTGCGCGCACATGGCGGCCGCATTGTCAAAGTGATGGGTGATGGGGTTCTCGTTGAGTTCACGAGTGCTGTCAACGCCCTCTCAGGAGCGATCGAACTACAGCGGCGGATGGCGGATGCAAATGCTTCGCTGCCAGAGGCGCAACGTATAGTCCTGCGCATCGGGATCAACCTCGGCGATGTTGTCGTGGAAGGCAGTGACCTCTATGGCGACGGCGTCAACATCGCCGCACGGCTGCAAAGTCTTGCCGAGCCGGGAGCCATCTATGTCTCGGCGGGCATCCATGATCAAGTCAAACGAAAGCTCGCACTTGGCTACGATGATCTCGGGCCGAAATCCCTGAAAAACATCGCCGAAGAGGTTCACGTCTATCGCGTACTTTCCGAGGCCGAGGCCACGAAGGATCACGCGGAAAAACCGGATCTGCCGCTGCCTGCCAGGCCGTCCATCGCCGTGTTGCCGTTCACCAATCTGAGCGGGGAAGCCGAATATGACGTTTTCGCAGACGGATTGACAGAAGACCTCATTACCGACCTTTCAAGGAATGCCGGCCTGTTTGTTATCGCGCGCCATTCCATCTTCGCCTACAAGGGGAAGTCGGTCGATGTTCGATTGATTGCGCGCGAGCTGGGCGTCCGCTACCTCGTGGAGGGAAGTGCACGCCGCGCCGCCGGTCGCGTGCGGATCAACGTCCAGCTCATCGACGCCGTTGGCGGAGATCATCTCTGGGCCGAACGCTTCGACCGAAATCTCGAAGACATTTTCGGCGTACAGGACGAAGTCACGGACAAGATCGTCGAGGCCCTTGTTGGACGTTTGGCGGAATCACCGGCGCGTAATCGTCCAAAGAGCCTGGAAGCTTATGATCTTTGTGTCCGTGGACGAAGTCTGATCTCGGCGTTCAACAGTTCCCCAGAAGCGCTTCGCGAAGCCGAGATACTCTTGAACCAGGCAGTCTCCATCGATTGCGAATATGCGGAGGCATTTCGCTGGCTGGCTTTTGTTTACTGGCAATTGTGGGCGCAGAGTATCGAACCCACGGAAGAGAACCGATCGCGAGCCCTTGAACTGGCCCGCAAGGCATTGGCATTGGACAAGAACGACGCTGCCGGTCATTGGTTTATCGGATATTTGCTGGCCTATGAAAAACGCTGGCCTGAGTCCGATGAAGAGTTTGCAGCCGCCTTCACGCTAGAACCAAACAATGCGGATGCCCTAGCCATCGGTTCGGAGTTTGCGGCGTTCGCAGGTCGCGCATCGGAAGCGATCGAACTGATCCAAAGGGCGCTTCGCCTAAATCCGCACCCAGCCGGGTGGTATTATTGGCAGCTTGGGCTCGCGCATTACGCGGCCTGCCAATATGAAGAAGCCATCAAGATTTTGCGCACGGAGGCGATCTACCGCAGCCCTTCGCGCCGCATACTGGCGGCCAGCCTTGCCCAACTCGGACGCAGGGACGAGGCGATGCGTGAGGCAGCTCTTTTCATGGCGATGACCCCAAAGTTCACGATTACGCACTGGGCCGCGGCACAACCCGCCCGCAATATGGAGACGCTCCAGCGCTTTATCGAAGGCTATCGGAAGGCCGGACTGCCGGAATGATCGTGAAACTTGGAAAGCCTCAGACGGCGCATCGGTCTTTCATGTGAATTGACCGCTAGTCTAGACAGTGGAATCTTTTTCTTCACGTGCTTGCTTTCGTTCGGGCTTGTAGGACGCTAGCAATTTGATAGCCATCTCAATTCCCGTAGGGCCGTTTGGGTCGACGTCATTCGCGCGACACCATTTCTCATGCTGCCGCCTGATCGCGTCCATGTCGGTCGTAGAAAACGTGTTGCGCATCTCCCCTCCCCGGTGTCGCATAAGTGGGGCAAACTATCACAACTGAAATAATAGAGACCCGGCACAACTAATGGGTTTCATCGGCGTTTCTGGTTGTTTGATCCCGTTGTGTGTCTGCGGCTTGCGGTCACGCAAGAGTGGTAGTGAAGATTATGGACAGGCAGGCCGCAGGGAGGCGACTGATGGGATATGACGCGACGGGCGCACGAGAGCGCCGAATGAAGGCCGCACGCTACAGTGCGGCGTCACGCTTGCCGCCCTGGTCGTTACCGTCGCTGCGCAGGTTGCCAGTAAAGCACTCTAGAATCGAAAAGCCCCTCCCTTGCTCACGCAAGAGGAGAGGCCCGGCGTCTGAGCGTTCGACTTCACAGACGCGGGTATTGATGACAGAGACTTCGGAAATTGATAGCCCGGTCACACGATTGTGGGCAAAAGTTGATGCCCGGTGCGCCTGCTCGTGCGACATGGTCCGAGCTACTCCTTGGAAACGGACACCCGCCACCATTTTCCGGAATAAACTCTATCCCTGCCTTATCAAATGCGGAGACGATGCTCGCTAGATTGTTGCGGATAGGCACGTGAGCTCCCCTTACAAAATCGGCAACAGTCTGGCGAGACACGTTAGCTGCTTTTGCGCGCTCTGCTTGGCTCCAGCCCAGCAGAGCTCGTGCCCCTCGGTCAATTGGGCATTCAGCACTCAGCACCGGGAGCCCGCAAATGGGGTTCGCAGGCTCCCGTAGTGTCGGCAATCCGATTGCTGGCGAGGCCACCTACTGCTGTGCCGGGGCCGCTTTTTGAAGTTCTGCCTGAACCTTCTTGGCGATGGCCGGGTTGCTCTGCGCCTCCGTAAGGATTGCTGAATATTCTTCGACCGAAATGGACGGCGAGGCTTTGACGGCCTCGACCATTTTCTTGCTGCCTTCGGTCTCCAGCTGCTTCTTCGCCGCCGTGTCCGGCGTTGCTTCTATCTTTGCCGAGTATTCCTGCCTGACCTTGTCGACCTGAAGATAGGCAACCGCAAAGGCTTCGATCTTTTGTTCGCTGATGACTGCCTCCGCACCCTTGTCTTCGGCCTGCCCCTGCGTCGGCTGCGTCTCTTGCGCCTGAGCAATTTCTAAGGCAGATGCCGGACTGAAGATCATGAAACTGAGGGCTGCAGCCGTCAGCGATGCAATGGGCGTGTAACGAGTGATCATATTCATTCCTCTATGATGTACATGACGTGATCGGCAGCGACGCTGCCTTTCGATCGCCCCTCACGTCGGCTGGATACCGAACGCGTCAGTGACGATGAAACGCTGGGAAGGGCTCGGTGCGGCGGCAGCGGGGCAATTTGCTGACCATTGAACGGCAGCTTTATGGCTCACGCGGAGAGCCCAGTTAGTTATGGCTGGAGTCGAAACCAGCATTCAGCGCCAGGGTCGGCGTCTTGTCGGGCACTCTGCTCTACGGGTTCATCCGGCCACCGGTTTTCAGATGTCCTATCGCAGTCACCAGTCTGGAACGGGAACCGATACTCCTTTTTTCGTGTAGAGCTGCGCCGGGGCAATGCGAGCAAGCCGTGAGTCATCCATCGTGTAAGGAGTGGCAAAGTTTCTTGGCGATCAACGATCGGTTCCGAACGGGCCAGAACATCCACAGGACGAAACGAAAAAACCTACCCAGTGATTAGCCCGCACGGAGGAGAACGATTGATGACGGGGGCTGATAGACCAACACTCTCCTCGGCAGTTTTACCAACGACTACCGGTCGTTGGGCGCCAGGGATGTGAAAACAAATCAGCGCTTCATGGCAACGACATTGGCTTCGTCATCGAAAAGGCCGGAGGGAATTTCATGTTTTGTTGATGCGCTGGTTTTGCAAATTTTAATGCACCACCAATTCGCTCAGCGCGTGGTCCGGGACGAGAGCCAGAGCTAGGCGCGCACAGGGGGTGTTTCTGCCGGCAACTGCGCAGCGAGAGGGGGTCAGCTTGCACATGAACGATTGGACACAGACGGACGCGGCAATATTCGAGCATCAGCCGTCATCGATTGGAAGGCCGAGGCTGTCACCGCAGACGGGAGTTGTGACGTGTTCTTGAGGATCGAATTCAGCGTCGACCCGGGCGGAACAGATGTGTCGTCGCTGCAATTCAGCTTGACCGTGCAGCAAGCAAAACACATTGGCGCGAAGTTGAGTTCCTATCTGCCGCAGCGCCCGACAGTGCGTTTCGGCGTAGGTACCCAGCAACCCAGAGGGAGCGCGGTCCCGATGCCGATTGGCGTGCCGCTTCCAGGAAGCACAAACCGTGGATCGGAGGCGAAGTACCCATCGCTGTAGAGCCAGGCATCACCAAATCTCCCAGAGGCACTGCATGAAAGCTGAAGAAACGTCGCTAAGGTATCTAATTCTCCGGCCTGACGGCGCCGTTGGGGAGGTTGAGTTGAAGCAGGAAGTCACCGCAGCGCTCGCGCGGCTTCCGGTTGATCCTTCGCTTTACTTCGATCTTTGCGAAGCACACCTTCTTATTCCGCTTAAGCAGTTGGTCAACGCGCGTGCGCGCGAAAGAGGCATCGCCAATGCGAACCGCCATATGTTGGCGGCGGCGAAAGGCAGCTAGGAGGGACGGAAACCGCTCACGGTCCGCGCCTTGGGCGCGAGCTGTGGCTCGAGGTGGATGGGAATTCGACTTTGCTCAACGCTCGTCATTCGAATTGGCGGGCGATACCCCGCTGCACCGGATGACCAGACACCTTTGAATGGTCCCTGCCTCCAGCGAACCGGCACAGCCCCAGGGCCGCATGAACAATTTCGACGAAATGCCACGATTGCGCTGTGGAAATCGCCCGGATTTAGGCCCTGCTCGCTGAGACGCCAGATGACAAGAGGGATCCCGTTGGGCGAGAATTCCCGCGTCATCATGAGGGGAAAACAATGACAACAACCAATGAGATTGCAGAAAAGATCGCGACCGAACATGGCTTGACCAAAGTCCAGAGCAAGGCGGTTGTCGAGGCAGTCTTCGCCGCCGTCACCGCTGCCGCCACATCCGGCGCCGAAACATCGATCCCGGGCTTTGGCAAGTTCAAGGTCAAGGACACGCCTGAGCGCGAGGCGCGCAATCCGGCAACCGGTGCGACGATCAAGGTTGCTGCTGCGAAGAAGTTGTCCTTCGCGCCGGCCAAAGCTCTCAAGGACGCGCTGAACGGCTGATGCGC
>NZ_JBQENM010000056.1:0-11412 GCF_052044795.1 Ensifer sp. 22521
CAGGGTTTCGTATCCTCCTTGAAACGCGATACTGGTTGACTACATGTTGTAGATGCATCATCGAGAGACTATGAACCTGCGTTCCCTACCCGACGATAGACGAGCAATGCTGCGGGAACTGGAAGATGCCTGCGTAATTTCGCGGGCGCGCCTTATCTCACGCGTCATGACCAACATCTTCGACGAGGAACTGCGGCCGTTCGGCCTAGTGTCGTCGCAACACACCTTACTCGGTTCAATCATGCGGATGGGCGTCGCGACGCGTGCCGAAATCGGCCGAGCCAACTGCCTCGATCGCTCCACCTTGACGAGAAACCTCAAGCTGATGCTGGACGCGGGATGGATCGAAGAGGTCCCCGACAAGGTTCAAGGTCGTCAGCGCCCCCTTCGGCTGAGCAAAGCTGGCGAAGACCTGCTGTTTTCATCCATGCCGGCCTGGCGGGCGGGGCAGGAACGAGCGTCCAAGCTGCTTGGGCAAGCAGGCTTGAGCGCAATCAAGACCGTCGCGGACGACATTCCGCGCGATTAGCCGGAATCTGAAATTATGGTATTGCATATACAACACTGCTTCCTATGTGTTGTATATGCAGCATTAGGACGCCGCGGAGCGCCTGATGCCATTATCGAAAGGAGAAATGCGATGACAACGATTCTGGTGACCGGTGCAACCGGAGATACGGGGCGTCCGACCGTGAAGGAACTGCTGAAGAAAGGCCTAAAGGTCCGCGCCCTCGCTCGTCGGGAGGACGCTCGCTCGCAGGAGCTGGCCAGTCTGGGTGCCGAGATCGTTTATGGGGACATCACCAGCCTGCGCGATATGCGGCTGGCTTTCGACGGCGTCGACCGCGCTTACTTCTGCTATCCCATTGCCGACGGTCTCGTGGAGGCGGCAGTCATCTTCGCACAGGTGGCGAGAGAGCAGGGCGTCGAGCACATCGTCAACTTGTCCCACAAGCAATCCAGGCCCGACGCGCGCAGCAAGGTGACCCAGAACCATTGGCTTTCGGAGCAGGTGTTCAAGTGGTCAGGCATCCCGACGACGAACTTGCGCATCACCTTCTTCGCCGAGTGGCTCCTCTACATCTCGACATTCATCCAGCGCGGCCGCTACGTCATGCCATTCAACAAGGATGGCCGCTTTGCTCCGCTGGCCGCGGCCGATACGGCGAAGATCATCGCCAACATCCTGGAGAAACCGGAAGGCCACGGCGGCCAAGCCTACCAGCTGCACGGCCCGAAGGAGTATAGTCACGAGGAGCTCGCAGCAGAGGTTGGTCGGGTCCTCGGAGTCGATCTGCCCTTCGAGCAGCTTACCGTATCGGCCTTTCTGGAGCTCGCGGGGCTCGAGGATGACACCGTCTTGCGGCGGCACTTCGAAGCTGCGGAGCTGGACCAGCAAGAGGGTCTCCTCGCCGGTCTCGATGACATCGGCACGAAGATTATTGGTGGCCCGCTGATGACCGTAGAAGCTTTCGTCAACGCGAACCGGGCGCGCTTCGTCCGTGAAACGCAAACGTCACTCGACCGAAATGAGAATCCTGTGCGTTTTGGGGCGGATATATCAGGGTGACTAATCCAGGTCGCTAACCGGGGCGATCCGGAACGCATGTTTCGGAGCTGCATCGTCCACCTCGAAAATGCCATGGCTTTGCGATTAATTCACCGGCCACTGAGCTGAATCCTCGAGTGCGTAGCGACTGGCAGCTGCGCACTCGATGGACGATAGCTTTTGGCCGAAGCAGATGCTCACATCCAGGTCAAGGGGCGACCTGGAGGGGTCGACAGCAGTCAATGGCCGACCTGCTGATTTAAGCCGATAGCGAATGTCCGCTTCATCAATGCTGCTGCCCGGAACCTGCCGTCCCGCTCTCGGCCCCATATCGGCCACGGCGCCGCGGTCGGCGAATGTCTACTGTTGGCGCAAAGCGGCCAAGGCCACCATGACCGATTGGTGGGATTGCTGAGCAACTCCGAGCTTTTCCTACAATAGGGCAGCCTCAGACCCGCCTGAGAAAAGCAAGCACCCGATCCGTCAGCAGCGCCGTTGCCGCCGCGTCGTAGGACGGCAGCGAGCTGTCGGCGAAATAGTGCTGGTCGCCCGGATAGAGGAAGAGCTCGGCATCGTCGGCCTTCTCGACGAGTTCGCGGGCAGCGTCGATGTCGCCTTCGCCGACGAAGATCGGGTCATTGTCCATGCCGTGGATCTGGACGGGCACGCCATCCGGCCAGGGGCCGAAGGACCACTGACCGCTGATCGGGATGCAGGAGTAAAAGAGCAGGGCGCCGCGGGCGCCGGGCCGGGTCTGGGCGAGCTTCTGTGCCGGCAGGACGCCGAAGGAGAAGCCGGCATAGACGAGGCCCTGGGGAAGAGCGTCGGCGAGGCGAACGCCGCGCTCGCGCATCTCATCGAAGCCGACCTCGCCGATATAGGCAAGGCCTTCTTCGATGCTGTTGAAGGTGCGCCCCTCGAAGAGATCGGGCAGGTGCACGGTGTGTCCGGCGGCCCGGAGGTCCTCGGCGAAAGCGTGCATTCCCGGGGTCAGCCCCTGGGCGTGATGGAAGAGCAGGACCTCGGCCATGGACGACTTCTCCTTCAAATTATCCTTCGCGTTCCAATTGTGTCTCGCCGCCTGAAGGGTCAAGCGGTGTTGCGGTCGATTGAGAAAATTTTCCTGTCGCAGCGATAGCACGTCTCCTTGACGTCTTGTTGCCATCTTCGACCGCTTCCTTGCGGATCAGCATTGGCCACGATTCTGAAGGAAAGACGTCATGACAGGGAAGTTGCGCATTGCCGTGTTGTTTGGTGGGCGTTCGGCGGAGCATGAGGTTTCACTGATGTCGGCGCGCAACGTCGTCGCGGCGCTTGACAGAGCACGCTACGAGATCGTGCCGATCGGCATTGCCAAGGATGGGCGCTGGCTGTTGCTCGAGCTTGAAAACGGTGAGCTGCCGCGGGCCATTCCGGCGGCAGGAACGCAAGTTGCGCTGATTCCGGGCGGCAAGGGGCGGGCGGTCACCATTGCCGCCGACGGAACGCAAGGGCTGCTGCCGGCCGTCGACCTGATCTTTCCGGTGCTGCATGGGCCGTTCGGCGAGGACGGGACGGTGCAGGGTTATGCCGAGACGGCCGATGTCGCCTATGTCGGCTGCGGCGTTGCGGCTTCGGCAGCCGCCATGGACAAGGTGCTCGCCAAGCGCCTGCTTGCGGCCGAGGGGCTGCCGGTCGCGCGTGCCATCGCGCTGCATCAGGAGGACGCCTATTCCGGCGAAACCATCCTGGAAACACTGGGGTTGCCGGTTTTCGTCAAGCCGGCACGGCAGGGTTCGTCCGTCGGCGTCAGCCGTGTCAATAGCCTCGACGGGCTTGCGGCTGCGCTGGAAGAGGCGTTTCGCCACGACGACAAGGTGCTGATCGAAGAGTTCGTGCAGGCCCGCGAGATCGAGTGCTCGGTGCTGGAAGACGCCAAGGGCAGGCTCACCGTGTCGCGGCCGGGCGAGATCATCCCCGCCGAAAGCCACGGTTTCTACAGCTACGACGCCAAATATGTCGACGCCGGCGGCGCGATCGTGAAGGCGCCGGCGGACCTTGCCGAGGAGGTTGGCGCGCGGGCGCAGGAGATGGCCGAGCGGGCCTTCCGGGCGCTGGCCTGCGCCGGCATGGCGCGCGTCGATTTCTTCCTGCGGCCGGATGGAAGCCTGGTCATCAACGAGATCAACACCATTCCCGGCTTCACCAATATCAGCATGTATGCCAAGGCGCTTGCGGCAGACGGAATCTCCTATGGCGCGGCGGTGGAAACGCTGATTGCGCATGCGCTCGCGTTGCGTGGGGATGGGGCCGCGCGCGCATGAAACACTGGCCGCGGATGCCGCCTTTGGGTTGTATTACATATTAGATGTATCGCATTCATTGTGGGTTCACGTCATTCCGCGAAACTGCCGCCTGTTTCCAAACGGACAGGTGATGAGATGAAGAAGATTGCCATCGTCATAATGGCGGCGGTTACGGCTCTTTCGGGCATCACGCCGGCGAATGCCGTGCCGGCGGTTGCCATCGAGCGGGTGCAGAAGAGCGACGTCGAGTTGGTGCAGCACCGGGAATGGAACGGCGGCCATTATCGCCGGCGTCCGCCCGGTTGGCATGGCGGCTATCGCCCGCGCCCCGGTTGGGACGGCGGCTACCGCCCGCGGCCAGGCTGGCATGGCGGCTATCGTCCGCGCCCGGGCTGGGATGGCGGCTACCGCTATGGACACTATAACGGCTACCGCGGCTATCGCTACGAGCGCTACGGCTATCGTCGCCACAATGACGGCTGGTGGTATCCGCTGGCGGCCTTCGGCACCGGCATCATCATCGGCGGCGCGATTGCCGCTCCGCCGCGCAGGGCGGATGCCGGGGTGAACCCGCGGCACGTGGACTGGTGCTATGCCCGCTACCGCTCGTACCGCGCTTGGGACAATAGCTTTCAGCCCTATGGCGGCCCGCGCCAGCAGTGCTATTCGCCCTACTTCTGAGCGAAGCGCGTTCCAAAAAAAAGGCCCGTCGGTTGTGGTGACCGGCGGGCTTTTCTGTTCATGCTTGCAAGTCAGTTAGCCGCATGTCGTTTATCGCAAAACCGCTGCCCACTTTTGCGCGACATGCCTATCGGCTGCTCTTCGGAAGCTCCTCGTCGAAGCGGGTCTTTTCGCGCGCCGGGTCGTCGTCGAGGATTTTCTCCTCGCCGTCTTCGGGCAGGGCGTCGTCCGGGTTCACATTGGCCTCATCGCGGCTCGGAACCGGCGGCACGCGGCCCTGGTCACCCGGCGGAATGTCATCGCCCTCAGGAACCAGATCGACCGGCAACGGCGGGATCCTGCCGATCGGCACGACGGTCGGTTCTGCGGGTTGCGACAGGTCTTCGGGTGTCTGCCTGAGATCACGTGATTTCGGGTTCGCCTTGCTCATCCTCGCATCTCCTCGGTTGGTCATGTCGAAGGAGTAAGGCGAGGAGGCGGGAAAGGTTCCCGGCTGCCGGGCAGGGGAACGTCTGTGAGAGGAAGGGAGCCAAAGTGCTCGCTGTCGCCAGTCGACGCTGTCCGCGCTCAAGATGGTGCGGCCCGGCGAACGAGTGGCGCTGCGAAGCGGGCGCTTGCGCGCTTAGCACGTTTCATGGAAGAGCCAGCGGCTCTAAAGCGTCGCGATCTTTCAGATTCGCTCCTTGCGCTTTAAGTTCTTGATATTTCGCATGTCGTTGTCGCAAAACCGCTGCGCACTTTTGCGCGACAGGCTTTAGAACTTCAACCGGGCGTCGTCATGGTCGGGAGGACGGTGTGCGTCCTTGCGGCGCATTCCGTAGGCAAGCGCAAGCCCCAGGATGGCGGAGCCGACGACGATGGCGGCGAGTGCGAAGAAATTCTCCATGGCATTTTCCTCCCAAGGGGAAGCTTAACACAGAATGCGCGCAAACAAATGGCGTGGCACCGAGATTGCGCGTCATGGTTACTCAACGCGTTTCGGCGCCGGAGGTTCAATCAGCAAGCGCCGAAGCGAGGCGAACGGTGCCGGCAGGCTCCGTGCATGGCGGTGCTGTCATACGCGGACTGGACAGGCAGCCTGCGGTCGGCGACGCTCGTCACAGGGCCGTTCAGTTTTGGGTTGTCGCAGCAAAACCGCTGCGCACATTTGCGCGACGTGCTTTATTGGTTTGTCGCGTGTCGTTATCGCAAAACCGCTACGCACTTTTGCGCGACATGCTTTAGTAGCCGGAGCTTCCGCCGCCCTGGCTCATGCCTTGGCCGCCTTGCGTGCCCTGGTTTCCCTGGCTTGGGGCAGGGGCGGTGCTGCGGCTGGCCTGGTCGGTGGTGCAGCCGGCAAGCGCGACAAGCGCCGCGATAACAGCGGCAAGCAGATATCGTGGGGTCATGGGATCCTCCCGTCGTCGTGGGAACGGCCTTCGACCGCCTCGCCATCGAACCGGACATGGCACGCCTGGTCCTGGCCGGCGGCCCATCGCCGCGGGGCAAAGGCAGTGTCGCGTGCCGGGCGTAACTATATCACCAAACGATGGGAGCGGGCGGGCGAGACGGCAGGTGGGCGTGAGGCGAGCGACGCAGGCGGCTCGCGAAAAAAAGAACAAAACAGAAACAAATTTAGGCGGCGGGGCTTGCCAAGCGCCCGGAAGCGGGCTAAGGATATTACAGGCTGGCCGTTTCGTCATTGAAGCGGCCTTTTTGATTCCGGGTCAGCTAAGGCGAGCGGCCTACAGCGCCGCGCGTCTTATCGGACGCGCAAAGGTCGCCTGACCGTTGCGGATCGTTACGGTGCTTCGCGAAGGCCGGTTGGCGCTTGCTATGCTTCCTGTTTGGCGATCTTGCCGGAAACGGCGCGGGCGGGCTCAATTCGCGCGCGCGGTTGCCCAATGTTGCGAAGCCAGCGCGAGGCCTCTTTCGGATCGCGCTCGACGCCGAGCCCCCTTTGATAGATGGTGACGAGACGGGCCTGCGCGGCGGGATGACCCTGGCGGGCGGCCTGCCGGTTCCAGTGAAGCGAGGCGGCGTAGTGTTCCTCGCCGCCGTCGTTGAAATAGATTTCGGCCAGTTTTGCCTGGGCGTCGACGTTCCCCGAGGTGGCCAGTTCAAGCAACCTGGGCGAGATATTCGTTGCGGAGGGCCGCGGGGTGAAAATGGTCTTCAACTTACTGAACGCGTTGCGGATCATCTGACACCTGTTGCATCCATCACACGGTTCCCGCAGCGGGCCTGCTAGGCTGATAAATTACTCAAAATCTTGAACTACTTTGGCTTTTCCCTGGCTAGCAGGGCGCTTGCGATGCATTCCGCCAAGAGGACCCGAAACGGGGCAACCCGGTGGGCCGCATTGATGACCGGATACAACCTGAAGTCAAGGTTGCAAGCGTGACATCCGGCGTGACACCCGCAATTTTCTGTGATCGGCTGTCACGCTCGGCGCGCGTTGCGCTGGGCTGGCTGCGCCATCACCTCCGGCGGAGCGGCCAAACTCGATCTGGAAGTCGACCTCGCGACGCTGCAGGTCGGGGCATCTGGGGTGGTGCCAACAATGCCACCGTGAACCAGACGATCGCGGACTTCGTGGCGAGCCACATCGCCGGCTGCGAACGCGGTTTTGCCGACTTCACGACGATGGGCGTGGAGGAACACGGCGCGCTCGTCGCCGGGGTGGTGTTTCACAACTATGCGCCGGAGGCCGGCGTCATCGAACTCTCGGCCGCTTCCACCAGCAAGCGCTGGCTGACGCGGCCGGTGCTCAAGGGCATGTTCGACTATACGCCGGCTCCGACCCGAGTGATGCCAACAGCTTTGCCCTGAAGGGCGTCTACCAGATCGGCCGGCCGCTCGGCAAGAATGCCTGGATCCGCGCCGGCGGCGATATCCTGATTGCCACCAGCGACGGGCTCACGCCGATCTCGCAGGTGTTCCAGCGTGATCGCCAGGCGCTGAGCCAGGTTTCGGTTTCGCGCGCGATCGAGGACGATTGGCGGCGGGCGGCGAATGCCACCGGGGCAGGCTGGGTGGTGAAGCAATGGCCGGAGCAGAACCTGGTCTTCATCGCCTTTGTACCACGAAACCGGCAGCTCCATGCTGCCGGTTGAAGAAAATCTCAATTATTCCGCGAAGCGGCTCACCCAGGTGTGGCCCGCTCGATTCCCGACACTTGCGAGTGCCGAACCCTATGCTGGCAAGCCGCGAAAGCTTGCGAACCGGGTCTATGGCGGGCGGCTCGGGAATGTGGAGGCCGATGACGGGTGGCGCTATCGCGGGCGCGGTTTGGCCCAGATAACCGGCAAGGCGAATTATGCGAAGTTCGGCATCGCGGCGGCACCTGAACAGGCGAGCGAGATGGCGACCGCAGTGCGCATCCTGTTCGACGGCATGACGGAGGGGCTTTTTACCGGGAAACGGCTTTCCGACTTCGACACGGACGAGAGCCTTTCCGGGGCGGCAACCGGCTATCGTTATGCGGCATCCCGCGCGATCATCAATGGTGACATCAGGCAAAATGGTCCGAAGATCGAGGCTTATGGTCGGGCGTTCGAGGCGGCATTGCGGGAAGCCGGATATGGCCGGAGTGGCCAGCAAAAGGTGGGGCCGGCAGAGGCGGGCGTCATCGTGGTGCTTCGACCCGGAACGTCGGGATCGGAGGCAAAAGGCGAGGGCGTCAGCGCTTCGGCCCTGTCTCTTGGCAACATCTTCGAACGCCTTGTCACCGTGATTGTCTCAATTTTCGCGAGGCGGGCGAAATGAGCGCCGTGATGATCCGCATCGTGTTGCGCTATGGCGCCGGCTTGCTTGTTGCGATGGGCTTGCTGGCGCCTGAAACCGGTCCCGCGATTGCCGATGATCCGGACATCCAGATGCTGTTGGAGGTTGGCGTCGGCCTTGCTGCCGGCGTCCTCTCCGAAACCTGGTACGTGCTCGCGCGCCGCCTTGGCTGGGCCAGATGATGCTACCCTGGCCGAAGTTGTTGGCCGGCGGCTTGTTGCTCGCCGGCATCGTCTGGCTCGTTCACGAAATCCGGGCCGACGGTGCCCGTTCCATAGCCAATGCTATCGAAAGGCAGAACAATGACGCTCAGAGCCGCGCTCGCGAAAAGCGCTTTGATTACGATTCCTGCCTTGATGCAGGCGGGTTGTGGAACTTCGCAACCGGCCAGTGTTCCGGGTCTGCGGGGCGTCGTCGGAACTGATCTCGTCGGCGCGCGCGGCGCGACTGCTGCCGATCAACGCCGGATTGATCGCACGGCCGTTGGCCTCTGTGCTGCGGAAATCTGGACACGGGCGGAATGCACCAGGCATGGGGGGCGCGCCGATGTCGGCAGTTGAAATCGATGTTGCCGTTCACCGCCAGCTCGGCGAATTGGTTGCGGGCATGCGCGGCTTGCAAGAATCCATCCGCCGGATCGAGGAGGGCAGCCGCCGTGCCGAGGACAAGTACGCCGCCATTCATGGCAGCGTACATCTACGCATGGAGCAGCTGGTCGATCGCGTGGGTGAGATCGAGGCGTCTGTCTCGGCGATCGGTGCGGACGTCGCGGAGATGAAGCCGGTGACCGACGACGTCAGGCGCTGGAAGCTGATGGGGATCGGCGCATTGGGCGTCACCGGCATCGCGGCGATGGCGCTGGGCGTCAGCTTCGCCGAGGCGATCCGCCGCGTCGTCTTTGTCATCATGGGCAAGGGCTGACGGGGCCGTCTGAGATCGGAGGCGCCGCGAAGGCCTAAGCTGGGTCGACGAGATTTGCCGGCCGAGTTCCGAGACAAGTCAGATCTGGATTGACCGCTCGTCCAAGGAAGATCGTTCCAAACCACTATATTCAATGCACGCCGCGCGCCCCAACGGGCGCGCGGCGGTTTTTGCGTTTTCTATCCCTTCGGGGTCACCAAGACGGCGTTGCCGTCGCCCATGATCGGCTTGTTGTCCTTTATCGGGGGAGCGCCAGGTGGCGAGAACCTACCAGGAGATGCGCTGTGGGCTGTCACTTTGGTCGGGTCTTGAGCGGATGCAGCTTGCTGGCGCGCTCAATCGATGGAGCGCCCTAGGTCACAAAGCCGGCACCGCATTCGGCGCTCCTGCGGCCATTCGCCGGGCACCATCCGATACCGAGAAGCGGAGGCGATATTCCTTTGGCGAGAGACCGAGGATCTTGCGGAAGATCTTGCGGTAGGCGTTGGTGTCGTCATAGCCGCTCTGCCAGGCAACCTGCTCGATCGAGAGATGCGAACGCTCCAGCAGATCGCGTGACTTGGCGATCCGCAGCCGCTGGCAATACTCCGTCGGATTGAAGCCGGTCGCCCTCTGGAAGCGACGCAGGAACGTGCGGTCGCCGAGCCCGGCGCGCTCCGCCATCATCTGCAGCGTCACGCCCTTGGTGCTGGTGCCATGCAGCCAGTGCTGGATCTTGAGGATGACGTTGTCGCCGTGATCGAGCTTCGGCGCGAAGACGCTGTAGTAGCTCTGCTCGCGCGCGCCGGGATCGATAATCATGTACCGCGCCGTTGCCAGCATGACGTCGGTTCCGAGGAACCGGTCGACGAGTTTCAGCCCGAGATCGATCCAGGCCATCATGCCGCCGGCGGTGATGATGTCGCCCTCGTCGATCAGCAGCCTGTCGGTGTCGACGCGGATATTGCCGTAGCGGTTGGCGATCAGGTCCTGGTGCGACCAGTGCGTGGTGATGGTACGGCCAGCAGCGAGGCCCGATTCGGCGAGCAGATAGGCGCCGCCGCAGACCGAACAGATGGTCGTGCCGCGTTGATGCTGCTCGCGCACGAAGGCGGGCAGGGTGCCGATGCGCTCCCCGACCGGCAGATCGGCGAGCGTCGGCGGCAGGATCAGCGCCACCAGGCTCGAGGAGGGATCCTGGTGGGGGTCGCGTGATTTCGCCACCGAGCCGTCTTCCTGCAGCTTCCAATGGCTGATGCGGATCTGGGGAGCGTCTACCCCGCTCTGTTCGACCGATTGCATGCTCGCCACCTGGAACATGTCGGTCAGCCCGTGGATCGCCGACATCAGGGCGCGCGGGTAGACGACGATGCCGATCTCCGCCGGTTCGCTTTCCGCTCGTTTTGTCACTTCTGCCCCCATCGTTGTCAGCTTTGCCGGTCGAGAGGTTAGGCCCGCCGATTTATCAATTCAACCATCGCTTCCACGGGATGGGAGCCGGGCAACAGAGATCGAAAAGGTGAGGACAATGACACAGGCAAAAGCAGTTTCCGCAAGCGTTTCCAATGGCCTTTCTCGCCGCACGGTTCTTTCAGCCGCCTTTGGTGCGGCGACGACCGCAGCCGCAGTCAACGCAATGAACATTCCGGCCAAGGCCGCATCCACCACCGCATCAACCGCCGGCGCAGCCGGTACTGAGGGAGCAAAAACCATGGGCAGCCGCATCACCACCCGCGATGGCGTCGAGATCTATTACAAGGACTGGGGTCCAAAGGATGGCCCGGTCGTCGTGCTCAGCCACGGCTGGCCGCTGTCGTCGGACAGCTGGGAAGCGCAGGCCTTCCACCTCGCCGCCAATGGCTTCCGCGTCATCACCCATGACCGCCGCGGCCATGGGCGCTCGTCGCAGCCCTGGGACGGCAACGACATGGATCACTATGCCGACGACCTTGCCGATCTGATCAATGCGCTCGATCTGAAGGGCATCTTCCTTGCGGGCTTTTCCACCGGCGGCGGCGAGATCAGCCGTTACATCGGCCGCCACGGCACCAGCCGCGTCGCCAAGGCCGGGTTGATCTCGGCGGTGCCGCCGCTGATGGTCAAGACCGACAAGAACCCCGGCGGCCTGCCGAAGGAGGTGTTCGACGGGCTGCAGGCGGCAAGCCTCAAGGATCGCTCGAAGCTCTACCGCGATATCGCCTCGGGTCCGTTCTTCGGCTTCAACCGCCCGGG
>NZ_JBQENM010000057.1:0-9813 GCF_052044795.1 Ensifer sp. 22521
CCTATCATTGCAGTCAGAAGTCCATGCCGGCTGCCGGCATCGGCGGGAGCGGTACATCCTTCTTCGGCTTCTCGGCGACCATGGCCTCGGTGGTGATCAGCAGGCCGGCGACCGAGGCGGCGTCCTGCAGCGCGGTGCGAACGACCTTGACCGGGTCGATCACGCCTTGATCGTAAAGATCACCGAACTCGTTCGTTTGCGCGTTCCAGCCATAGCCAAATTCGGTCCTCTCGCGCAGCTTGCCGACAATGATCGAGCCTTCGGCACCCGCGTTCTCGGCGATCTGGCGCACCGGCGCCTCGATCGCGCGGCGAACAAGGTCGATGCCGTGCCTCTGGTCGGCATTCTCGGTCTGCGTGTTGTCCAGTGCCTTGACGGCTCTCAGCAAAGCGACGCCTCCGCCGGGCAACACGCCCTCCTCGACGGCCGCCCGCGTGGCATGCATGGCGTCGTCGACGCGGTCCTTGCGTTCCTTCACCTCGACCTCGGTCGAGCCGCCGACGCGGATGACGGCAACGCCGCCAGCAAGCTTGGCCAGCCGCTCCTGCAACTTCTCGCGATCGTAGTCCGATGTGGTTTCCTCGATCTGCGCCTTGATCTGCGAAACGCGGCCCTGAATCTCCGTCTTCGAGCCAGCGCCGTCGACGATCGTCGTATTTTCCTTCTCGACAACAACCTTCTTGGCACGGCCGAGCATATTGAGGGTCACGTTTTCGAGCTTGATGCCCAGATCTTCAGAGACTGCGGTGCCGCCGGTCAGGATTGCGATGTCCTCCAGTATGGCCTTGCGGCGGTCGCCGAAGCCTGGCGCTTTGACAGCAGCGATCTTGAGGCCGCCGCGCAGCTTGTTGACGACGAGGGTTGCGAGCGCCTCGCCTTCGACATCCTCGGCGATAATCAGCAGCGGCTTTCCAGATTGAACACCCGCTTCAAGAACCGGCAGTAATGTCTGCAGGTTCGAGAGCTTCTTCTCGTGGATCAGGATGTAGGGTTCCTCGAGCTCAACCCGCATCTTGTCCGGGTTGGTGATAAAATATGGCGAGAGATAACCGCGGTCGAATTGCATGCCTTCGACGACCTCCAGCTCCGTCACCGCGGTCTTGGCTTCCTCGACGGTGATCACCCCCTCGTTACCGACCTTTTCCATCGCTTCTGCGAGGAAGCGGCCAATCTCGATGTCCCCATTGGCCGAGATGGTGCCAACCTGGGCGATCTCGTCGTTCCTGGTGACTTTGCGGGCGTTCCGCCGCAGTTCCTCGACCACAGCTTCGACAGCTTTGTCGATACCGCGCTTGAGGTCCATCGGGTTCATGCCCGAAGCCACGGCCTTCGCGCCTTCCTTGACGATCGCCTGGGCGAGAACGGTTGCGGTGGTGGTGCCGTCACCAGCGATATCGCTGGTCTTCGACGCCACTTCCCGCACCATCTGTGCACCCATGTTCTCGAACTTGTCCTCAAGCTCGATCTCCTTGGCGACAGTGACGCCGTCCTTGGTGATGCGGGGCGCGCCGTATGACTTGTCGATCACCACGTTACGGCCCTTCGGACCGAGCGTAACCTTGACAGCATTGGCGAGGATGTCGACGCCGCGCAGCATCCTTTCGCGGGCGTCGGAATGGAATTTCACTTCCTTGGCAGCCATTTTTCTACTCCTTCCTCAGTCAGCATTCCTTGTTGGCATAGGTCCGAATTGGCACTACGCCGCATTGCTCGCTGCGGCGTCGACCTCCATTACGCCCATCACCTCAGATTCCTTCATGATCAGACATCCTCGCCATTGAGCTTGATCTCGGTGCCCGACCATTTGCCGAACAGGACGCAATCACCCACTTTCACTTCGAGTGGTCGCAGCTGCCCGCTTTCATCGCGCGCACCAGAGCCAGCGGCAACGACCTCACCTTCCTTTGGCTTTTCCTTTGCCGTATCTGGGATGATGATACCGCCGGCCGTTTTTTCCTCGGCCCCGATGCGGCGAACCAGGATACGGTCATGCAAGGGACGGAACGTCATTTCGCTCGCCTCATCGACAACCAGATTTTTCAACAAGTGTTCCGCGCCGCATTCGGAGCGAAACCGACGCGGGACGCCGAGCCTTTCGGCATCGCGCGCATTTCGATCTGGTTCCTGTTTTTTGAGTTTCAAGAGAGGGTCAAAAATTTTTTAGCACTCTAGCCTGTTGAGTGCTACCGGCATGAATTCATGAGAGTATTTCACGTCGCGGGCGGTTTGGAGGGTAGGGCTGCCTCTTGACGCAAGGCATCATGATCCCCACCTTATTCTTGTCGATGCCCAAGTGGGTTGACACCAGTCAGGGAGCCCAAGCTTCTTGGCGCTCCCTCGTACCTATGTTGCTCTACGGAGGATATAGCTATGAGAACAAACCCCGACTTTTCCCCCTTCTACAGGTCGAGCGTCGGCTTCGATCGCCTCTTCGACCTGCTCGAAAACGCCAGCCTCAACAGGAGCCGCCGTCCCTAGTATTAGTTGATATCGCCGGCAAGCTCTACCATTCAATCCCCGTTGCAGCGCGATCGGCGCATCTATCGGCAGCGCCAATCCGGAAGAGCCCGCCGCTGAAGCGGCGGGCCGTGCTCTCCTTTTTCTCGATCATACATGTGCATGCGGGTTCCGCCGATAGTCCCAGAGTGCCCGGGCTGACGCGGCGGTGACGAGCACGCCGAGGACCACATGGGTCCACATCGCGTTCATGTTCGCCGCGAATTGAAGCAGCCAGGGCGAGACCATCAGCCAGGAGAGGATGCCTCAACCGCACCACAGCCTACCGCTCCTCCAGGCCTAAAAGCGGCCGCCGGAACAATAATGAAAAGCGAAAGCTGGCACCGTGCCGTCTGAAGAAGGCATTCTTTCGATGGGAACTGAATTCCCAGTCCGTATATGTTTGACGGGCCGCCTCATATGAGAACCGCCCGTCGGAAAGCTGGCAACTCCGTCAGATATCGTACCGCGAATCGAGCTCTCGCAGGGCAGACCGAACCTCATCGATTGAAACCGGCTCAGGCGTTCCTGGCATATGACGGAGAGCTGGCTTCGAATCTATCGCGTAAAAGTCCGAAGCCCACGCGGCAAGAATGGCCCGTTTATCATCGACAGAAAGTGCAGGAGCCTTCACCACATCCATTGGACGTCGAAACGGCGACCAGTGAGATGCTAGAACTTCCGGTCCGATGTTCACGGCAGTTGCGGCAATCTGCTTAAACATATGGTCCATCATCGGTTCACCTCAGCTTACGTGTGGATCCCGACTCCACCTCGGATAAGTCGCCGTTACCGGGTCAGTTTCCGGCGCAAGCAGGTCGTGTTTTTCCGCAAAGGCGGCAAACAACCCGCGTGCGGTCTCAGCTTCGATCTCGCCGCGCAAGGCAGCGCGGCATGCCTTGAGCGCAACCGAATGCGGACCATCCCTGAGCGATATCGGCCACTCGACTAGATGTCGGTAAGCGTCCATCACGCTTCTCACTTCCGTCGGGAATCCAATACCGACGAGAATACGCACAGATTTCTTGAACATATCGGGTTTCATAACTCTCTCCTTTCCAACCCGGTGTGCCCATGGGCGCCATCGGAGCGACGCCCATATCCGATGTTTTCGTTTACGCGGCGCTCTTGGCTCCGATCTGCGGCGCGGCGTCCGGCCGTCCAAGGGCGGAACCGCTTTCAATGCTGATCTTGCGCGGTTTCAATGCCTCGGGAATTTCTCGGACGAGATCGATGGTCAGCAGACCATTGCTCAATCCCGCTCCACTCGCCCTGACATGGTCGGCAAGCTCGAAGCGATGCTCGAACGGTCGGCCGGCGATGCCTCGGTGCAGATAGGCGTCGGGCGGAGAATCCTGCTTCTTGCCTGTAACGGTGAGAAGATTGGTCTGGAATGTGATGTCGAGCTCGCCCTCGGAGAAGCCGGCAACCGCAATCGAGATGCGGTAGCTGTCGTCACCTGTCTTGACGATGTCATAAGGCGGCCAATCGCTGATCGAACGGTCGCGCTGGGCGTTTTCCAGAAGATTGAAGAGCCGGTCGAAGCCAACGCTCGATCGGAAGAGAGGTGTGTAGTCATAAGATGTTGCCATAGCCATATCCTCCTGAAAGCAACATGGGTATGGAGCGCCGAAAGACGGCGCTTCCAGCATTGCCGGCCCTGTTGTCAGCGGCTGGCGGCAGATGATCTGGTATTTGTGAAATCCGGCTTCAAGTGCTGTCTTACAGAATTTTCGCAAATCTCAGTGCAGCTTGAACTCACCTTCAATACGGCGCCATTCGTTCGGCCGGATCAGGCACTGGTGCGTACGAACGGAATGCAGCGGGCCGTCGAGATGACTTGCCAGATTTCTGTTACGCAGTCAGTGCTAGCGGCAGAAGGCTCAGATCGGCAAAATCTTGCGCAAGCGACAGAAGCCATCAAATCGGACGCAGCCTATGTCGATAGATATCGCGACCATTAGACGTATTGCCCGCCTTGCCCGTCTCGCACTCAGCGAAGACGAGGCTGAAAAAATGTGTGGCGAGCTGAACGAAATTCTGACCTTCATCGAGCAACTTTTGGAGGTTGATGTCGAAGGCATCCCTCCGATGACCTCGGTTGTGCCAACAACCATGAAAATGCGCCAGGACGTCGTGACCGAAGGCAATCATGCCGAAGAGATCGTGGCGAATGCACCTCTCAGTGAGCGCAACTTCTTCCTGGTCCCCAAGATTCTCGAGTAAGCACAGACAGCCTCGGGCCTTGGAGCATTTCACGGCCGGCGATCGCCAAACGATGCGCCCCTTTGCGTGGCGCGTGTTAGCGGCTTGAGATTTCCGGCCCACATCCGATGCTTCGAAAGCTTGCCGATCTCGTTTGTGATCGAATGATGTGTCATGGCGAAGGTCCTGTCGTTTTGCAATTAATCAGGTTCTTCCTCTGACCAGGGCCCCGAACCCAAGCCCCGCCTGAGTAAACGTCATGCGCGCCGCGACGACACATACAAGCCGCCGCAATCTACTCGACAGCGCAAACCCCAAACAAAAACCCGCCGAAAATATCGACGGGTTTGTCAGCAGTCTGAGCCCGCCGCTGAGACGGCGGGCCGTACTCCAATTCTCGATCATGCGTGGGCATGCGGGTTCTGCCGATTGTCCCAAAGCGCCCAGGCCGACACGGCGGCGACGAACGCTCCAAGGACCACGTGGGTCCACATCGCGTTCATGTTCGCCGCGAATTGAAGCAGCCAGGGCGAGACGATCAGCCAAACCCCGAGTACCAGGCTCAACCACTCTTCCCACTCAGCAAACGCCGACAGAGCGGCAACCGCCAGAGCGGCGAGCAAGATTCCGACAATCCATGCGTTCCACGCCGGTACGGTTTCACCGGCGAAGCCGAGCACCCAAGGTGAGACGAACAGGGCGACTGCGAGAACCAGATTGAGCCAATCCTGTGCTTTCTTGCTTTCCATCAGTCCATTTTCCATGACAACCTCCACGAATGAAGCTTGATCGACGGTGTTCACGCGCGCTGTGAACGCGCGCAAAACGATGTAATTTTGCGAAATTCGATCTTCAAGAGCCGGATTATCTCCGTGGGCTGCGGCAACCACGACTAAGGCGATTGTGATCGACTGCCTTCCCAGATCGACGATCTTCGCGTAGGCGAACAGTGGCAGAACACACCGTTGGAGGAAGGCCCGCGACGAAAATGGGACATGCGGTTGCCAATCCGCCGACGAGAGTAGGAAAATTTCAGCGTGCAATCGGATCGCGGCAAAAGGGGGAGGTACCAGCCGCCGCCGGGATAAACTTGGTGCGGTGCCTATGGTTCCTCACACCCATGACGGTCACCGGATGCGCCACCCTGACCGGAGCCGCTCGCCGGCAGCCGAGCGAGCTCTTGTCACCCGGAAGGCCGGATTCGTTCCAGTGTTGGACACGCTGAAGCGTAATCTCGTTTCATGCCTTCAACATCGTCGCTCGCTTCGGCGATGAGCCAGCTCTTTTTCAACTCGCCGGTCAGTTCGAAAGAGCGCGGCCATGCTCTCGAACCCGCGGTCCGCCCCGGACCTTTGAGTTTGCATAGAAGCGCGGATGCATAATGCGCGCTCTACCCCTTGAACTCGCCAAGCCGCGAAATAAATCTTCGACGGGCGCCATCCAAAAGCGCTTTCCTTGTTGAAAACCAACGAATTCAGTGAGGTGGAAATGCACACGAAGATGTTTGACCGACCAGTTTACCTGCGTGAAAGGAAGGATCTGGTCCTCGAAATCACAAACCTGGACGACGCGATCGATTTCCTCGAGGAGTGGTCCAAAGGAGATCGCGATATCATTCATGACGCGACGCTGAAGACCTGCTACCTGGCACATGACGGCCACAAACCAGTTCAGGTGGCGCGCGACGCGCTCCGCTCCTGCGCACAAGAAGGGCATCCTTGTGAAAGCTCCTGCGGTGTTGCCGTGGATGATCAAGGCCAAGCCGGGCGGCGGTCGAGTACGCCCGTAAACCGGCTTTCGGGAGTGGGGGGGCCGCGCTCGCGGTCTCTCTAGCTAGCGCGGTAAGCAGCGCTTGTTGCGTGGTTTTCAAGGTAGGCTGGCGCGGGCGGCAGTGAGCCTGCCTCCGAATCCGCTTTCCTCCCATGGAAGTCATCGATAGCGCAGGGCGTCAACCAGTAGTAGCAGCGCGAAGGCAGGCGATGCCAGGCGGCGGCTCGGATAGGAGGGGTGATATCCAGGAAACGAGGGACACCAGTCCGCTAGCACCTAGATGAACCGTCCTTTCTTCACGAGCGGACCCAGGTGGTCGCACGGCAGGCAGGTAGGCCGCGCCCGTCGAGGGCGGCGTCGAAACGACGTCATTTTGCGGAAACTGATCTTCAAGAGCCCAATTGTCTCCGTGTTGGGGCAGCCAACCATGAATGACGAGATCTACGCCCCGAACCCTCCGCCCGCACGGTGGCCCAGGGGCCGTAAAGGCGAACATGGGCCTGACATGATCAACCGAAATGCCCGAACATCGCGTCTGGCGCCTCTATCAGAACGCTTTAAGGGTGATGGCGAATTGCTCCTGTGCGCCGGAGCGAATGCTCGAAAGGCTGGGGCACTAAGAAGTGCCCCAGCCCGGCCATTCTAGGCAAGCGAGCGTTGACCGCCGGTACCTGTCTTCGTTCCGGGCAGTCCATCCGCGCCTGTCGACATGCCCGCATCTCGGCAGGCGTCAATAAACGCTTCGCGCGCGATGGCGACTGGCGTCATTCGGTTTAGAGCACGGCGGCACGTTTGAACCGCCCGATTGTATTTTCTGCCGCGATAGATGGCCCAATCCCCTTCGAGGAAATCGAGCACGTCGTTGACAGAAGCGAAGACCTGGGACGCCCCGTCCTTCATGTGAACGGTGACGGGAGTCATCCAAACCAATTCCGGGTTGAGCATGATGTCCTCCTTTCGCATTCAAGCCGGATGAAAAAGAAGTGAAGAAGATATCGGCCCGGACAGAGCGGATTTCAAGACTTCCAAACACCTACCGCACGGTCGACGTCGACTGACGATCCGAGCAAACAGATCGCCGCCCCCCTCAACACACCCGGTTCACGGCGTAGGCGCGGGGTATCCTTGCCACCGCCTTAACAGTTGACGATCTTCGCACAGAAGAACCGGTCGGGAGGAACCCTGACGAAGGAAGAGCCCCCATTGACAAGCACCAGTGCGCCCACGTCCGATCACCAGCCGACGCGACGGCAGCCGTGTGTGTGCGCCGAGCGACTGCCGAGCAAACCTACTCGGCCAGCATGGCGAGGTTGGCCGTTGAAATTGGAAACCACCACGAACCGCAGCGAGTTCCAGGAGGCGATCGAGAGCATGCTGGAGCTGGCCCAATAGGTTCTAGGCTGTGGACGCGTGGAGAGCAAACGAGCTTGTTCTCCATGGGAGCGATCTCGCTGCGTCCGTTCTGATCAAGCTATAATATGATCATAATCGAACGCCCGCGGCGCGCGGACATGTGGCATTGCGTGGCGCGTGCGTTGATCGCAGGCAAGGTGATCAATACTGCCGCAAATAAACTTCTTCGCTGCCGACACACTGGGGCATCCGCGCGGGACACCAAGCGATCTTTAATCCGAGCGGCGGCACATTAAGCAGCGGCCTTCATCGCGCCGTTCCCGTTTTGAGTTTTTAAGATCGCCTAATGTATCGTCTGAAACGAAGCTCTTCGTTCTGGCCGCCATATCTGAGCGCTCGCAGTCTCAGCGGTTTGCCAGTCGCACTCCCGGACCGCCGTCCGGTCCAGGGCCGCTTTCGAATAAGATAACCCTCGATCTTCGTAGACGCGTTTGGTTGCTTCAGGACGCGCAGTGGGTTGGTTGGGGCGATTGTCCCTTCGATCGAGCAATGCCGATGCCTACCAAGACCAGGTTTCCCTCGGATCGCGCCGCTCGACGGCATTTTCTTCCGCGCGATTATCGTTGAGACGGCTGCCGGACAAATCACGTTGACAGTTGCGCTCTGAGCCTGCTCGGCGTCTGTCCGTAGGTTTTTGCGAATATTCTCGAGAAGTGCCCAGCGCTCTCGAAGCCGACTTCAAGGGCGATCTCGATCAGCGACGCATCCGTCTGGGTGAGAAGATGTTTGGCACGTTCCAGCCGAAGCTTTCTGTAGACGAGTGCAGGCGACATCTTGGCCCATTCCATGCCCGGACAAGCATCGAGGCAAGCGATGTGGACTTGGCGATCCGTTATGGGACCGGCACTTGGTTGGACGGTCAGGCGGAGCTCCTGTTTGAGGACGAAGTTTTCCGATTTGCAGCGCTGATAATCTACTCACGGCCGACCCGATCCGCACACCGCAAGATCTTGTTGGTCATCCCCTAATAACGAGCGATATTGACGATCCCACCTGGACAGGTTGGGACGAAGGCTTGCGGCCTTTTCAGTGAAGGCGCCGAAAAAGGCCCGCGGCCTGCGATGCAGCTTCTACACGGAGGCCATTTATGCAGCAATGAACGGGCAAGGCATTGCGCTCGGATGGAATCGCCTGGTCGCTGATCTTATCCAGCAAACCCGCTTGGGTCCGCCTCACCGACGCGTCAATCCGCACCAGAGCGGACTATTTTGTTGTGGTGCCGGCGAGGAAGCCAAAAAAGAAAGCGGGCGGCTGTTCATTGGGTGGCTGCGCGAGGTCTCCAGGTAGCTTGTCGCCTCCCGCGCTGTGCTCTGCAAACAGATCCGATATTGGTTATGTGCCTTTCGGATCGCATAAAGTTTCGTCGAGAACCGCATGGGCCGGACCCAAGCCGCCTCGGGTCCCAGCTCGCTCAAGTGCCTCTGCCCGCCGGTTCTGCCGTGCAATCCGCAATCGTCCGCAGCGCGGGAAGCATCGGTCTGACGTGTTGAGGCCGTAACGCCCTCAACAGTCTTCGGACCTTCCTCGTTCACCCGAACCTCCCATGCGCATCAGCCGTTCAGCGCGTCCTTGAGAGCTTTGGCCGGCGCGAAGGACAACTTCTTCGCAGCAGCAACCTTGATCGTCGCACCGGTTGCCGGATTGCGCGCCTCGCGCTCAGGCGTGTCCTTGACCTTGAACTTGCCAAAGCCCGGGATCGATGTTTCGGCGCCGGATGTGGCGGCAGCGGTGACGGCGGCGAAGACTGCCTCGACAACCGCCTTGCTCTGGACTTTGGTCAAGCCATGTTCGGTCGCGATCTTTTCTGCAATCTCATTGGTTGTTGTCATTGTTTTCCCCTCATGATGACGCGGGAATTCTCGCCCAACGGGATCCCTCTTGTCATCTGGCGTCTCAGCGAGCAGGGCCTAAATCCGGGCGATTTCCACA
>NZ_JBQENM010000058.1:0-9482 GCF_052044795.1 Ensifer sp. 22521
GTCGTCGGCCCGACCTTGAGGCCGAAGCCGCGCAGGATGCCCCGGATGCTCATCTCGATGTCGTGAAGCTTACCCTGAATGAGCTTGCGGGCGGTCAGCAGTGCACGCACCTCCTGGGCGGCCAGAGATTTGCAGTGGACCGGTCTGAACCAGCCAAGCCGCATCAACTGCGCAATGCCCCGGGCGTCCTTCTTGTCGGTCTTCACCGGCATCGTCTTGAAGGCTGCACGCACGTGGCGCGTCTCGATCAGCTACCATCCCGGCATGGAGCCACTGCGACAGGGGGCCGGCCTCCAGTCCAATGCGCCCCATCGCCACGCCGTGCGCGCCGAACCAGGCGATCAGCGCATCGGGTTCGCTGAGGATCTTCGCTTCCCGGATGATCCGGCCATCCGCATCCACCACGCACACGCTCGAGTATTCCAATGATACGTCGATGCCCGCATACTGCTTCATGGTCGTTTCTCCGTGATGCTATGGAGCAGGCCACTCCTGAATCCGCGACACCATCATTGTGAGGGACGACCACCGGCCCTTCAAACCTGCCGGGCCGGGTTCCGCCCGTTACACCATCTGGTAGGATAAAATAAGAACATTGCCGTCTGCACGGCCCCGGCGGAGCAACCGATGACTTAGGCAGTTCGCCGCCTCGGGTGCGGCTTAACCACAACGCCTCGCACTCTCGGCAAAGGCCATCATCAGAGGTCCGACGCCCTTGGCGTCATCGGCCACCACTTGCTCCGAGAGGTAGTAGCCGGGCGAGCCGTCGCGATAGTTGCCTTCGAAGCCGCCGAGGCCAGCGACACCGACGATTGTTGTCAGTCGAGTGACACCCTCACTATCAACGACAAGGCGCCTCGAAACCAGTGCATTGAGGGCGCGCTGGCCGGCCAAGATGGCTCGATCAGCCTGAGAAAGACCCAATCGGGCGGAGCGCAGCAATGCGTAGGCAAACATGGCAGAGGCAGAGCTTTCCTCATAATTGCCTGCCAGATCGGGTTCATCGAGGACTTGCGTCCAGAGGCCGGACGGCGTCTGGCGTGCCATCAACTCGTCAAGCAGCAGGTTGGTCCTCGAACGTAGCGCTGCGGTCGCCCTGTCGTTGGGCAGAAGCGCCAGCGCATCAACCAGTGCCATTGCCAGCCAGCCGACGGCCCGGGCCCAGACCGCCGGCGACCTGCCTGTAATTGGGTCCGCCCAACTTTGCTTCCGGCTGTCATCATAGCCGTGCACGTAGAGGCCCTTGGCGGTCGCGGTGAGCGCAAGTGCTGTCGCGAACTGCTGAAGCGCATCGGCAATCAGAGCCGGATTGTCGGTCGCAAGTGCGTATTCGATCTGAAACGGGAGACCCATATAGAGACCATCGAGCCAGACCTGGTTAGCGTAGCGCTGCTTGTGCCAATAGTTGCCGGAGGGAATGCGCGGATGGGTTTCGAGTTGGCCTGCGAGATGATCTGCCGCTTTCTTGTAGCGGGGATCCCCTGTTTCTACGGCGAGCGGGAATAGGACGCGCCCTGCAAGGATGTTGTCGATATTGTACTCCGCAGGATCGTAGCCGAGCAGTGTGCCGTCGGGAGCGACCTGGCGGTCGATAAGCCGGCGCTGGTGCTCGCTCCAGCGCTCCTCGCCGGTCGCCTCGAAAAGAAGGCGAAGACCGCGGTAAATGCAGCCGTCCTCATAGCACCAGCTTCCCCCCTTATAGGGAGTGTAGCGTCGCGCGAACTGGTCGAAATAGGTGGTCGGGTCCATCGGATATCTCATTCAAAGGAAACGGAAATCGAGGCTTTGCTCAAGAGCGCAGGTTCATCGCAGTCGACATCGGCGCACTCGGCGACGATCGTCTCGTGCCGCATCGGTCGCACCCGGTCAGCCATGATCGGAGGCGTAGCGGTCGCGTCGCCGCGATAGGACGCGATCTTCAACCGGCGAACTCTGGTGTTGCGGATCGGTGCTTCCGGCAGCCCGAGAAATGCCCCTGCCACGTGCGCGAGCTTGCGGATTTCGACGTCCTCAACGGTGACACCATCGATGATTGGGGTTCCCGGGCCGGTAGCAGCCGGCCGGCGCGATTGCACCCACTCATCGTGGCCGTCCGCGTCGCAATGATAATGGGCGTTGGCCGATAGCGCCGTCTCGACGCCATCCATGAGAACTCGCCGCATGGCAATGTTCGTGATCGAGCCGCCGCGACCGCGCCTTGTCTTCAGACGCAAGCCGCGATCGGTGCCGATCATCTCGCAGTCCTCGACGGCGACATCGTGCACGCCGCCGGACATTTCCGAGCCAATAACGAGGCCGCCGTGGCCGCGCTCCATCAGGCAATGGGTGACACGGATGCCGCGAGTTTCGGCAAGGTGGTCGTCTTCTCCATTTGGCCCGCGCTTTCCCGCCTTGACTGCGATACAGTCGTCCCCCACGGAAAATCGCACGCCGGTGATCGTGACGTCGCGGCAGCTTTCGGGATTGAATCCATCGGTATTCGGGCTGTCGGGCGGGGCAGCCACGGTAAGGCCTGCAGCGACCAGCCGGCTGCAACCTTGCGGATGGACTGTCCAGGACGGCGCGTTGCGGATCGTAAAGCCAAGCAATTTCACGTCCGTGCAGGAAACGAGGTGGAGGCCGCGCGGGCGGCGAGCGCCGTTACGGGTTTCCTTCGGCCAGCTCCACCAATCACCCAGGTCTCCGGATCCGTCGAGCGTGCCCTCGCCCTCGATCACCAGGCTTTCAGCGCCGATGGCATGTATTGGAGCAGAAAAACAGGCGGAGGGTAGTCCCTCCCAACTTCCGAGCATTTTGCCTTCCGCGTCGCGTGCGTCGAGGATGGGCCAACCCGTGCGACCTGAAGGTGCCCTAAGGATCGCTCCCTTGGAAAGGTTGAGGGTCATGCCGCCCTTGAGCCGGACAGGAAAGGCCGTCCAGTCTCCCTCGGGCAGGCGCAGCGTGCCGCCGTCCGGCACGGCGACGACGGCATCCGCCAGTGCGGCGGCATTGGCGCGGGCACCCTCAAGGTCGTTGTGACGCACACCCTGCACAAGCCCGAATGCGGTTGGATCGATCAGACCGGCGCAGGCTGCCGTTTCGAACTCGAGCGATTGGAACCCTTCGACCTCGAGCCGGTAGCGACCACCGGGCTGCAGATCGTGAAAAACGCTCACGACCGTCGTCGCCGCGCCTTCGCGCACGTCGCCGTCGCCAGTCAACGCCGAAAGCCGCCAGGAAGCGGGCTCAGGCACGCGATAGAGCGCTCCGGCTTTAGGCAGGCAAAGCGCTGCCGTTCGCGCTGACAGCGCGATGATGGACGGTCGGATCATGGTCTCGTTCTCTTGGCTTTTCCGGTAGAGTGGACCCGCCGCGGAAACCGTGGCGGGACATCTGACGATCAATCGAACTCGGCAAGCACGTCGTTCACCGTATCGATGATCTGTGCGGCTGCCTCATCCGCCTTCAGCTGGCCATAGGCGTACTCCTCCAGCGTATCGATGAAGGCTGCGCGCACCTCCGGATGCTCGTTGAAAGGCGAGACGGCCGGACCGCTTGCGGCAACGACGATAGCGTTTGCTGCGCGCACTTCCGGCTCGCCCTTGTCACCGAGGCGGGCAGCGGCGGCCTTCGACGCCGGCAAGCCGCGCGAGGTGCCTAGAGCATCGATGCCCTCCGGTTCGTTCAGCAGGCAATTGACGATCTGCGCTGCCGCATCGGGGTCTTTGGAGTTCTTTGAGATCGAGAAGACCATGGAGGGCTTGCGATAGACGCCTTCCGTCACCGCATTCGGAAGCTTCAGCATTGCCACGGGCTTCAAGACCTGACCGTCCTTCAACGGGTCTGAATATTTCGAATAGGTCGAATCCCATTCGTAGGAGCCGGCAATCTTGCCGTCGGCCCAGGCGGGCTTTTCGAACAGATTGACGTTGCCATCGGCTGCTTCTTCCTTCTGCGACCTGATCGCCCCGGTCTCGACCAGCTTACCCAGGAACGATATGCCCTCCGTAAGCTCCTCCGGTGTCCAGGCAACGCGATTGGTCGCGGGATCGACCAGATCCTTCCCGGTCTTCTGGACGACAGCCAGGGTCGTCAGGAGTTGCGCCGTCTCCTTGACGGCATTGAAGGTGTAGTAGTCCTTGCCGAGCTTCTCCTTGATGGTCGCCGTTGCCGCAAAGAATTCGTCCCAGCTTTTCGGAATGGCGACGCCTGCCTTTTCGAAGGTCGTGGCGTTGAAAAAGAAGACGCGGCCCGTCGTCGAAACCGAAAGCCCCTGCAGCACGCCGTTCATCGAACCGGCCGACAGATCCGCCTCACTCCAGTTGGAAAGATCGATCGCTTTGAGCTTGCGCAGATTGGCAAAACCGTCGCCATTCTTCGAGAACAACGGCAACCACGGCCAGTTGACCTGAATGATATCGGCTTCGGTCTTGCCGGCCATCTGGGTCGTCAGCTTTTCAAGGTAACCGTCAAAGCCGGTGAACTCGCCTTTGACCGTGTGGCCGTATTTTTCGCCACAGGCGGCGATCGCCTTCTGGGTGGCGACGTGGCGGCTCTCGCCGCCCCACCAGGCCATACGCAGTTCGGCGGCGTGCGCCGTCGTGCCAAAGGCCAGAGCGCCATAGGCGACAGTGGCCAGTGCTGCGATCATTCTTTTCGTTCTCATCGAATTTCTCCTCCTTGGAATGGGGCCGAACGCTGCCTCCTCACAGCGAGACGTTGCGGCCATCGGTCTTGTCGAAAACATGCAGGTGATCAGGATCCGGGCGCAGGCGGATCACGTCCGATTGGCCAAGTGCCTCGAACTCGGCGGCGCCCACGACGCTCACCAGCTTGCGGCCATCAAGGTCGGCATGCAGGTAGACTTCGTGCCCCATGAACTCTGCATTGCTGAGCCTTGCAGACAGACCCGGCCCATCGGCGACGAGCGAAAGATGTTGCGGGCGCATGCCGAGCACGGCCTCAGCAGGTCTCGCCGAAAGCCTGCGCTCGAGATGGGCGCCAAGCGCCAGCCGCTGGCCTCCGATCTGGAGTTCGCCACCTTGAAGCGTCGCATCGACAAGGTTCATCTCGGGGCTTCCGATGAAACCGGCGACAAACAGGTTTGCCGGTCGATTGTAGAGCTCCTTGGGTGTCGCCACCTGCATGATTCGGCCAGCCTGCATGACGCAGATCCGGTCTCCCATGGTCATGGCTTCCGTCTGGTCGTGGGTCACGTAGATCACCGTCGAAGACAGGCCTTCGGCCTTCAGCTGTCTGTGCAGATCGGTGATGCGCACCCGCATCGAGGCCCGCAGCTTGGCATCGAGATTGGAGAGCGGTTCATCGAAAAGGAAGACGCCCGGCTTCTTGATGAGCGCGCGCCCGAGCGCCACGCGCTGCGCCTGACCGCCGGAGAGCTGCTTCGGCAACCGGTCGAGCAGCGGCTCAATCTCGAGGATCCTGGCGACGTGCTTGATAGCTGCGTCGATCTCTGCCTTCGGCTTGCCGGCAATCTTCAGCCCGAATGCGAGGTTGCCGCGCACCTTCATGTGCGGATAGAGCGCGTAGTTCTGGAACACCATGGCGATCGAGCGCTTGCCGGGCGGCAGATCGTTGACGCGCTGGTCGCCGATCACGATCTCGCCGCCCGAGATCTCCTCGAGCCCCGCGACCATGCGCAAGGTGGTCGACTTGGCGCAGCCGGAGGGGCCGACGAAGACCATGAACTCGCCATCCTCGATGTCGAGATTGATGCCGTGGACGGCCTTGAACGCGCCGCCATAGATCTTTTCGAGGTTTTTCAGTTGAACCTTTGCCATGGTCAGCCTTTGACTCCCCCGGAGGAGATCCCTTCAATGAAATACCGTTGCGCAGCGAAGAACACGACCAAAGCCGGTGTGATCGTCAGCACCGACATTGCGAGAATGCGGTTCCATTCGAAGGCTTCTGTGGTGTCGATGGAGAGTTTGAGCGCGAGGCTCACGGGATATTTGTCGACCGAGGACAGATAGATCAGCGGCCCGAGGAAATCGTTCATCGTCCACATGAACTGGAACAGGCAGACGGAGATCAGCGCCGGCGCCAGCATCGGAACGACGATGTAGACGAGCGTCTGGAGACTGTTTGCGCCATCGACGCGCGCCGCCTCTTCCATGTCTGCCGGCAAAGAGCGCAGGAACTGCACCAGCATGAAGACGAAGAAGGCATCGCCGGCAAAGGCTGAGGGCACCCATAGCGGCAGGAAACTGTCGAGCCAGCCGAGATCGCGGAACAGGATGTATTGCGGGATGCGCGTCACGACATTCGGCAAAAGCAGGATCGCGATCACCGAAGCGAAGAGGATCTTCTTGAACGGGAAATCGAACCGCGCGAAAGCGTAGGCCGCCATGGTGCAGGAGATCGCCGTACCGATCACCTTCGGCAGGATGATCAGGAACGAATTCCAGAAGAACCGGCCGAAGGCATAGGGCGTCGAAGTCTGCCAGCCTTTGATGTAGCCGTCGGCGGTCGGGTTGTCTGGCAGGAAGCCAGCGCCGGCGAAAATCTCCGAGTTGGTCTTGAAACTCGCGCCGACCAGCCAGATCAGCGGATAAAGCATGACGAAACCGACTGAAAAGAGCAGCACGTAGCGAACTGTCGCCGACAGCAGGCGAAGCCTTGCCCTGCGTACGGCCTGGTGGCCGTTGAACGTTTGAAGATCGACCATGGCTCAGTTCCTCTTGTCGCCGGCGTAGAAGACCCACTTCTTCGAAGACCAGAAGGCGACGAGGGTCAGCACGGTAATGATGGCAAAGAGCACCCAGGCTATGGACGAGGCATAACCCATGTTGAACTTCTTGAACGCCTCGTCATAGATGTAGAGCGGCAGCAGGTATGTGGCCTTCAGAGGACCGCCCTGAGTGATGATGTAGGGGCCGTTGAACTCCTGGAACGCCTGCACCATCTGCATGATGAGGTTGAAAAAAATCACGGGAGTCAGCAGCGGCAGGGTGATCCAGAAAAAGGTCCGCACCTTGCCCGCGCCATCGATCGCCGCTGCCTCGTAGAGCGACTTGTCGATCGATTGCAGTGCTGCCAGGAAGATCACCATCGCCGAACCAAACTGCCAGCAGCGCAGAAGCGTGATGGTGAAAAGCGCATTGGTCGGATCGCCGAACCAGTCGACCGGGGCAAGCCCCAGCGTGGCCAGCATCATGTTCGCAAGTCCCTCCGAAGCAAATACGTAGCGCCACAGGACGGCGATGGCGATCGACCCTCCAAGGATCGATGGCACGTAGAACGCCGTTCGGAAGAGGCCGATAAATTTCAACCGGTAATTCAGGATCGCGGCGATGAAGAGTGCAAAGGCGAGCTTCAACGGCACGGTCAGGAACACGTAGAGCAGCGTGACGTTCAACGACTTGATGAAGGTGCGGTCACGGGTAAACAGCCGCTCGTAGTTGGCGAGCCCCGTCCAGCGCGGCTCGCTCATCAGGTCGTAGCTGGTGAAGCTCAGGTAGAACGAGCTGATGAACGGGATGGCCGTGAAAATCAGAAGGCCGATGACGTAGGGCGCCAGATAGCCGAGCCCGAGAAGGCGGTGTCCTTTCATGCCGCTCCTCCCGGAGGGCACCGAAATGCTGCCTTTATAGATACAGTTTCGTACAAATTACGCTCCCGGATCGGCACGGACGAAAGCAGGACTCTCCCTTTTTCGCCACGAACCGATCCCTCCTCCCAGACGATACGGTGCGCACAAGCGGCTTATGCGGTGACAATCACCCATCTCTCCTGCAGAATGAATTCACAAAGGCGAGGAAAAAGATGGACGAAATTGAAGGTGGCATTCTCTCTGCGATTCCACCGACGGCGCTGAGCCTCAATCTGACGCGAGCCGCTATCCGCATGGAGCACTCGCACACCTGGCGGATCGACAAGTCCAATGAGGTCGATGACCTTGTGATCTGCCTCGAAGGGCGCGGGCATTACCTGATAGACGGCGAACCTCGGATCATGGAGCCGGGTGACGCGATGCTGATTTTGCGTGGCCAGCGTTTCGTCGGATGGAATGAGGGGCGGGAGACCTACCTCGGCGTTGCGCAGCACTTTACGCTCGATATCTACGGGCGCCATAACCTTATCGCGCAGATGGACCTACAACCGAAATTGCGCCTCACGCGCTGGGCGCTTCTCGAACCGCTGGTCCGGCACTATCGCCAGAGTGTGCCTCCCTCCTCCGTCACGCTCGGTCAGCATCATCTCTTCATGGTGCTGCTCATTGCTTTTATCGAGGACGCATTCATCGGATGGCGGGACCACGCCACTTATCAGCCCGAGGGCGCCGATGCGATCGACCTTGCTGTCATGAAAGCTGCCACGATGATCTCCGCCAACCCGCTCGATCCGGAGATTGCGACACGAGCGGTCGATGCATCGCCCTATAATCGCGACTACTTCCTGCGCGAATTCCAGAAGCGAGTGACCCGCACGCCGCGAAAGTACCAGGAACTGAAACGCATGGAGCGCGCCATGCATTTCCTTGAGGCTGGTCTTTCCGTGGCGGCTGCCGCAACCGAAGTCGGCTATTCCGATCCCTATTACTTCTCCCGCATGTTCAAGCGGACCTTGGGCCTCAGTCCGCGCGATCACCTGAACAAGGTGCGCCAGAGTCGAGATGGTGGCTTGATGCAGCTTGACGAACCCGAGCAAGCACTTGCGCTCGCGGACGGACTTGCGGCCAACCAGTAGGAGACGCGGTCGGCACCGTTGAGATCAACGCACGTCCCGCCTGCTGGGGGAGCGCGTGGTTGGCGCGTTGGCCTCCCGCGCTGTTCTCACCCTTGAGATACTTTGAATTCCGAGAGCGCACCGCGATCGATCTCGATGCCGAGACCGGGCGCGTCCGGGATGGCAACGACACCATTCACGGTTTCGATCGGCGTCTTCAGCACCGCCTGGCGGAAGGGATTCTCCGTCCGGTCGAACTCCATGATCGGCTCTATCGGGTTTACCCGCACCGGATCTGGCGTCATCGCCGCCATGAACTGTAGCGCAGCGGCAAGATGCACGCCGGTACCCCAGACATGCGGCACGATGCGAACGCCATGCAACGTCGCAAGACTTGCAATCTTCGCCATCTCGGAGAACCCACCGCAGCCGCAGAGATCCGGCTGCAGGATGTCGACGGCGCGGCTCTCGATCGCTGGCCAGATGCCGTAACGGGTGTGCCAGGTCTCGCCGCCGGCAACCGGGATGGGCTGCCCGGCTCTCACCTCGCGATAGGCCGAAAGCTGTTCCGGCACCACTGGCTCCTCGAACCAGTCGATATCGTAGTCCGCCGCCGCCTTGCCGAGGCGGATCGCCTCGGTGACGGTGTAGCCGTGATTGGCATCGATCATCAGCCGCATTTCATCGCCGATCGCCTCGCGCACGGCACGGATGACGCGCAGGTCTTCGTCGATGCTAAAGCCGATCTTGATCTTGCAGGCGTGAAACCCCTGCGCCCGGCGTTCCGCCATCTCCATGGCATTGTCGGAGACGCG
>NZ_JBQENM010000059.1:0-8765 GCF_052044795.1 Ensifer sp. 22521
CGCCGACATGATCATCGGCGTCGACCTCAACAACGACAAGAAGGCCTGGGGTGAGCGCTTCGGCATGACCCACTTCGTCAATCCGAAGGACGTCGGCGACGACATCGTTCCCTACCTCGTCAACATGACGAAGCGTGGGGCCGACCAGATCGGCGGCGCCGACTACACCTTCGACTGCACCGGCAACACCAAGGTGATGCGCCAGGCGCTCGAAGCCTCGCATCGCGGCTGGGGCAAGTCCGTCGTCATCGGCGTCGCCGGCGCCGGCCAGGAGATCTCCACCCGGCCGTTCCAGCTCGTCACCGGCCGCAGCTGGATGGGCACCGCCTTCGGCGGCGCGCGCGGCCGCACCGACGTGCCGAAGATTGTCGACTGGTACATGGAGGGCAAGATCGAGATCGATCCGATGATCACCCACACCATGCCGCTCGAAGACATCAACAAGGGCTTCGAGCTGATGCATTCCGGCGAAAGCATCCGCAGCGTGGTGCTTTTCTAGTGTTCGGATTTCAGGGGTAGAGGCACGAAAACCCCTGATCGACCGACGCGCCAGGACTTGTTTCCTCCAGAACCCCGGCGCCAGTGGCGGCGCAATCGTTATCTCCAAACACTCGTTGCGCCGCCACGACCACTTTGATGATTGGCGAAAGTAGACAGATGAAAACCGTTTCGGTCTCGAAGGCGCACGGCGGCGTGCAAGGGGTCTATCAACATTCATCCAGCGTTTGCGCGTGCGAAATGACCTTTGCAGTTTTTGTGCCACCGCAAGCGGCATCAAGTCCACGACCTGTTTTGTGGTTTCTGTCGGGTTTGACGTGCACCCATGCAAATGTGATGGATAAGGGCGAATACCGAAGGATGGCCGCAGAACTTGGGCTTATCGTGGTATGCCCTGACACAAGCCCTCGGGGCGAGGTTGATGACGTGCCCGACAATTGGCGGATCGGCAAGGGCGCGGGCTTTTACGTTGATGCCACCGAAGAGCCATTTTCCAAGAACTACCGGATGTATTCGTATCTCATCGACGAATTGCCGGCGCTCGTTGAGACGTATTTCCCGGCCGATATGAGCCGACAGGCGATCATGGGGCATTCGATGGGCGGACATGGCGCAATCATCATGGCACTGAAGAATCCTGGGCGCTTCAAAAGCTGCTCCGCTTTTGCGCCCATCGTGGAACCATCGACAGCCGAGTGGTCCAAACCCGCCCTGTCACTCTATCTTGGAGCGGATGAAGGCAAATGGAATTACTATGACGCGACGCGCCTCGTGGAAGGCGGCAAGCGCTTTCCCGAGTTTCTCATCGATCAGGGAGCCTCGGATCAATTCCTGGACGAAGGTCTTAGGCCGTGGCTGTTCGAGGACGCCTGCGACAGAGCTGGTATTCCGCTCACCTTGCGCATGCACGACGGCTACGACCACTCATACAATTTCATCTCAACCTTTATGGATGACCACCTTCGCTGGCATGCCAATCGCCTGACGTTATCCGGGTCGTCGACTGTGGGGGCAGCGGCGTCGTTGCAGCACGTTGCCACCATATAGTCGCCAGGCCGAGCCGCGGCAAGCCCAACCCTTGCGGGGAGAGGTTAGCCGAACATAGCCTCGACCCCGTGTGGCGTTTGCTCCGATCCGCCGGCGAGTGTCCGGAGTTGGCTGTTGCCGTTATGTGCTTCGAAAGTCGCATAATGTATCCACTGGAAGCTAGAAGCGCCAAGCAGACGTTCGGCTGGGCGGCTAGTCGAATTAATGGATCATCGCATGGTCACCGCAATAGATGAGCAACCGCCTACTGCTTTGTGAAATGGTTCAACCTATCGCCTCGCCCGCTACCATTGTGAGTGCGATTTAAAATCTATTAGAGAATTCCTTTTGAGCTGCACCGTCACCGGCTGCGGTGGCCTCCTTCACCGCACTTTCTTCATCAAGGCGGCGGGCGTCAGCCTGCAGGCGGGCAAGCCACCCCCCCCTGCGGTGCCCTGACCCGCAGATTGAGCTGCTGATGCGCGTTGCAAAGGTCCAACATGGCGTCGCCAGGGCAGGCGCAAAGCGAGATCGATCTCAGCGGCCGCCCCGGAAGGCAGGGATCTGGCGGAGGCCATCATTAAGCATCGAGATCGAGCGCATCAAACACGCCGTGATCGACCTTCTTGGTGGCGTGCGGCGAAGGTCGGACGGGCGCTTTTCTTGGCATGCTGATGCACCGCCGCTTCGGGCGCGACAAGGTGATGCTGGTTGCGCTCGCCACCCTTACCATCGCCACTCTCGCGCGTGCGTTCGCGGAGAATGTTACGTCACTCTTCGCCGCCACAGCGGGTGGGGGTGCGGGAATTGACGTTGCTGGGCCTTGGTCGCCGGCTTCATCAAGAAGAACTATCCGCGCCATGTGGCACTGTTCACGGGGATCTATGCCTCCGCGATCGGGCTGGGGAGCACAATATCTGCTGCGCTGGCCGGACCTCTGGCTGTAGCAAGCGGCGGATGGAGAATTGGTGCGGGCATCTTCACCCTGCCTGGTTTTATCGCGATCGGTGCCTGGATGGTCATTGCGCGAGCGGAACGGCGAGCCGGGACGGTTAAGCCAGGCACGGTTGCTCCCCAGAAGGGTAGTTCGCTCCCGTTCACCAACCGACTGGCGTGGCTGGCCGCGTCTTATTTCGCGCAGAACAACTTCCTGTTCTTTGCTCTGATCGCCTGGACTGCGCCCATGTATATGGAGCGCGGCATGAGCGGCACGGATGCGGCGTTACTCCTCGCCAGTTTCACTGCTGCATTCATGGTTGCAAATCCGCTTGCCGGTTTCATCAGTCGGAACAACGATCGGCGGCGCCTGATTGCCCTGTTCGCGTCTACGTCTCTGTTCGGTATCTTGGCGATTGGTCTTACGCCGCCGATGCCGTATCTTTTCATTCCCCTGATCGCCCTTGGCGTCGGAGGCTGCAAACGAAGCGAACTCCTGGACAGCCTTTGTTCTGGGCATTGGTTACTTCGCAGGCGCCTTGGGTCCATTCTTGCTTGGCGTGGCGCGCGACAGCACCGGGGGGTTCACTGTTCCATTCTGGATGCTGGTTATCGGCGCAGTTCTCAAGCTGTCACTAGCCCCGCTGCTTCACCCCGGCCGCATCTAGCTGGGGGAAAGCAGCAATCACCGTGTTCCAGACCTAAGCCGAGCGGCTACCCACCCCTTTTCGGCCTCTGAGCAACAAAAGATCGATCCCGAGCGGACATTCGAGTTTGTTGACGCTACGGCGTGAGTCGGCCCATAGAGGACACTATCGGAATTACCCCCCCGTGGCTCTCCTTTGTTGTGGCTCCAGGGTCCTACGGGAGCCTTCTAGGGACCCTCATAGTAGGTCGCGTCGTCCTGTAAGAGCTCAGCCTTCGGCAGCGCCTCGCGCTTCTTCGTGCCCGGCAAAACCTCGAACCAGTTGTCAAACGTGACCATTGTCGAGCCAAGCTGAGCAAGCACTTGCGGATTGCCTTCCATTTTTGCCTTCCCGGCAGACACCTTGTCTGACAGCTTCGCCGTCCCAATCATCACATCCTCCAACTCGCGTCGGTCGATTGTTATCGTCAAATCAGCGTCTTCCGCTTGGAAGCCGGAGATCGTCGTCAGTGTGGCATTGCTCATTTCGACGACAAACTTCTCGCCGTTATCTGGCGTCGAGAGGTTGATCTTGAAATGCATGCCTTCCGCCTTGCGGCTGTCCATCTGGATGCCGAGGTAATTGAGGAACAACTCGGTGCTGGTACCGCGCACAAAGTCGGGACTGCCCGCCTTTGCAGCCTTCACGGCGATGACGCCGTCACGCAGTTCCTTGGCGCCGGCCAGGAAGCTGTTTCGGAGACTGGGACTCTCGAACTGGTAGCCCATCTGCTCGTAGGTGTCAGCGAGCAGATCTTTTGCGTCCTGATTGTCCGGTTCAGCATAGACCAGCTTGTTTAGAATCTCGGTTGCAAGGCGATATTGGCCCTCGGCATAGAGATCACGGCCTTTCGCCATCACCTTGGAGGCGCCGCCCATCATTTCCACGTAAAGCGGTGCAGACTCCTCCGGCGATAGCGGGACCAATGTCGCAGGGTTCAGATCCCAGAAACCGAGGTAGCGCTGGATGACAGCACGGCTGTTGTGCAGGTAGGAGCCGTGGTAGCCGCGCGCATACCATTGTTCCTGCAGGCTTTTCGGCGGTGCGTAGACGTTGTGAATTTGGTTGATGGTGATGCCAGTGTTCGCCAGGTGCAGTACCTGGTTGTTCAAGTTCGCATACATGTCGCGTTGTGCGCGCATCACCTCGGCAATCCGCTCTTTTCCCCACCGCGGCCAGCTATGGGATGCGAACATCACATCCGCCTGATTGCCGAACCGGTATAGCGCAACGTTGATGTATTGCGACCACGCTAGGGCATCCCGCACCGGCGCCCCTCGCAGCGTAAGAATATTGTGCAGGCTATTGACGATGTTTTCCGCCGCCCAGAATGCCTTGAAGTCGGGGAACCAGGTATTCATCTCCGCTGGCGCTTCGGTGCCCGGTGTGTTTTGAAAAACCATCCTTACGCCGTCGATGGTCAATTCCTCAATAGGCTGTTCGATGCTGATGGTGGGGGGCAGGATGCCGACATCGCCGCTAGCAGCCGCCTTGCCGATCGACGCATCGACATTGCCGTAGGGGCTCGGTGGCACAAGGTCGCCGTAGGTGTAGGTCTTGCGGCGGGTCATCACGTTGCCGGCGTAGAGGTTTTCCGCGATTGCCTCGTTCATGAACCCCTTGGGGGCAACGATCTGGACCTTTCCGGCTGCAAGGGCAGCATCATCGACAACCCCGCGAATTCCGCCGAAGTGGTCGGCGTGGGAATGGGAAATGATCACCGCAACGACGGGTCGCTCGCCAAGCTTTTCGTTGATGAATTTGAGTGCGGCACGCGCCGTTTCCTTGACAGTCAGTGGATCGATCACGATCCAACCGGTCTCGCTCTTGATGAACGATATGTTCGCGAGGTCGAAGCCGCGCACCTGATAGATGCCCGGAACAACTTCAAACAGTCCATATTCCATGTTGAGGAGAGCCTGACGCTGCAGGGATGGGTGGATGCTGTCGAAATCCTTCCCTTTCAAGAGGAAGTCCCAGTTGTCCATGTTCCAAGCCACATCGCCTTTATCGTTCATGATCTTGCGGAAAGGCGGGGCAGCGATAAAGCCGCGCTCGGCTTCCTCAAAGTCCTGCCTGTCGGCAAAAGGCAGAAGCTGGCGCTGCTGTTGCTGCGCCTCGATCGTGTATTGCGAAGGCATCTTTCCCTTCGGACTGAAATGCTGCGGCTCCTGCGCGGTGGATGTGCCACCCAACCCTGCGGCGAAAACTGCACCAAGCACAAGTGCCCAAAGTCTAAGCGATCCGCTCATGGCTCTCTCCCCGCCATATTGAGGCGCACGCAGTCGTGCGTCTGTGGACGGGGATTTTGGCAAGCGCGTCGCTGGCTGGCTATTGTCCTTTAGGGAACTTCGATCGCCATCTGCGTTTCGTTACAGAGAGCCTTAGCCTTCACCGGCAGGTTTCTCGCGCAACCAGCCATGTGCCACAATTACAGGAATGGAACGGACGGTCCACACGGGGAATCCAAGTCCGAACATTAAGATGCCGAAGCCTGTTCCGCACACTGCTCCCAGGGTAGCCACAATATCGTTAGCCATCACTCCCTCCATCGCCACCTCTAGCCACGCTAAGCTACTGCTTGGCGAAGGTGCCGTCCGGCATCTCCACATCGAACTTCCGCTCACCACCCGTTGCGGCATTTTCCGAATCATCAAGGGGATGGCTGTTTTGACCCAGTGCGGACATCCGGACCCAAGTACCGAATGACAAAAAGGTACGCTCAAGGCGGACGTTGATTTCTCGCCTAAGTCGGCTCCAAGCAGTCACCCAGAAGGGCGATGCCTAAATCGAGCGTAGCCAGCTATCCGACATGCGGCGCATCCAGCCGATTTGAGGAATGTCGAAGTGGGTAAACTGCCAGCGGTCTCGAACAGGAGCGCGCGAAAATAGGACCGCCGCACTGCTCGTTAGTCGGTGGTGAGCCGGCGTTCTCCTCGCATCGGATGCAAGGAGACGCGGAGGGCGAGCGGGCGGTTGCGTTTAACATTGCTCAGGGGGTGTCAGTTCAACGCAATACGTTCTCCCGTTGCGGCCGAGCGTTTTACCGCATCGATCACCCTCAAGGTTTCGAGCCCCTCACGCCCGCTGACAAGCGGCGGTTCACCTCCGCGGATTGTGTTCGATGAAGCGATCGACCACGGCGGCAAAGCCGTTGCGATCGGTTTGCTGCGTCGTGAACACGGCCTGGCCGACGCCGGCGGCCGACACGGCGGACGGCGCACGCGCCGAAGGCGTTCGAACTGCTGGCCTCCTCGCGACACAAGCCGGTCGGGTTGTTCCAAAACCGGAACTTCTCGATGCCGTTTATCCCGCGCGCAGCGGTTTCGATAGCGCTCGAAGGCAGAACAAGGAAGGCGCGTGGTTGCCTTCAGATCCTTCCGCGAAGCTAATCTCGTCGCCTGGAGAGTGCCTAGAACCGGATCACTGCCCCGAGGATCGGGCCGTGCTCAATCACGTCGAACGTGAATCCGTCCCTGCTGTAGTCCACACCGACTGCGCGATAGCCTCCGACGATCGACAAAGATTGCGTCCACTGATAGCCGATTGCGCCAAGCACATCCCAGCTGAAGTCGGATGCGGCTCCGAAGCCGCCGATCATGCCCCACCCAGTTAAATGCCAGGATGGTGAGAAATCGATCCGGCCCTTCACGCCGAACATAGGATCCACCCAGGTTTGCGTGTCACTGCCGCTTAAAGCTGCAAGCGGTGGTCCGCCTGCTGACAAGGCGATGTCGAGTTCATTGTCGACGCTCCAGATGCGAGCACCGGCCATCACGTCGAGGCTCGCCGACGGTTCCGCAAGCACGCGATATTCGCCCATGAAAGTTGCCGTCACGCTGGTGGTTTCCAGCGATCCAGACAGGCTGACGGGGACGCCGGCGATTGTGCGCGAGAACGACTTGTCTACCTCAATGTCGAGGTACATCAGGTCGGAAAATACGCCCCATGTTCCATTGTGGGCCTCCCCGACGATCATCCCGCCGAAACGAAGATTGTCGAAAATATCGCGAAACGGAACGTCCGCATCGAACGGTTGTCGACCGCGAAATCCTATGTCTCCCTTCAGGCTGGCGGCCCAAAAATAGGGAGCGATACTGAAGGTCCATCCGCCATCACCGGAGACCACTCCAGGCGGCGGGCTAACCTCGGTTCCGTCCGCCGCCCCCACCGGCGAACCAAGCAGCAGACACGCAGCCAGTGCAAGTGTAGACGTGAAGCCTTTGTAGCACGGCATCCGGCAGGCCCCTCCGCCTAGTCAACGAATCTCGCTGGCCCGAGAGTATCGCGGACCGCTGAAGTTGCAAATTCTTAAGTCCCCGAGTGGCTCCACCCTGGCTCTCTGCTATGCAGGCATGCCACCGTCGATAGCAGCAGCACGGCAATCCTCGACAGGTACATCCCTGCCACCCGTTCAACCCGCCCGTTTTGACCTACCCGGCACATTATGAGAGCTCCCGCGTCCCGAGCTCGACTTCATGTCGCAAGCCGTGGCAATGCTCGGCTTCAGGGGGATGTAAGGGTGTTTGTTCCCCTAATGTGCCTTTGGGATCGCACAATGTATCGACCGGAACTGCGATCGGTTGGCTGTGCGGCTAACCGTGCGAACCATCTCCAGCGGATGAAGACCGGAAGCGTACGCCCAGACCGCCACTGATAAGCTCGCCTTCGTCCTGGAAAACAACGCCGGCGGCCTCAAAGGTCAGTTTGATTAGGCGGAGGTTGCTCTCACGCATCTCACCACCCTTTTCGAACGCTCGGATGAGACGGACGCGCGTTGCCGGTGCATATCAAGTCACAAATAATGCGTGAACTCGATCGGCTTGAGTTGTTGCTTGAACAGATCGCTGCGGTGGAGAGCGAGCGGAATTCCTTGCTATCTGTACATGAAGGCTCTGCGCATGGAACACCGGCGGCAATGCTGCTGGCCATCAGGGGTGTTGGAGCTGAGTTTGCCACCATTCTCTGGAGCGAGGGGCTATGCCGGCATTTCGACAATCGGCGACAGGTGGCTGCCTACGCAGGCTTAGCACCCACCCCTTGGCAGAGCGGAACCATCGATCAGGAACAAGGCATTTCCAAAACAGGCAATCCCCGATTGCGCACGACAATGATTCAGCTGGCCTGGTTATGGCTGCGCAACCAGCCGGGATCGGTGCTCAGCCGCTGGTTTGTGGATCGGGTCCAGTCAAATGGTGGACGTTTGAAGAAAACCGCGATCGTCGCACTAGCGCGCAAACTGCTGATCGCACTTTGGAGATACGTTACCGCAGGCGTCACCATTGAAGGCGTTGTGATGAAGACCGCCTAACGGCGGCCCTTAGCGAATCCAGAAATCCACCAGGGCTGATCAATCCTGGTGGATCCGGTGAACGAACCTCGTCGCAGTTTGGCTTAAAATGCCGCCCTATAGAATGGTTCCGTTCTCCTGAGCCTTGCCGCTACGCAAGCGGGATAGTGGTGCTGTCGAACATAACGGCGACCGAATGTGAGTTGGATCCGGCGACGGATGCGCGCCGGCTCATGCATGCTGGCTCAGACCACGGGTTTGCAAGAAATGGGAGAAAGAACGCTATGTATTGATGATCGATCTTGACGTCAAAATCCTCATGTGAGCTG
>NZ_JBQENM010000060.1:0-8754 GCF_052044795.1 Ensifer sp. 22521
AGAGCCTGACCGAAAAAGAGTTGAGTGAAATCAGTCATTTGTGATTCTGTTTGTTTGCTTAGGACGAACGGAGACCACAATGGGTTGGACTGATTTCACCCGTCGGCAATATGCCCGACGCGCGAGTCGTTATGCAAGTGATCTGACGGACCGGGAATGGGGATTGATCTCGCCTTATCTACCTGGGCCAAGGCGTTTGGGCAGGCCACGTCGTACCGATCTTCGCGAGGTCGTGAATGCGCTGCTTTATATTGCTTCGACGGGTTGTCAGTGGCGAATGCTGCCAAAGGACTTTCCGCCGTTTACGACAGTTCAGGCCTATTTCTACGAATGGCGGGCGACGGGTTTATGGAGCGGGATCAACCATCGTCTTGTGATGGAGACGCGCGAGTTGGAAGGTCGGCAAGCCTCGCCGTCTGCTGGCGTGATCGACAGCCAGAGCGTGAAAACCACGGAAAGCGGCGGGATTTCGGGCTATGACGCCGGCAAGAAGATCAAGGGGCGCAAGCGCCACATCATTGTCGACACGCTGGGGCTGATGGTCGGCCTGGTGGTGCATGGCGCGGACATTCAGGACCGTGATGGGGCATCCGGCCTCCTGAAATCAATCCGCCACCGCTGGCCCTGGCTCCGACATGTCTTCGCCGATGGCGGCTATGCGGGCGACAAGCTGAAGGGGAGATTGGCGAAGTTCGGCCAGTGGACGATGGAAATCGTCAAGCGTTCCGACAAGGGCAAGGGCTTCACCGTGCTGCCGCGTCGCTGGGTGGTGGAACGGACCTTCGCCTGGCTCGGTCGTTGCCGTAGACTGGCCAAAGATTGGGAGAAAACGATCGCCTCCGCCGAGGCATGGATCACAATCGCCCACATCCGCATCCTCACGCGGCGGCTCGCAAGATACAGATATTGCTGAGGTCTTTTTGAGTCAGCCTCTAATGCCGGTGTTGCACGCTGAGATGATCAGGGAACACGGTCGTTAAGTGGTGCCGCTTAATGATACACGCACCGATTCTGTGTCGCGTTCTTCGAGAAGACGCACTCTGAAACCGCGCTCCTGATCAGGCACTGCTGCTACGTCCAGCTTTTCCGTCGGTTCGACCACGTCGTTGCTCAACTCTCCATATTTGAGAATACCCATCGACTGGGCGTACCTCTACCGTACGCTCAGCGGAGCAGCACGGCCGGATCCGCTTCGCTCCATCCAGCCCGTCCTTTGGGTGGGCAATCCCCCCTCCGGTTTTCAACTGGCCCTCTCTCTCCCGGTCCTCGCCGGATAGGCAGGAGAAAATGCCTCCCCTGCCATCAATTGTGAGGGAACTGAAGTGCGGACGCGTGAAGGAATCGCCGGCGATGACGGATACGGAAAATCTCAAAGATCGATTCTGGAGGAAATGATCGAACGGCATATAGCGGCCCAGCTAGTGACCGCGGATGAGTGAAGCGTCGTGATCCAGATTGCCGCGGGGACGAACGTGTACCTGGCCTGTCGGCCCCTTTGGTCGGCAACACCGATTTTGGCCGCGCCGAACGCTCCACCGGGAACGGGCGCAGCGGGAGCGACCGGTATTGTCACACGCCGATCGGAATGAATTCCAGGATGGGTTGGTTGCAGGTTCGAGTCCTGCCGGGCCCACCATTATCACCTCGAGCGTCACTACCCTGCCCAGCACACCCAGAAGCGATGATCAGTACGGCCCCTATTCGGTGCCATTCATTCCGTGGAATAGAGCTCCTCCTCGCGCGTGTTTAGCATTCCCGCCAATGTGCGCAAGGCGCTGCCGAGCTGATCCATCGTCGGGGGTCCCCGACGGCGCGCGGTTATAATACTTTGGCAGAAACTTATAACATTGACAGTGTGCTCACAACGTTATAAGTTCTTGGCAGAAAATTATAACGGCGACCAAGATGAGCGACCACGACTTTGGTCAAAGGGAAGCGCGCGTCAGGCAGATCGCTGCGCTTGTCGGCGCTTTCAAAAGGACGAAATGCCAATGATGAGAGAGATCGACATCAGCTATCGGACGATGTTCGCGGAGCTGACGCAACGGACGCTCGACGGTCAGTTTTTGGCAGACTTCCCCATGGAAGGATGGTTCGTGACCGTGACCGTCAAAGACCGCAATTACTGGTATTTCGACCTCCCAGATGGCGAGGGCAAATACAAGCGAAGCTATGTCGGTCCAGAAAGCGACGAAGAGATCACGGCACGGGTGAAGGCGCACAAGCAGATCAAGGACGATCTCCGGGAGCGGAGGCGCATGGTGAGCACGCTACGTCGTGCCGGTCTCCCCGGTCCCGACACCTTCGCGGGCGATATCACGAAGGCGCTTGCCGACGCCGGCTTGTTCCGGCTACGTGCGGTGCTGATTGGGTCGGTGGCATTCAGCACCTATGCGGGGATGCTTGGCGTCCGACTGCCCTCGTCTGCCATGCAGACAGGCGACGCGGATTTCGCGCAAGACTTCGCGATCTCGGCCGGGGTGCAGGACAGCCTTCCGCCCATTCTAGATATCCTCCAGTCGGTCGATCCCGATTTCCGGGCCGTGCCGCACCAAGCGGACAAAGCCAAGGTGGTCGCCTTCCAGAACGGTAGGGGCTACCGAGTGGAGTTCCTGACTGGAAACCGAGGATCGGACGAATACACGGGCAAGCCGTCTCCCATGCCCGCCCTCGGCGGCGCTTCGGCAGAAAACCTCCGGTTCCTGGACTTCCTGATCTACGAACCTGTCCGCACGGTGCTTCTCTTCCGCGAAGGCGTGAACGTCCTGGTCCCCGCTCCCGAGCGGTATGCCGTCCATAAGCTTATCGTTGCCTCGAGAAGGCTCACTGACACGCTAGGACGCGTGAAATCGGACAAAGACCTGGTGCAGGCCTCCCTACTATTCGAAGCCCTAGTAGAGACGCGCCACGAATACGAGTTAGTCGATGCTTGGGAAGAGGCGTGGGATCGGGGAGATTCTTGGAAGGAAGGCCTTTGCAACGGCCTCTTGAGGCTATCAGCCAAAGGTGTGAAGGCGCTTGGTAAGGCGCTCGGATCGAAGATGCCTGACTTGGAAAAGTTGAGAGCTGATGATCGTCCCAAATGACTTCCCCGGCCACGCAAGCCGCTCCTACGCGCCGACAACGGCCGTCGGCGTCGCGGATCGCCAGCAACGGCCTCTGGTCTCACGTCGACACGAACAGCCTCCCCGGCGTGCGTTTGTCAGCCTTCCTTGTAGCCACCGTGGGCAACAATGCCTGTGCCCGTCGTAGACACTATCTGGCCGCAGAGGCTGCTCAGACCGTCGAGGCTGAGCGCCCAGCCGGGCGGCTACAATGCGTTCCGCCAGCGAGCGCGCAGCACGTCGGGGCGGTGGTAGGTTCACCCGCAGGGGTGGCGAAATTCGCCAGGTCCTCGAAAACGCCGAGTTTTTGATGAGGACTATTCGAGTAGCGTGTGGGCATGGCGTGTGACTGAACCCCGGTCCCGAAGAACAGCATTCCAGTCGATACATTACGCAACTTTCGAAGCACAGAACGCTATCCTCGTCTGCACCGGCTCTAGTCTTGAAATCTCTCGCAGCCGCACAGATATCGGTGCGGTCGCTCAGTTATTGCCGCATGACTCCAGCGTGTGACCTAAGCCTGTCACCGGACAGGTGATGCTACACAAGGAAAGTCCATCTGGACGCCGAACGGGAACGACCTCTAAGTGAGTGTCGTTCCCGTTCGGGTTCCATCCATTATGTCGTCTGTCTGCGAGCATGAATTGCAGTTAGCCAAATGGGCCGCATGCCGCGAGACGTTGGAACTCAAGCAAGCGTCGACCTGAAAGCGCCACCGTCGAGCAGGATATTCTGGCCGACAATGTAGCCTGCGTACTGGCTGCAAAGAAATGCCGCGGTAGCGCCGAACTCCTCAATCGTGCCGAAGCGCCCGGTCGGATTCTCCGCATGCGCCTCCTGCCGCGCCTGGTCGATTGAGATGCCCTTCATTTCTGCCCTTCGCTGGAGAAGCACGGCTACACGATCCGTCTCATGCGACCCTGGTAGGAGGTTGTTGATCGTTACGCCATGTTTCGCGACTTGCCTCGCCGTCCCTGCCACGAAACCGGTCAGTCCGCTGCGCGATGCGTTGGACAGGCCCAACTCCGGGATCGGTGACTTTACTGATGCGGAGGTGATGTTGACGACGCGCCCCCAGCTCCTACCGATCATGCCGGGCAGAACCGCTTTCATCAGCAAGATTGGGGTCAGCATGTTGGCGTTCAGTGCGTTCAACCATTCATTCGTCTCCCAATCAGACCATAGCCCAGGCGGCGGTCCCCCTGCATTGGTGACGAGGATGTCGGCTTTCGGTTCCGCTTCGAGAAGCTCTTGCCGTCCTTCTACGGTCGTTACGTCGGCGACCACGGCATAGACTTCGGCGTTTGCCAATTCGCGAAGCTCCCTCGCGGTGGCCTCCAGCGTGTCCCGGCTACGACCGTTCAGGGTAACGATCGCGCCCGCCTCCGCAAGCTTCTGCGCCACGCCTCTGCCCAGCCCTTTTGAACTCGCGCAGACGATCGCACGCTTGCCCCTTATTCCCAAATCCATCGCAGTTCCGTCCTTCTATTGGTTTGCATCTTTTGCGATTTGTTCAACCGCATAGACGAGGCCATCGACCTCCCCCGCGGTATTGAAGTAACTGACCGAGGCTCGGGCTATTTCCTGTAGTCCGCGCGCGGTCATGTCGAAGGGCGTGTAGGGTATGCCGTTTGCCCCGATTGAGATACTCTTCTCGGCTAGCTTGCTTCTCACAACCGATGCCGAAATTCCCTCCACGGTGAAAGAAACAAGGCCCGACTGTTTCTCCCCGAGATCGCGCACCTCAACCGCCGGAATGCGCTTCAACCCTTCCCGAAGCTGGGTTGCCAGGAGGGCGATGCGGACTTGGATCGCCTCGACACCCAACTCTGAAGCCAGCGCGATCGCTTCGCCGAGCCCCAGGAGCAGTGATATAGGCGCTTCGGATGTTTCGAATAGACGGGCGTCTTTCCTCAACTCGACCTTTCCATTCACCAGAGGGCCGGAGCTCACATCGACGAAACGGGGATTGAGCTTCTCAATGAACTTAGAGCGAACGTACAAAAGAGCCGTTCCGCGCGGCCCTCTAACGTATTTCCTGCCGGCCGCCTTGAGAACATCGCAACCTATCCTCGACACATCGATAGGGAGCTGACCAAGTGCCTGCCCGGCATCGACGAAGTATGGGATGCCAGCCGCGTTGGCCACCCGCCCGATGGCTTCGGCGTCGTTTATCAGTCCCCCGTTGGCAGGAAGCCATGTAAGCGAGATCATGCGCACCTTGTCGTCGATCATTGCGGAAAGAGCGTTCGGATCGACACTGCCGTCTTCCCTGCAGGGAATGGTCTCGATACTTGCCCCGGCATGGCTTGCCGCACGCTGCATCGATGCGACATTACCGCCCCATTCCTGTCGGCCAATTAGAATGCGCTCGCCCGACCTCAGCTGTGGCAACGCGGCAAACACGCTCCCCCAAAGGGCAGACCCCGATCCACCGAACGCAACCTCGCCTTCGTCGGCGCCGATGAACTTGGCAGCGTTGGTACGAAGCATCGCGAGCTCGTCCGCAACCAGTGCGGCAGCTTCCATCGGACCTCGCGTCGATTCCAGCATTAAGTGTCCGACAATTGCTTCGGTGACCCGCCTCGGTGGGAGCGAAGCTCCGGCGTGATTGAAGTGCCTCCGCTCGGCGCAGCCGGGTGTGTCGTTGCGCAGGCTGTCGATTTTTGCGTCGGTCAGCACCTGGTCTCCTCCAGTTCCACAACCGCATCGATCTCGACGGCTGCCCCCGAGGGAAGCGAACTGACACCAATGGCGGCCCTCGTGTGCTGCCCGGCTTCGCCGAACACCGCAACCATCAGGTCGGAGGCACCGTTTGCAACCTTCGACTGATCCTTGAACTCGCTCGTTGCCGCGACGAATACGCCAAGCTTCACGATGCGACGGACAGACGAAAGCGAGCCGTCTGTATTGGCAGCGATCTGTCCGAGAAGGTTGAGGGCTGCGATACGCGCCGCTTGCACCCCCTGCTCGTGAGATATGACCGCACCCAGGGTGCCTGCAATGATCTCACCATCCGGCGCCTTGCTGATCTGACCGGAAATGAACAAGAGGTTGCCCGTGTGGACCACCGAAATGTAGTTCGCAGCCGGAGTAGTCGGTGCGGGCAGTTCTAGGCCAAGCGTAGCCAGTTTTTCACGGATGGAAATCGTCATCGCTTTCTCCTTTTCTTTCTTGCTTCATGAAAGAAATCCGAGGAGCCCGCCAATTCAAAGCTTTGCGCCCTGCGATCGAATTCGTTAATGTCAGCCGTCATTCATCCGCGAGGCATCGGCACGTTGCGCAGTTCCCCATTCCTCCCACCCCTTTCCGCGACCAGGGTCTTCCAGGTGGTAGCAAATCGAGGGAGCTTTCGATTGGCGGGCGAGGAACTGCTAATTACGCAAAGCGCGGTGAGCCACCACATCAAGCAGCTCGAGAGTGCTCTGGGTACTCCACTCTTTCGTCGCAAGAGTAAGAGCATAGAGCTGACCGAGGCAGGCACGATGTTTCTTGCCACCGTCGACGAGGCCTTCACTGTGCTGTCGGAGGGCACCGCGAGGGTGCGCTCGCGATCCGGGCAGACCAGGTTGCGTGTGAGCCTGCTCCCCTCTTTCGCCGCGAACTGGCTGGTCAACAGACTTGGCGGTTTCCTCAAGAGCCATCCAGCGATCGAACTCGAATTGGATCCGACCCTGCGAATTGTCGATGTAGGGCGCGGAGAAGCGGATATCGCGATTCGATTTGGCGATTTTGGCGCGAGCAAGCAGTCCTGTGTGCACCTCGCAAACGAAGATTTGTCTCCGGTGTTGAGCCCGGGGCTGTACGGAGACGGCTCCCAGTTTCAATCCCCCCTGGACCTTCTCAACCATGAGATACTGCAGGCCAAGAGCGGCCTCGAATGGCAGCTGTGGTCGGAGGCAGCCGGATTTCCACTTGAGAAGGCCAAACAGACCCGCCTGACCGACTACAACATTGTATTGCAAGCTGCTCTTGATGGTCAGGGTGTCGCCATGGGGCGAGGCCTTCTTGTTCGGGAGCATATTCGGACGGGGCGGCTGGTCAGGCCCTTGTCAGCTTCCTTGAGCTCACAGAAAGCAGCGTACTGGGCAGCCTTCGACCCGCTCTCGAGGAAACTTCCAGCGATAGACGCTCTTGTCGGCTGGTTGAAAAACGAAATGACCCCATCGGCGCAGAGAACGTCCGGCACCATTTTTTGATCGATGCAATCGCCGTCCCAGCGGTAAGATCTGCCGGCGGATACCTCTTGGCGCACCCCACCAAGTATTTCTGCACAATGCCCGAATTTTGGATGAACATGCAGGCCGGCTTTAACCTCAAGACAGAGGAAGTAGCGCTTCATGGCGAACTGGAGTTGTTCCCCGATAGAGCAGCATAGCCGGCCCTACCCCAGTGAGGCACCTTCCAGTCGATACATTATGCGATCTTCTGTAACGGGCGCTTCGTCAATCCCTTGTGCGCTCAATCCCTCTCCGAGTGCTTGCTTCTGTCCGCAGTCGGAGCTTTGCCGCTGCTCTATGGGGTCTGCTGAGGACCGGTTGGCCAATCTTTTAGAGGCGCAGTCACGCAGTGCTGCTGATCGCATAGCGGCCTAACCCATCCATCGTCCCGGCGAAGGGACCTTGCTGCGGAGGGCTGATGGCTGTGCCCGTCCGAAAGCCTGTCTTGTCGTCTCCTCCGATCAAGCCGCCAGGGCTGGCGCTCCCTTATGAGGAGCGAAGTTGGTTCTGTCCCTGAGCATGCGATGCAACACCACCGCTAGCTTGCGGGCCAGCGCCACGCGCGCCTTTCTGGGGCCGGCACGTCTTGCGACCGCCAGTGCCCAGCCCCTCAGATCGGAGCCTTTGACCGGTCGCGTCAGGATGACGTTGGCCGCCTCGAAGAGCGCGGTGCGCACACCCCCATGTCGCCGATCTTCGAGATGCGACCGCTATGATCGGTCCCGCCCGATTGATATTTCTTCGGCGCCAATCCGAAGTGCGGCCCGACCGCGCGGAAGGAGCGGAATCGCTCCGGCGCATCGACGGCCGCCACAAACGTCAGCGCCACCAGGACGCCAACGCCTGGCGTCGTCATCAGCCGCTGTGCGTTGTCATCCTGGCGGGCGATGGCATGCAGCTTGCGCTCAAACCCTGCAAATTCATGCACAAGCGCGTCGCGCACCTTCAGCAGTGCCATAGCGATCGCTTCCAAGGTCGAATGACCTGCAATCAGCACGCGGATACGTCCCGCGAAAGTGCGCCGTGTCGTCGGCCCGACCTTGAGGCCGAAGCCGCGCAGGATGCCCCGGATGCTCATCTCGATGTCGTGAAGCTTACCCTGAATGAGCTTGCGGGCGGTCAGCAGTGCACGCACCTCCTGGGCGGCCAGAGATTTGCAGTGGACCGGTCTGAACCAGCCAAGCCGCATCAACTGCGCAATGCCCCGGGCGTCCTTCTTGTCGGTCTTCACCGGCATCGTCTTGAAGGCTGCACGCACGTGGCGCGTCTCGATCAGCTACCATCCCGGCATGGAGCCACTGCGACAGGGGGCCGGCCTCCAGTCCAATGCGCCCCATCGCCACGCCGTGCGCGCCGAACCAGGCGATCAGCGCATCGGGTTCGCTGAGGATCTTCGCTTCCCGGATGATCCGGCCATCCGCATCCACCAC
>NZ_JBQENM010000061.1:0-7713 GCF_052044795.1 Ensifer sp. 22521
CACAAAATACCACTTTATGGAATTCACTGCGACGATGCGAATGACACTCCACACCGACTATGCCCTGCGCATGCTGATCTTCGCCGCGACGCGACGGAACGGCACATGCACGGTCAATGACGTGGCGCAAGCCTATGGGCTTTCACGCAACCACCTCCTTAAGGTGGCGCAGACTTTGCGCGACCTCGGAATCGTCGAAACGACGCGCGGGCGTGCGGGCGGCATCCGGCTCGCGAGGGCATCGGAGGAGATCGCTGTTGGCGCGCTGGTGCGAGCGACCGAGGAGGAGTTCGCGCTGGCCGAATGCATGCAAGCAGGAGGGCACAGCTGCGTGATTTCGCCAGCCTGTCAGCTCAAAGGCATGCTGCACGAGGCGCTAGGCGCGTTCCTCGCCGTGCTCGACAAGTATACGCTAGCCGACATCGTGCGGAACCGGGCGGCGCTCGGCCCGCTGCTCGACATCAATGCGAACGCCGCGTGAGACGAAGGGGGACTGGATGGTATCGGGATTGATGATTGCTGCGCTCCACATGCCGCATCCGCTGGAGTTCGCCATGCACCTGCTCGACCGGGCGCCTCGCATCGTCCATTGCGTTCGCCTTGCCATCGCCTTCGACGGCGGCGAGAGTTCCTTGCTCGTTGCGCCGACTGCGCGCGAGACGCTGTCATGATGGAAATCAACACTCAGCCGCTCGTTCTTTCCCGCGATGCAGCAGGCGAATTCCTGTTGCCGGCAGAGATGCTTGCGGCACGCTTCAGCTGGCCGACGCAAACCTTGCGCGACTACATGCGCCGCGGCCTGGTCTCCTCCCGTGTGGAACGCGGGGTAGGAGAGGATGACGGCCGCTGGCGCCTTTCTGTGCGCTGCGGCAATCGGCGCTGGCAGGCAATCGTCGAGGCGGACGGCTCAGTCAGGACGCAGCGCGTAGACGTTCTTCCCACAATCCCACACACCGCGCAGCGGTAGAAACAGGCCACCAACTGCAATAGGCCGCTGACGTCCCGGAGGCAGCCTCTCTACGGTGGCCCGCCAACCAGCCTGGCTCTGCTCCAGTTCCCCTATCCAGTGGAGCGCATTTAAGAGGCGCCCGCCTCGTAGGTTACGCCCCGTCCCCCCCCCTGAAACGGCTGCCTAGACAAAGATCATCACGGCCGCGTAGCCAATTGCAACCAGCACAAGCCCGACGACAAGCATCGGCATCAGGCTGCTGCCATTGAGATCTCTGCCGCTCACCTGCTCGCCAGAAAAAGCCAAGGGCTTGCGTACTTCGTCCGTATCCATGGGCGTTCTCCGTTAATGTAGCATATTAAATACCACATTAACGCGAGGATGCGACGTGACAAAATACCGCTCTGCCACTGGGCGATAATCTTGGCGAACGGCGAGCGGGAGCCATGTCGCGCCAACCAGCACATGTTTTCTAACGGGCGGATGAAACCGGCTTCTTATGCAGGAAACGTCGGCAGCACTGTCACGGATGGTTACTGTTCAGGCTCGTAGTCATCCGGCGCCCCCAGACCATGCGAATGTTCAACGCTATAGTCACCCCACGTCCACACCTGGATGTTTGGTTTGTTTACGACCAATCCAACGGGCCAGCCATCTTGAGTGGCGCGGTGCCTTCCCTGTTCAACCCAAACCGCCGCTCCTGCGCGCCGCTTAGTCCCAGACAAGTTGCCGGTCTCGCTGATAGGGTGCGGCGTGATTTCGATTGTCTCCTGGAGCGTGCCGGTCATCCTCGGCGCTGCACCGCAACTGAATTTCGTGGTACCGTGCGGGGGTCATACTCGGGGGCTACGCGCTGTTGTTGGCTCAGGCCTTTTCATCGCCACTTTCATGCTGCGCGACCGGCTCGACACGTGCCCACCTGCTAACCACGCGATAGCCGTTGTGGCGATGAAAATGCTAAAAGCGGCGAGCGAAAGCGGCCAGGTTTAGGGTCGCCCGCGACTTGAAAGACTGCTCCCCAACAACCCTTTTTTCGGAAGCGTACCCAAACCGGGAAATCAGACCTTCCCTTTCGTGAGATTTGCCGCCAACGTACATCAGCAACGCTGGTTGGACTGTAATTCTCCGGAAGGGAGAGATGGCTTGCTCGATATCCGAGAGGTAGGGTGCTCCAGCGTCGACCCGCGGTAGTCGAACGCTTCTTTTTTTGCGCAGTTTACTTCCATCAACCGCAGGCTCGAATTTGAATGTCAGCAAATTTATGTCGTCGGCTTCATGAAACCTAGCAGCCTCAACGTACTGGTCATCGATGAAAACCGCATTCGCGCATCAGTCATTGAAGACGGGTTGCGGGATGCAGGATATGTTCAGGTGACAATCATTGCCGACATGAATGGACTTGCCAGGAAGATCACCGAGATCGACCCCGATGTCATCGTCATCGATCTCGAGAATCCCAACCGGGACATGTTGGAAAGCATGTTCCAGATATCACGTGCGGTAAAACGACCTATCGCGATGTTCGTCGACAAGTCCGACGAAGCATCGATCGAAGCGGCTGTGGACGCAGGCGTCTCTGCATACATTGTCGACGGTCTGAAGCAGGAACGCGTGCGCCCCATCCTCAAAATGGCAATTAGCCGTTTCAATGCGTTTTCGCGACTGAGCCGGGAGCTCGAAGAAGCGCGTGGCGAGTTGGAAAACCGCAAGTTGATCGACCGGGCCAAAGCGGTGCTGATGCGCACCCGGGGGCTATCTGAAGAAGAGGCCTATGCATTATTGCGGCGAACGGCCATGGGTCAGAATCGGAAAATCGTCGAGATCGCTCAAAGCCTTATCACCGCGGCAAGCCTGCTCGATCCCGGAGCTGATGTATGAAGAAGTACAGGCATGAAATCACGGCGGGCTTCCTGCCACTTCTCGATAGCGCTCTCCTGATCGTCGCCAAAGAGAAGGGCTTTGCGGAAATCGAGCAGATCGACCTTACGCTCGTGCGTGAACGATCCTGGGCAACAGTCCGAGACAGGCTGGCTGTCGGACATTTCGAGGTAGCCCACATTCTTGCGCCCATGCCGATTGCCTGCAATCTCGGGCTGACCGCGCCTGCACCGCGGATGATCGTTCCAATGGCGCTGGGGCTCGGCGGCAATGCCATCACTGTGTCGGGCGGCCTTTGGTGGCAGATGATCGACAACGGTGCGACCGCTGACCTCGATGCCCGCTCAAGCGGCGACGCGTTACGGAAAGTGATCACACAACGGGCAGGCGACCGGCTTCGGTTCGGGGTCGTGCATCCCTACTCCGCGCATAATTACGAACTGCGGTACTGGCTTGCGGCGAGTGGCATCGATCCCGAACGCGAGGTCGAAATTGTAACGCTGCCTCCCGCGGATATGGGCAACGCACTGAAAGACGGGACAATTGACGGCTATTGCGCCGGCGAACCCTGGAACACATTTGGCGTTCTCAAACGGGGAGCGCATCTCGCGACCGTCAAGGCAGCGATATGGAAGTCCAGTCCGGAAAAGGTGCTCGGCGTCAACGCACGCTGGGCTGATAGTCATCCCGAAGCGCTCGCCGCTCTGCTAAGAGCGATCTACAATGCGTCCGTCTGGTGCGCCGAGCCGGGCAATCATGAGGAACTTGCCCGATTGCTCTCGGGAGACGCCTACATAAACAAGTCTGCGGAATGGCTGCGACCCGCGCTGACGGGAGAACTCAAAATTGGCCTGCGTTACAAACAGACTGTGAAGGACTTTTTTGTCCCGAACGCTAAAGCCGCTACCTTTCCATGGAAGAGCCATGCACTCTGGTTCTACACTCAGATGGTTCGCTGGGGGCAGATCGAACATACCGGGCCCCATCAGCGGGTCGCGGGCAATACCTATAGGCCAGACATCTACCGAAGCGCGTTGAAGTCATTGGGTATCGCCATGCCCGCTGCAAGTTCCAAGGTCGAAGGTGCGTTGGGCATGGAGACTCCGGTCGGCTCCAGCGGCGCATTGACGCTCGGTCCTGACGGATTCTTCGACGGAAACCTGTTTGATCCCGATTGCATCGACGAATATCTGTCTGCCCAAAAGCAGCCGTGAGCTCTGCTCATAAACTGTGCAGTGCACAATTTTTAGCGCCGTCAGCCGATGTTTTTGGCCACTGCCTCAGTCCAGTTGGGCAGGATTCCGCCAAAAAGGCGCGAAACCATACCAATTCTGAAACTGGCACGGCCCTTGCATTGTAATTTCTGAGCCGAGAGGCCGCACAGCGTCCAACGACGGGCGCTTCACGCAAAGTCGCTGAGCGGGATATTCCGAGTACTTTCGTACTCGGCACCTGACGTGCCCCTTTCCGCATTTCTGACCCTCAACGTTTCATGGGCACGACCTTGTCGGGCCACGGAGAAGTCATGTCTAGTTCTAAGAAAAGCTGTTCGATGTATACCGGCGAACCCGCGAAAGCACTGTGGATCTCCACGGGTGCCTTCACGGTCTGTTTCGCGGTCTGGACGATCTTTGCGATCATCGGCGTTCGCATCAAGCAGGATCTCGGCCTCTCCGAGGCGCAATTCGGCTTGTTGGTTGGCACGCCCATCCTGACTGGTTCCGTCGTCCGTCTCGTCCTTGGAATCTGGACCGGGCGTTATGGTGGTCGTTTGGTCTACACGCTCACCATGCTGGCATCGGCACTGGCGACCTTCCTGCTGAGCTACGCCACGACCTACACGGAAATGCTCATTGCGGGCCTCGGGGTCGGTCTCGCCGGCGGATCCTTTGCGGTCGGCGTTGCTTACGTTTCACCGTTCTTTCCGCCGGAAAGACAGGGAACAGCGCTCGGCATCTTCGGCGCGGGCAATGTCGGCGCCGCCGTGACGAAGTTCGCAGCACCCTTCGTGCTGATCGCATGGGGGTGGCAGACAGTTGCCGAAATCTGGGCCCTCGTGCTTGCCGCAACAGCAATCATTTTCTGGTTTTCGACCACCGATGATCCTGCGTTTCGTGAGCGCCGGAATCGCGGCGTCGTATCCAAGAGCCTTCTGCAGGAATTTTCTCCGCTGAAGAACATTCAGGTCTGGCGCTTCTCGCTCTATTACTTCTTCGCTTTCGGCGGCTTCGTCGCGCTTTCGCTCTGGCTGCCGCGTTATCTCGTCGGCGTCTACGGCTTCGATATCGCCGTGGCAGGCATGGTTGCCGCCGCCTATTCCATCCCAGGCAGCATCTTCCGCGCCTTCGGCGGCATGCTTTCTGACCGCAAGGGCGCGCGCACGGTCATGTACTGGATGCTCGGCGTCTCTGCGGTGGCTACACTGATCCTGTCGCTGCCGGCAGCGAGCGAGGGGCATGCCTTCGGCATTACGCCTGCCGTTTTCATCGTCACGGTCTTCGTGCTCGGTTTCGTCATGAGCCTCGGCAAGGCCGCCGTCTACAAGCACATCCCGGCCTATTATCCGGAGAACGTCGGTGCCGTCGGCGGCATCGTCGGGATGATGGGTGGCCTCGGCGGCTTCTTGCTCCCAATCGCCTTCGGCCTTCTCAAGGACATGACCGGCCTCTGGTCGAGCTGTTTTCTGCTGCTTTTTGCGATCGTCGCGATCTCTCTCATCTGGATGCACGTGTCCGTAACGCGGATGCAACGTCGGGCGCATTCTGCAACCGCCACGGCAACTGCCTAACCTAGGAACTGGAATCATGACTCAAAAGCTCGTCATCATTGGCAACGGCATGGCGCCCGGACGCATGCTGGAGCACCTTTTCGAACAGGCCCCAGAGCAGTACCAGGTCACGATCTTCAACGCCGAGCCGCGCGTCAATTACGACCGCATCATGCTGTCGCCGGTGCTGTCGGGCGAGAAGGACTACGAAGAAATCATCATCCATGGCGACGGATGGTACATCAAGCATGGCATCACCCTCTACAAGGGGCACAAGATCGTCGCCATCAATCGTGATGCCAAAACCGTCACTTCCGACCACGGCGTCATCGAGAGTTACGACAAGCTGGTGATCGCGACCGGCTCCGTCCCCTTCATCATTCCGGTGCCCGGCAAGGATCTGCCCGGCGTCATTACCTACCGCGACCTCGACGACGTGCAGGCCATGCTGCTTGCGGCCCAGTCGCGCGAAAAGGCGGTGGTCATCGGCGGCGGCCTGCTCGGGCTTGAAGCGGCAGCCGGCCTTGCCTCGCGTGGCATGGACGTCACCGTGCTGCACGTCATGCCGACCTTGATGGAACGGCAGCTCGATCCGGCTGCCGGTTATCTGCTGCAGAAGGCTGTCGAAGATCGCGGCATCAAGGTCATCTGTAAGGCCAACACGAAGGCGATCATTGGCGACGGGAAGGTCGAGGGCATCGAGCTCGACGACGGCCGCATCATCCCGGCGACACTGGTGGTGATGGCAGTCGGTATCCGACCGAACGCGGGCATAGCCAAGGACGCTGGCCTTGCGGTCAACCGCGGCATCGTCGTCGACGACGGTATGATGACCTCCGATGGGGACATCATGGCGCTCGGCGAATGCGCCGAGGTCGGCGGCATGGTCTACGGTCTCGTCGCTCCACTCTACGAGATGGCTCGCGTCGCAGCATCGCATCTGGCCGGAGATCGCTCGCCTGCCTTCGTCCATTCCGATACCCCGACGAAGCTGAAGGTGACCGGCATCAACCTGTTCTCGCTTGGCGATTTCGCCGACGGTGATGACCGCGAGGAGATTGTGCTCCGCGATGCAGCGGGCGGCCTCTACAAGAGGGTCGTGTTGAAGGACAACCGCATCATCGGCACGGTGCTCTACGGAGAAACGGCCGACGGTGCCTGGTTCAACGATCTCAAGAAGAAGCAGACCGATATTTCCGATATGCGGGAAACCTTGATCTTCGGTCAGGCCTACCAGGGAGGGTCCCCGCTGGACCCTATGGCGGCCGTTGCAGCCTTGCCGGATGATGCGGAGATCTGCGGCTGCAACGGCGTCTGCAAGGGCAAGATCGTCTCGACGATCACCGGAAAGAACCTGACCTCGCTTGACGACGTGCGTGCCCATACCAAGGCGTCCGCCTCCTGCGGCTCCTGCACCGGCCTTGTCGAACAACTGATGACGCTGACGCTCGGCGACACCTACAATCCGGCCGCCGTGCAGCCGATGTGCACCTGCACCGAACTCGGCCATGACGATGTTCGCCGGCTGATCAAGGCCAAGGGTCTGAAGACAATTCCGGCCGTCATGCAGGAGTTGGAGTGGAAGACCTCCTGCGGCTGCGCCAAGTGCCGACCGGCGCTCAACTACTACCTCGTCTGCGACTGGCCGGACGAATATGCCGACGACTACCAGTCGCGTTTCATCAACGAGCGCGTCCACGCCAATATCCAGAAGGACGGCACCTATTCGGTGGTGCCGCGCATGTGGGGCGGCGTCACCAATTCCGGGGAATTGCGGGCGATCGCCGACGTGGTCGACAAGTTCGATATCCCCCTGGTCAAGGTGACGGGAGGCCAGCGCATCGACCTGCTCGGCATCGAGAAGGAAGACCTGCCGGCGGTCTGGGCGGATCTCGGCAAGGCCGGCTTCGTCTCCGGCCAGGCCTATGCCAAGGGGCTGCGCACGGTGAAGACCTGCGTCGGCTCCGACTGGTGCCGCTTCGGTACCCAGGATTCGACGGGGCTCGGCATCCGCATCGAAAAGTTCATGTGGGGCTCGTGGACGCCGGCCAAGCTGAAGATGGCGGTCTCCGGCTGTCCGCGAAATTGTGCCGAAGCCACCTGCAAGGATATCGGCGTC
>NZ_JBQENM010000062.1:0-7601 GCF_052044795.1 Ensifer sp. 22521
GCAATCACGTGTCACAGGCGGAAATCGGCCTAATCGGTCTCGGCGTCATGGGCTCGAACCTGGCGCTCAACATCGCTGAAAAGGGCAACAAGATCGCGGTGTTCAACCGCACCGTCGAGGCGACGCACAAGTTCTACGCGGAAGCCGGTGAACTCAAGGGCCAGATTGTGCCCTGCGACACCATTGAAGAGTTTGTTGCCGCCATCCGTCCGCCGCGCCCGATCATCATCATGATCAAGGCCGGCGAGCCGGTCGATCAGCAGATGAAGATCCTCGAGCCCTACCTTTCCAAGGGCGACATCATGATCGACGCCGGCAACGCCAACTTCCGCGACACGATGCGCCGCTTCGAGGCGCTGAAGGACAGTGGCCTGACCTTCATCGGCATGGGGGTTTCCGGCGGTGAGGAGGGCGCGCGCCACGGCCCGTCGATCATGGTCGGCGGCAAGGAGGAGTCCTGGAAGCGCGTCGAGAGCGTTTTGACCTCGATCGCTGCCAAGTATGACAACGACCCTTGCGTTGCCTGGCTCGGCGAAAACGGCGCCGGCCATTTCGTCAAGACCATCCACAACGGCATCGAATATGCCGACATGCAGATGATCGCCGAAATCTACGGCATCCTGCGCGACGGCCTGAAGATGTCGGCGACCGAGATTGGCGACGTCTTCGGCACCTGGAACAAGGGCCGCCTCAACTCCTACCTGATCGAGATCACCGAGAAGGTGCTGAAGGCCGCTGATCCTCTGACCGGCAAGCCGATCGTCGATTTGATCCTCGACAAGGCCGGCCAGAAGGGCACCGGCAAGTGGTCGGTGATCGAAGCGCAGAACATGGGCGTGCCGGCAACCGGCATTGAGGCGGCGGTTGCGGCGCGCAGCACCTCCTCGATGAAGGACGAACGCGAAGCGGCCGAAAAGATCCTCGGGCTGCCTGAGGTCGGCGACTTCAAGGTGGCCGACAAGGCAGCCTTCATCAGGGATCTCGAAAGCGCGCTGCTGGCCGCCAAGATCGGCGCCTATGCGCAAGGCTTCGCGGTGATGTCGGCGGCATCAAAGGAGTTCAACTGGAACCTGCCGATGCCGACCATTGCCAAGATCTGGCGTGCCGGCTGCATCATCCGCTCGCAGTTCCTCGACGAGATCACCACCGCGTTTACCAAGGCGCCGGACGCTGCCAACCTGATCGTCACCCCGGCCTTCGCCGCCATGGTCAAGGAAACCGACGCAGCCCTGCGCCGCGTCGTCTCGGCAGCTGTTCTCGGTGGCCTGCCGGTGCCTGCGCTTGCGTCAGCGCTCGGCTATTTCGACAGCTACCGCCGCGGCCGCGGCACGGCCAATGTCATCCAGGCGCAGCGCGACTTCTTCGGCGCCCACGGCTTCGACCGCGTCGACGGCGCCGACAGCCACCACGGTCCGTGGGGCAGTGGCTTCTAGCTGGCACTCGGAAATTGCGACCGTTCGATCCTTTCAGGAGCTAAGAGGCGGGCACTCAATTGACAAAGCGAGGACTGACATTCGTGAGCAAACTCACGACCTTGTCTTCGATCGCCTGACAGTCGTTCTCGTACCGGGCGGTCAGTGGATCGCCTGAAATCGCGTGCTCTCGGAGTTCATCCCGGGTGATCACCGCGATGCCATAAGCCTCTAACAGGGTACTCAGCGAAAGGAACCTCAGCTCCGCAAGCTGTTGCCGATGCCTCGGCAGCCGCATCATCAGGCGTGCCCGTCCGATCTTCTCAAAATCCATCGTTTCCGCCTTCAGGTAACGCCTGAAAGCCAGTGTCCTCCACAATCCGAGGGGTAGCAACATGAATATGACCGTGCAGCCTCTGCAGCGGCAATTGAGCGCGGCAGGACCGCGAGATGGAAATCCTCAATCCGACCAGTGAAATAGTAGCGTCAGGAGTGATGTTGGCGAGGTCAAGAACAAACACCAGTCGCTAGACAGCCGCGTCTCGGCCGAATGACCAAACGCGTTTGTGCCGGAACGAGGAGTGGGGGATCCCAGAGCGCTTAGTCGAATGGGGCTGGGGCGAGCGCTCTGGGATCACTAGCGCCAACGACGGAGGGCAGTCCTTGGCTCCTTGGCGCTTAAACAGCATGGCGGGCGGATTCGGAATGAGCAACGCCGCTAGGACCTTTGCCAGAGCGCACCAGACCTAAGTCTGGCAAGATCTCAAAGAAACGGCTCCCGAAAATCGAGCACTCGGCCAATCAGTTGGGCTCCGTTGGCAGACCTCGGAGCCCGGTCGGTCGATCATCCGGTTGCTGCGTAGCGACGTGGGAACATGCCTGCAAAAAGCTAAGCGCGAACACCCAGACGATGATGAGAGAGAGCGCGCGAAAGAAGTTTGCGCACGGAGAAATCTGCACTTGAACTCGCATCGGCCGAGCGCCTGATGGACCACAGAACCGGCGCGGCCTCCGCAATCATCGTGGTCGATGAGCAAGAGCTCGACAAGCTTGCCGGCCGCAATCTGCTTCCTCCGCAACCGGGCTGGCTTCCTATTTTTCCCGTAGCGCCCGGCGGAAGTTCTGCGTGATTGGTTCTGCAAGGTAGGCAAGCACGGTGCGGGCACCCGTCCGGATCATTGCCTCGCTCGACATGCCGGGCAACAGTTTACGGCCCTCGAGCTTGGCGAGTTCGTGTCTGTCAATCAACACGGTTGCGGTGAAGTATGGCGTCCCGCTGCGTTCCTCTATCATGCGGTCCGCCGATACGATCTCCACGACGCCGTCGAGTGGCGGCAGGTTGTAGCGTGCGAAGGCTGGAAAGCTGACACGCGCTGGCTGTCCGGGGGCGATCGTCTCGACATCTTCCGGCCTGACCATAGCCTCGACCACGAGCTGCTGTCCGAGAGGGACCACGGTCATCAATGTTTCTCCGGGCTTCACGACACCACCGTCCGTGTGGACCTTCAGATCCATGACGATGCCGTCAACCGGTGCGACGATGTCGGTGCGGGCAAGCACGTCGTTGGCGGAACGCTCCTGCTGTTTGAGGTCAAACAAATCCGCCTCGACCTTACTCAATTCCTCGACAGCATCTTTCAGCCGCACGGTGTTGAGGTTCAGAATCTGCGCGTCAATTTCGGCCATGGCGCTTCTGGCACGAGCGATCGCCGCGATATTGGTAGCGCGCTCCCCCTCGATCTCGCGCTGTTGTCGTCTAAGCAGCAGGTTCCGCTCGCGGGTGGTGAGTGCCTTCTTGAGCAGAGCTTCAAGATCCTTAGTCTCGCCTTCAAGAGCCTCGATCTGCCTGTCCTCGGTCGCAACGAGTCTCTCCAGTCCGGTTATCTCCTCCTCGGCCTGGTGGCGGCGTTGTCCGAGAATGGTCCGCGCGTCGTTCAAGTTGTGGCGCTTTGCCGCGAACACGTCGCGCTGCGTGGCCACCGCGTCCTTGGCAGCGGTCGCACGGTTTGCGAGCAGCGCCGGATCAAAGTCGATCTCGGCCTTGTCGTCACGCTCCGCCCGGAGCCGCGCGGCCAGCGCCTCGCGCGTTGCGATCCGGTTCCGAACCAGGTCCAGTTGTGCTTTGGCCTGCGTGTCGTCGAGCCGGATCAGAACCTTGCCGGCCTTGACGATGTCACCGTTGGTGGCGTTCAACTCCGCGATAATGCCGCCCTCGAGGTGCTGGACGAGCTTGCGGTCGCCTGCGACCTTGACAACGCCCGGCGCAACTGCAGCGCTGTCCAACGGCGCCAGCGCCGCCCAACCTCCGGCCGCACCGAAAAAGAGGACCATGATTGTGAACCCGGCCCAGGTCACGCCGGCGAGACGCAAGGGTATCGGCTTGGGCATCGGCGGTGGCGGGGCAGGTAGCGGTACAACGGTCATGTCTGTTTCCGATCCGATGGTTGCGCGGCGTCCGCAGGGCCACCTGAACTGCCTCCCGCAACAGGGCCGGACCTAGGTGGTAAGTTTCGGACCGTGAATCGGGGCGCTGGACCGGGACCGCCGTCTTGGTTCGCGGCTATGGTTGGGATCTGAACTACCTCGCGGCTGCGCCGGGCGAGTTCGTTGAAGACATGATCACGCGGGCCAAAGAGATCTTGCTGGCCTCGGTTGAGGACCAGTATCTTGTCGACCTTGTCCATGATGTTCGGTCGGTGCGCGATCAGGATAATCGTCGTGCCTGCGGCCTTGACGGTACCGAGGGCTGCAATCAATGCGTCTTCGCCTTCGCGGTCGAGATTGGAATTCGGCTCGTCCAGGATAAGGAGTGCCGGGTCGCCGTAGAGCGCCCTCGCTAGCCCGATGCGTTGACGCTGCCCGCCCGACAGTGTCGCGCCCGACTCGCCGATCTCGGTAGCGTAACCCTTCGGCAGTCCCTTGATCAGTTCGTGAACTCCCGCCAGTTGTGCGGCCTTGACGACGTTGTTGAAGACCGGCGTGTCGAGCTTCGCGAAGCGGCAGATGTTCTCGGAGACAGTACCGGCGAAGAGCTCGATGTCCTGCGGCAAGTAACCGACATAGCGGCCGCGGTCCTCTGCCGCCCATTGGGCGACGTCCATGCCATCAAGCAACGCGCGTCCTCCGGATGGGCGCCAGGCACCGGCCAGTATCCGCGCCAGACTCGTCTTTCCGGCCGCGCTAGGGCCGATCAGCGCCATTACCTCGCCCGGTTTGAGCTGGAAGCTGATCCCTTTCAGGATATGTTCGCCGCCCTGCCGGGCAAGCACAAGATTGTCGGCCTCAAACCTACCCTTCGGCCGCGGTAGTGGCAGAACCGGTGTGGCCTCCAGGTGTTCGCCGGCGACTGCGGCGAGACGACGGTAGGCGGCCCGCGCTCCAACAGTCGCCTTCCAGGTGCCGATCGCTTGCTCGACCGGGGACAATGCGCGACCCATGAGGATCGAGGCGGAGATCATGATGCCGGGCGAGGCCTCGTTGCGAAGTACGAGGTAGGCCCCGAGGCCTAGTATGGCCATTTGCAAGGCTAGTCGGTGACACCGCGCGATGGCCGCGATGAAGCCGCCACGGTTGGCGGCGAGAACCTGTCCATGGTTTGCCTCGTCCTGCTGCGCTTTCCACCCCTCCAGCAGCGGCTTCAGCATGCCCATCGCCTGCACGACCTCTGCATTGCGGATAGCCGCCTCGGCCTGCACGTATGCGCGCGATTGGGCGCTTTGGGCCTCGGTCAATGGTTTGCGTGTGAGGTATTCGTTGAGCAATGCCAACGCGAACAGGACAATCCCGCCGCCCAGCGCCAGCCAACCGAGCCAAGGGTGCATGAGGAATATGGCCCCGAAAAACAACGGCGCCCAAGGCGCGTCAAGGATCGGGAAAATGCTCGGGCTTGTGAAGAAATTCCGAACTTGATCCAGGTCGCGCAATGGACGGGCATTGACCTGACCGGGCGCTGAAGCGGCATACTCCACCGCTGCTGTCAGGAGCACCGGCGCCAACCGCGCATTCATCCAGGATCCGACTGTTGCGAGCAGACGCCCGCGCACGATTTCCAGCCCCGCCATTGTGGCGAGCGCGCCCACCGCCATCAGTGACAGCATCCCCAACGTTTCCAGGCTGTGGCTGGACAACACGCGATGGTAGACCTGGAGCATGTAGATCGCGCCGGTCAACATCAGCACGTTGATGCCGGCACTGAACCAGATAAGCGGCTGGATGGCCCGGCCGGCTTCTTTCATCACAACCTGTAGGGCGGGGCGTTGTTGGCTGGTTTTCATCTTCTATAACTCTAGGACGCGGGACCAGAAGAACGCTTAGCGGGGCGACACCCCGGCAGATCACGGGGGCAGCTTGGCTGCCCCCGTGAAAGAAGTGTCAGGTAACATCAACAAGGATGTGCTGCGTCTCTGTCTGGTCCCCGTCCGCGTCCGCGACCTGGAAGGCGAAGTCGAGGTTGGCGTCGACTGTCCCACTGGACTGCTGGACAAACCCGATATCCACGATCTTCAACACATCGTTATCGGTCGGGTCCCAGGCTGTCAGGCCGCTGGTGGTGCTGCTGTCGCCACCGGCCCCGATCGCCCCATTCAGGTTGATGGCGTTGCCCGTCAACCCATTTGCGCTCTGCATGATCTGGATGCCCTGGATCTGGTAGGTCTCGGTACCGTCCGTGTAGTCGTTCTGTTCGATGATGAGCAAGGCATCGTTATTATCGAGCGTGAACTCGGTGCTGTACGGGAAGGGGACATTGGCGTTCCCCTTGATCAGGTCCGAGTTCTGCACGTTGACCGCCCGCGTGATCTCGTTGCCGTTGGCATCCTTCAGGTCGAGGATCAGGACCAGGTCTTCACTGCTCCCGATGCCATCGAACTTGATGACAACGCCGCTGGCACTGGTGGTCGGGTCAAGCTTCTCAGTGCCACCACCGGGGGCGTTCGGGTTGACATCCGAGAGAATGTTCTCTTTGAAGAACCGCAAGGTCAGAAGTTCACCCTTCTGGATCGTGTCGCCAGCGACCCCGTTTGTCGCCTGGGTTGCAGATACCCAGTCTTCGAAGTTGTTGCTGACCATCTCGTGAATGCCAGTGCCGGATGTGAATGAGGTGTCGTTGGAAGTCCCATCACCGTCGCCTGTGAACGAGAACGTCTTGTTCTTGTTGTTGAGCGCATTTGCGGTGAACTGCACGAAGAACGGGTTAGGATCGTCGTCGGGCGTGAGCTGCTCCGCGACGATCTGTGGGTGTCCGGTGTTGCCGGCGGGTGCTTTAGCCAGCAACTCATTGGTGTGCAGCACGTCGAAGCTGAAGCCTTCGAGCGGGTCGGTCAGGGTGATGGTATAGGTGCCGGCCTCCTTGTCGAAGACGAGGGTGCCCTCCGCCGTCCCGGTCTGGAGGCCAGCCGCTGGGTCCTTGTCGTAGGTGAAGGTGAAGTCGAACGTCGCGGAGGTGAGGCTCTCCGAATTCAGCGTCACAATTGGGTCGAGGATATTGCCTCCGCCGCCACCGCTGATCGTGCCGCTGAGCCCGATCTGGACGCCAGCAAGCGCGGCATTCTGGTCGACAAAGTCGGAACCGCCGGCCGTGTAGAACGCCGCCGTGCGAGCATCCGCGCCGATGTTGTACCCGAAGGCTCCGGTGGCCGACTGGTTGTCCTCGTTGGCCAGGGTCTCGTGGGTCCCTGGGGTGCCGCTCTGGTCACCGTCAAACGGCACGGTGATCGTCGGCCCGTCATCCTTGAAGTTGAGGTTCTGGCCGATGTTGTGAGTGTCCGAGTCCTCGTCCCCGTCGTTGTCGGTGATGGTTGCCGTCAGGGTGATGAGGTCGGCAGCAGCCAAGGTGATGCTGTCGTCATGGTTGCTGGCGTCCGGATGGACCACCGCGCGGGCCTGGTCGAGCGTGACCACGCCGGCGGCGCTGACGCTGACCGTGAACACAACAGCGCCGACGGCCGAGCCGGCACGACCGACCACGTTATCACCTTCCTTGAAGAGCAGGACGGCGTCGCCGGTTGCGGTGTCGACGAGGCCACTGTCGTTGTTGGCCTGATTGATGCCGAGCGCATAGCTGATGGCGTCACCATCCTCACCGGCATCCGAGGTGAAGGAGGTCGAGAAATCGGCGCTGTCGTCGTCCGTCAAATCGGTCTCGTCGACCGTCAGTTCCGGCGGGGTGCCGTCTGCCGTGATGCTCGGCCC
>NZ_JBQENM010000063.1:0-6108 GCF_052044795.1 Ensifer sp. 22521
GACCTTGGCAAAATCGATCGTGCCGCCGAGTGCCTTGATGCGGTTGCCGGCAAAATCGACGTAGTGACTGAGCGCGTGCGCGATCACCTCCGGCTGCTCATAGATCTCCTTCTCCATGAAATGCCGGTGGTTGCCCTTGTCGATCATATAGGCGGCCGACGAGATCTGCCGCGGACGGTCGACGGCATTGCCGGCGAGATCGAAGATATGCACGCCGTTTGCGCCGATCACCGCCCAGTCGCCATCGATCAGATAGGTGATCTCGTTGGTGAAGGGCGCAAGCGCGATCGCGTCGGAGCCGAGGAACATCTCGCCCTTGCCGTGGCCGATCGCCAGCGGCGGTCCGTTGCGCGCCGCCATGATCGTCGACGGGTCGTCCTCAAAGAGCACGGCGAGCGCATAGGCGCCGGTGACCCGCTTCAGCATCGCATGCATCGCCTCGCGCCGGCCAAGGCCCTCGCGGCGGAACCTGGAGAGCAGATGTGCCACGACCTCGGTGTCGGTGTCCGTCTCGAACTTGGCGCCGTCGGCAATCAGTTCGTCCTTCAAATCCGCGAAGTTCTCGATGATGCCGTTGTGGACGACGGCGACACCGTCGGTGAAGTGCGGATGGGCGTTGCGCTCTGTCGGCGCGCCGTGGGTTGCCCAACGCGTGTGCGCAATGCCGATCGTGCCGGCGAGCGGCTCTTCGCGAAGCCGGATCTCGAGATTGACGAGTTTGCCCTCGGCACGCCGGCGCTCCAACGCTCCACCATTGATGGTCGCAACGCCGGCGGAATCATAGCCGCGGTATTCGAGGCGCTTCAGCGCATCGACCAGGCGCTCCGATACCGGCTGGTTGCCAACGATGCCAACAATACCGCACATAGTCGTCTCCGATTTGTCCCCGCGCCCGTCGTGGCGCCTCAGCCGATGAGGGCGGATGTCCCGCCCGTTGCGCTGCCTTGGTAAAGCATTTGTCGGGCGAGGCAATCCAATCCGCCGGTTTCTTTATTAAGATTTTTTGAACGCAACTGGCGCGTGCCTAGATGGAGCACTGTAGACCATGCACCCAGTAAGTGCTCCTTCAACGCGCGGCGGTCTTGATCGCGGTTCCGGCAAACGGAGAATTCCAGCATTGGCTCCGTGCTGCGCCAGTGATTGACAAGTATCTATTAGGCAATAAGGACGGTGGACACGTTTTTCCTCATGACAGGCTGTGAAAGAGGGACGAAATGAAAAGCATACTAGCCCGGTTCTTCCCGAGAGTCCGACGTGCAAGAGCGCCAGATTTTGTATCGTTCTGGCACGGCCCTATTGATGGATTAACATACGGTTGTCTTTCGTCTTTTGCATATCACGGCGCGCACTTGCGGCTATATACTTACGATCACCGCACGGACGCGCCACCCGGCATTGAGCTAGCTGATGCCCGCGAAATTTGCGCGGACGCAAGTTTGGTGGAGCGCTACATCGCAGATGGAAAGGTTGAATTCTCAAAGTTCTCCAATCTTTTCCGCTACCTTTTGATTCAGAAAACCGGCTGTTGCTGGGTCGACTGCGATTTTCTTTGCCTGGAGCGTCCCGAATTTCAGCACAAAGAAATGGTTTTTGGCTACCAGCTACCGAAGGAAAACCCGGCTGCGATTAACGGGGCTGTGCTTAAGCTCCCCCGCGAGCACGATGTGCTTGAGGATTTGGTTTTACACGCGCGCGCTGTCGTCGACTTGGACCAGCGCTGGGGAACTATAGGTCCAAGGCTTCTTTCTCCCAAACTTCATGAAGCCGGCCTTTCCGGATTCGCCAGCGACATGGCTGCTTTCTACCCCATTTCTTATGCGCATTTCTGGAAATTGTTGTTACCAGCAGAACGGACCAACGTTGAATCAGCAGTGCGCTGTTCAAAACTCATCCATCTTTGGCATCACATGTTCGAAGTGGTTGGTTACAACAAGAACCTCGCGCCGCCGAAAGGCTCCTATCTACACAACGCTCTAGAGCGTTTCGGCGGACTCGATAAGTTCCACGGAAGTTACGAGGTCAATAGTCTAAAACTGCAACTTAGAAAGTGGCTTCCATAACTTCGCAAGCCTTGTGTTCGATTTAGGTATTGAGCCAATGCGCCTGGTGCCCGTCCTAAGCAATGCTACAGAATTTCTCCATAGTTACGTGCCGCTACCCTTCTCAAGCCTTGGTGGTGGCAAGCGTGGTGCGACCTTCCGGCACCAGCAGCGAAATCCCGTTTTGAAGCAGCACCCCGGGTCCTCCTATGGAGTTTCACTTTATTGTTGTGGACTATTGTGGTGACAACCTTATTGCCTTCGCGCCAGCCTCACTCTACTGTGCGGTGAGTGCGCAGTAGCGGAGGGAGCGGTGACACTGAACCATAAAGACAAAGTCATCGACAAATGGCGCACCGAGAATAGCGCCGACTTCGGGTACTTTGACACCGTCGAAAACATGCTCGAAATCTTTTGGACCGAGGGGGGCGACTTCAGGAAGCGTTTCGATACGATGGATTTGACCTCCGTGGTCGAGATAGCTTGCGGCAAAGGTCGCCACGCGGCCCAGATCGTTGAGCGGTGTGGAAATCTCGTGCTGGTCGATACATCAAGAGATGCAATCGACTTCGCCCGTAAGCGCTTCCGCGACAAGCGAAACGTCCGATGCCACCATTCAGAAGACGGAGAAAGCTTGGCTTTCATACCAACCGGGTCGGCTTCGGCCGTATTTAGTTATGATGCGATGGTGCACTTCGAGCCGGTAACTATATACGCATACTTACGGGAAACATGTCGGGTGCTTAAACCTGGCGGGCGAGCATTCTTTCACCACTCCAACTACTCTAAACAACCCGATCAGGATTTCAGTCTTGCGCCGAGCTGGCGCAATTATATGACTTCGGATCTGTTCCGCCATTTCACACACAGGGCGGGGCTCGAATTAGTCGACCACAAAGTAATTGCGTGGGATGTGCCTGACTCGGACGCTCTTTCGCTTCTGACGAAGCCGCTTCTGTAGGCCGTTACAATATCTTCACAACCGGAAAACTGCATTTACAACAAGACAGCGTTCCGCCCGGCGCGAGTTTGGGTCGCCGCTTATTGTCTTCCCATTCGCATTCTGGCGCGCTGCCAGAGTTTCACTCCACCTACCGACAGCAAGACTTGATGCTACAGGAGGCGGCCCCTTCGCACCCGCCAAGCCCGTTGAGTTTGCCGCCAGCGGACATGACTGTAGAATATCCCGTGCCACGTGAAGGTGTGCATCTGACACTGATGCGCGCCTCAGAATGCAGCGCACTGCCACCGAGCGATCAATAAAGAATCTCTTGCAAGGCATGCCTAAATTAGGCTTCCATTTAGCTAGGCCAAGCCCAAGGGGGAAGCCATGCTAAACGACCCCGACTACCGATTTGAACGTGGCATGCAGATGTTGGATACATATTTTCACTGTGCTCCTATTCTGCTGGCCCCCGACGCAATCATAGAACCCGGAAACTGGGGGAGGATCACCAGGCGCAACTTCCTTCCCCACGAAAGCAATAGAATCACGCAGGTCGAATTGATCGTAAGCCCACGGTGAGGGCCGCCTTGTGAGGTGACGCTCAACATCGGAAGTCCTAGTGCAAACACTAGGGATAGTCCTATGACGAAGCATCCGATTGAAGTGATCACGTCTGTTGAGCGTCGTCGGCGCTGGTCTCGCAAGGAGAAGGAGCAGTTGGTCGCCGCCTGCCTTGAGCCTGATGCGGTTATCTCCGAGATTGCCCGCGCGGCCGGCATCCATGTCAGCCAGCTCTTCCGCTGGCGCAAGGAGCTTTGCCAGGTCGATGGACCGTCGGCAGGAGCGGCAAGCATGTTGGTGCCGGTAATCGTGTCTGAGACCGCTTCGGCAGGCTCGCCCGCTATACCGGAGCCATCCGCACCATCCCATCCCCGACGCAAACGCTGTGATGTAACGATCGAACTTGGTCGTGGCCGACGCGTCCGCGTGGATAGCGACATCGATACCGAAGCGCTTGGCCGTATTCTCGACTGTGTGCTGGGACTGCGATGATCCTGGTCCCTACAGGTGTAAAGGTCTGGCTGGCGACAGGCTATACCGACATGCGCAAAGGCTTTCCGGGTCTGTCGTTGATGGTACAGGAGGCGCTGAAGCGTGATCCGATGTGTGGGCACCTGTTCGTATTCCGCGGCCGAGGCGGCGGTTTGATCAAGGTGATCTGGCATGACGGCCAGGGAGCTTGCCTGTTCACGAAGAAGCTTGAGCGGGGACGCTTCATCTGGCCATCGGCAGCCGATGGCACGGTGGTAATCACGCCTGCGCAGCTCGGTTATCTGCTGGAAGGCATCGACTGGCGAATGCCGCAAAAGACCTGGCGGCCGACGTCCGCCGGGTGAACGAAAGCACTGGAATGGCGGGGTCGAATATGATTCCATCCTGTCATGAGCAATGTGACCGAAGAGCTTCCGGACGACCTTGCCAGTGCGGTTGCACTGCTGGCCCAGGAACGCGCTCGACGTGTTGCAGCCGAAGCAGAAGCGGCGACCGCCAAGGCTGAAGCCGCTAGCGCAAAGGCACTCGTATCGCATTCCGAGGCGCTGATCGCGAGGCTGAAGCTGGAGATCGACAAGGTTCGTCGTGAACTTTACGGCAGCCGATCCGAGCGCAAGGCGCGGCTCCTGGAGCAGATGGAACTTCAGCTCGAAGAGCTCGAAGCGGACGCCGGTGAAGATGAACTGGTGGCAGAGATCGCAGCCAAAGCTTCAGCTGTCAAAGCCTTCGAGCGCAAGCGCCCATCACGCAAACCGTTTCCCGAACATCTGCCGCGCGAGCGCGTCGTCATCGCCGCTCCCACGAATTGCGCCTGCTGCGGATCGGCAAAACTGTCGAAGCTTGGTGAGGACATCACCGAGACCCTGGAGGTCGTTCCGCGTCAGTGGAAGGTCATCCAGACGGTGCGGGAGAAGTTCACCTGCCGCGAGTGCGAGAAGATTGCGCAGCCGCCAGCACCATTCCACGTAACGCCCCGCGGTTTTGCCGGGCCGAACCTGCTGGCGATGATCCTCTTCGAGAAGTTCGCCCAGCACCAGCCGCTCAACCGTCAGAGCGAACGTTATGCCCGCGAAGGTGTCGACCTCAGCTTGTCGACATTGGCTGATCAGGTTGGAGCATGTGCCGCAGCGTTGAAGCCCATTCACTCTCTGATCGAGGCGCATGTCCTTGCCGCCGAGCGTCTGCATGGTGACGACACGACCGTGCCGATCCTGGCAAAGGGAAAGACCGATACGGGCCGCATCTGGACTTATGTCCGGGACGATCGGCCATTCGGCGGGCTCTCACCGCCGGCCGCGCTGTATTATGCCTCACGGGACCGGCGGCAGGAGCATCCGGAGCGCCACCTCAAATCCTTCACCGGCATTCTGCAGGCGGACGCCTATGGCGGCTACAATCCGCTGTTCAAGGTAGACCGCGATCCCGGTTCTCTGACGAAGGCACTTTGCTGGGCTCACTCGCGGCGCAAATTCTTCGTGCTCGCGGACATTGCCGCAAGCGCCAAGCGTGGAAAGAACGCTGCGCCGGTCTCGCCCATGGCGCTGGAAGCCGTCAAACGGATCGATGCCCTGTTTGATATCGAGCGGGAGATCAACGGGCTTATGGCGGATCAACGTCTGGAGCGTCGCCACAAGGAAAGCCTGCCGCTCGTCGACGATCTGCAGACCTGGCTTCAAACCGAGCGGTTAAAGCTGTCACGCAGCTCTCCGGTCGCAGAGGCGATCGACTACATGCTCAAGCGCTGGGATGGCTTCATGTCCTTCCTGGAGGACGGCCGGATTTGCCTGACGAACAATGCGGCCGAGCGAGCGCTCAGAGGCTTTGCACTCGGCAGAAAGTCCTGGCTCTTCGCCGGATCGGATCGTGGCGCTGACCGTGCTGCGTTCATGGCGACACTGCTCATGACCGCCAAGCTCAACGACATTGATCCACAGGCATGGCTTGCCGACGTTCTCGCCCGCATCGCCGACACGCCGATCACCAAGCTGCAGCAATTGCTTCCGTGGAACTGGCAGCCAGACGCGCTGAACGCTCAGGCGGCGTAACCTGCGGTCTCCACCGGAGGCTTAC
>NZ_JBQENM010000064.1:0-5945 GCF_052044795.1 Ensifer sp. 22521
GCTCAGTGGCCGGTGAATTAATCGCAAAGCCATGGCATTTTCGAGGTGGACGATGCAGCTCCGAAACATGCGTTCCGGATCGCCCCGGTTAGCGACCTGGATTAGTCACCCTGATATATCCGCCCCAAAACGCACAGGATTCTCATTTCGGTCGAGTGACGTTTGCGTTTCACGGACGAAGCGCGCCCGGTTCGCGTTGACGAAAGCTTCTACGGTCATCAGCGGGCCACCAATAATCTTCGTGCCGATGTCATCGAGACCGGCGAGGAGACCCTCTTGCTGGTCCAGCTCCGCAGCTTCGAAGTGCCGCCGCAAGACGGTGTCATCCTCGAGCCCCGCGAGCTCCAGAAAGGCCGATACGGTAAGCTGCTCGAAGGGCAGATCGACTCCGAGGACCCGACCAACCTCTGCTGCGAGCTCCTCGTGACTATACTCCTTCGGGCCGTGCAGCTGGTAGGCTTGGCCGCCGTGGCCTTCCGGTTTCTCCAGGATGTTGGCGATGATCTTCGCCGTATCGGCCGCGGCCAGCGGAGCAAAGCGGCCATCCTTGTTGAATGGCATGACGTAGCGGCCGCGCTGGATGAATGTCGAGATGTAGAGGAGCCACTCGGCGAAGAAGGTGATGCGCAAGTTCGTCGTCGGGATGCCTGACCACTTGAACACCTGCTCCGAAAGCCAATGGTTCTGGGTCACCTTGCTGCGCGCGTCGGGCCTGGATTGCTTGTGGGACAAGTTGACGATGTGCTCGACGCCCTGCTCTCTCGCCACCTGTGCGAAGATGACTGCCGCCTCCACGAGACCGTCGGCAATGGGATAGCAGAAGTAAGCGCGGTCGACGCCGTCGAAAGCCAGCCGCATATCGCGCAGGCTGGTGATGTCCCCATAAACGATCTCGGCACCCAGACTGGCCAGCTCCTGCGAGCGAGCGTCCTCCCGACGAGCGAGGGCGCGGACCTTTAGGCCTTTCTTCAGCAGTTCCTTCACGGTCGGACGCCCCGTATCTCCGGTTGCACCGGTCACCAGAATCGTTGTCATCGCATTTCTCCTTTCGATAATGGCATCAGGCGCTCCGCGGCGTCCTAATGCTGCATATACAACACATAGGAAGCAGTGTTGTATATGCAATACCATAATTTCAGATTCCGGCTAATCGCGCGGAATGTCGTCCGCGACGGTCTTGATTGCGCTCAAGCCTGCTTGCCCAAGCAGCTTGGACGCTCGTTCCTGCCCCGCCCGCCAGGCCGGCATGGATGAAAACAGCAGGTCTTCGCCAGCTTTGCTCAGCCGAAGGGGGCGCTGACGACCTTGAACCTTGTCGGGGACCTCTTCGATCCATCCCGCGTCCAGCATCAGCTTGAGGTTTCTCGTCAAGGTGGAGCGATCGAGGCAGTTGGCTCGGCCGATTTCGGCACGCGTCGCGACGCCCATCCGCATGATTGAACCGAGTAAGGTGTGTTGCGACGACACTAGGCCGAACGGCCGCAGTTCCTCGTCGAAGATGTTGGTCATGACGCGTGAGATAAGGCGCGCCCGCGAAATTACGCAGGCATCTTCCAGTTCCCGCAGCATTGCTCGTCTATCGTCGGGTAGGGAACGCAGGTTCATAGTCTCTCGATGATGCATCTACAACATGTAGTCAACCAGTATCGCGTTTCAAGGAGGATACGAAACCCTGCGCTCCAGCTCCGCGCGGTCTGCAATGCCATGAATTTCAATACCCGCTCGTGAAAATCGGTTCCAGTGGAAACATTTCCTGAAAACTGGTACTTTGCAACTTCAGGCTACGACCGGGTCAAGTAGTGACATGAAGTCCCGGCAATCGCCGGTACTAAGGTTCGAACCTGTTCAACGCGAGGAGGGGTTTCAAGGTTTGGCTCTTGAGGGGACCGTGGAAGGGCATGTCCAAAAACGTCGCGAAGAGCCTCATGCGCCTTCCCGGCTCAGGCGCACACGCCCCTCTACCTCAAACCCAATCCGCCCGCGCCCGAGGCGGATGAGGCGGATCGGCAGCCGCTTTTCTTCGAGCCGGCGCCGCAAGAGCAGTAGCCGTGTTTCGAGGTTGTCCTTGAAATCCGGCAGGCGCAGCCCACTGTCCAGGCGGATTTCCCTGTTCGTGAATTCGTTGCGTCCGCTCGTGAGATGTTGGTCCAGCATGAAAGCGAGCAATCGCCCGGCCACGCCCTTGATGACATAGTTCCCGTCGATGAAGATACTGTCGTCGAAGCGGTGATGTGCGACGTGAATGGTCCTGTCGGTAGCCGGCGAAAGCTGCACCGCTCGACGGCCCACTTCCGCCTCCTCGGAATTCCGCTCGCTGAAGGCGAGCGCCAGCGCCGCCTGCCGGGCGATGATCGACAGTGCCGCCTCGTCGGCCTTGGTGTATGCAAGTCGCGCACGGCTTTCGAAGAACAATGCACCACGAACGACACCGGCGACGATGAGCGGCACTGCGATCTGGCTCATCGCATCCGGCATTCCGGGCAGCACGATCGACCGGGTGCGGTTCTCATCGCTCGATGAGTCGCGCACCGCTGCGTTGAGGCGACGCACGCGGCTCATGTCGCTGACTTTGACGATGCTGCCGCTTTCTGCCGCCGCGCCGATGACACATTGGCCGAGCTCGACGTCCGAGCCGATACCGGATGGCGCATAGCCCAGGCTGCCGATCGTGACGAGCTGGCGCCGCTCCTCGTAGAGCTCGAGGAACAGGCCGTGCTCGAAGCCGAGCCAGGATCGGATGCCGCCGAGCGTCGCATCGACGATGCCGGCGGCATCGCTTTCAGCGGCGATCATTTCGATGACGCGGGCCGCCGCCACCAGGCGATCGCGCGCGGGCGAGGGGTTCCGTTCGGGCTCAATCGTCGATCGGATGCTTTCAATCCTGAGCACTCGGAAGACATCGAGGCCGCGAAGCCGCATGATGCCCGCCATGCCGACCTGGGCACTCGTGGCGTCGAGATGCCGCGACAGTTGCTCAAAGAGCGGCCCGTCGTCGAGCGAATAGGCAAAGGCGAGGTCCAGGCGGAACTGGGCTCCGTTTCGCGCATCCACGGCAACCAGCGCCGCCTGCGGGTTGAGCCGGATGTTTGCCGATGTCTTGGCGAAGAACTGGTTCGAGAGCGCGACATGATCGCCGTCCACCATGGCGACATGCGAAAGATAGGAGATATTCGGAACGCCATTGCCGTCGGCGGTAGCAATGATCGACGGCACGACCCCTTCGAAGCAAGCCTCGAGATTGAGAAGACCGAGCGTCACGTAGCCGCGCTCCAAAGCCTGGTGCCGGCAAGGGCGCCGGGCGTCTGCAGGAAGATCTCTGCCACCGCGATGCTGACAAGAAGCGGGTCGCGGTTGGACAGCCACGGCGCGATGATCTCTGCGGCAACTCCGAGCCGCATCAGCGTGGATACCATATCGACGAGATAACGGCTGGAGCGTTCGATCTCCTCGACTTGCGCGGCGCGGAGTGTCGCCTCGCCCTTGATCTGATAGGAGACGTAATCCGCCGGCCGCGAATAAGTGATGGCAACACGTCCGTTTGTCTTGAGATTGGCCACGGTTCCCGGCCATTGCCAGCCCGACAGCACCAGATGGATCACGCGTCGGTCGGCCGACGCCCAGGCCCCCGCCCCGCGCCCGATTTCGGGTTTCAACGCCTCATCGGCCGTCCCGATGATCTGCATCACCGGGCTTTCTATGAAGCGGGCCAAGTTTTCGTCGATCATCGGTATTGGTCCCCCTTGGCTTGACCCTTACAGCAATTAGGCAAGTTTTAGGATTCCCGCTTCGCCGCTTAAGAAGCTTTTAGGAAACGGCCTCCCGCGAGCCGGCTAAAGAAAGCGGCAGCAAACAGGAGGCCCGACATGCAAGATAATCGCCCAGTAAGAATGCCCGAAAACGCCGTCGCCGTGATCGGCGGCGGTCCCGGTGGCCTTGTCGCGAGCCGGTGGCTCAGCGCCCACGGCCTAGTGCCGACAATCATCGAAGCGGCGCCACGCCTCGGCGGCCAGTGGAATTCCGCATCCGCCACCAGCGCCACCTGGCCCGGCATGCGAACGAACACAAGCCGCATTACGACGGCGTTTTCCGACTTGAACCATGCGCCGGGCACTCCCGCCTATGTCCGGCAGGAGGAGATGCTGAATTACCTGGAACGCTACGCCTTTACTTTCGGCCTGCTGCCGCATCTGCGCCTCGGCAACCGGGTGGAGCGGCTCGAGCGGTCGGCGGAAGGGGGCTGGCTCATCCGCTCGGCTTCCGATGAAACGACGCGGGCTGAGATCTTCCGGCAGGTAATCGTGGCGACCGGCCGCCACAATCTTCCGCACGTGCCGGAACTCGCCGGTCTCAAGTCCTTCGACGGCGCGCTCGGGGTTACGCACACCGCGCAATATGCCGGTGCGGAGCGATATCGCGGGCGAAAGGTCGTCGTGGCCGGTTGCTCCATCAGCGCGCTCGAAATTGCCTCCGACCTAGCATTCGGCGGCGCGACGGAAGTGGTTTCGACCAACCATCGCCAACGCTATGTCCTGCCGAAGATGATTGCCGGGGTCCCGACCGACCATGTGATGTTCACCCGCGCGGCAGCCCTTCTTGGGGAGGTCCTGCCCCCGGAAGAACTGGCGGCGGGCATGAAGTCCACCGTCGTGAAGGCCGCCGGTCGGCCGGACCAGTTCGGTGCACCGGCGGCAGCCGAGAACATCTTCGCGGCCGGCATTTCACAATCGCAGAACTTTCTTCCGGCAGTGGCGGAGGGCCGGATCGCGGTGCGCCCCTGGATCGAAAGCCTCGAAGGCCGAACGGTCCGCTTCTCGGACGGTTCGGCCTTCGAGGCGGATGGCCTGCTGTTCGGTACGGGCTATCGCCTGTCGCTTCCCTGGCTAAGCAGGGATATCTCCGAGACGATCGGCCACGATGGTAACCATCTCGACCTCCACGACCACACGTTCCACCCGGACCTTCCGAGGCTTGCCTTCCTCGGTCTTTACGACCTCATCGGCCCCTATTTTCCGGTCCTCGAACTGCAGGCGCGTTGGATCGCCTATTGCTTTGCAGGGCGGCAGCCCTTGCCCTCACTAGAGACGATGTGGGCGGGCGTCGAGAAGGTTCGAGCGATGCGCTCCGGCCAGCCGAGCCTGCCGATGCACGTCGCCGCCTTGATGTTCGCGCGCAATGCCGGCGTCGAGCCAGATCTCGTCGCGTGGCCGGAACTCCAGCGCCCGCTTTTGTTCGGGCCGCTGTCACCGGTCTCATTCCGGCTCGAGGGGCCCGATGCAGATCTGGGCGCATCCGCCAAGATCTGGGCCGCCGCGGCCGCTTTCGGCGCAATCCAGGATGGCTGCTTCACGTCAGAGGAGGAGTCGGTGCGCCGGCTCGTCGGCTCGCGCATGACACGAACAGCAGCCTGACAAGAGCGGCGGCGAGGTGACCTTCTATCGAGCAATCGTTGTTCTCGTTATGTGCTTCTAAGATGGTGTAACGGGCGGAACCCGGCCCGGCAGGTTTGAAGGGCCGGTGGTCGTGAATACTCGAGCGTGTGTGTGGTGGATGCGGATGGCCGGATCATCCGGGAAGCGAAGATCCTCAGCGAACCCGATGCGCTGATCGCCTGGTTCGGCGCGCACGGCGTGGCGATGGGGCGCATTGGACTGGAGGCCGGCCCCCTGTCGCAGTGGCTCCATGCCGGGATGGTAGCTGATCGAGACGCGCCACGTGCGTGCAGCCTTCAAGACGATGCCGGTGAAGACCGACAAGAAGGACGCCCGGGGCATTGCGCAGTTGATGCGGCTTGGCTGGTTCAGACCGGTCCACTGCAAATCTCTGGCCGCCCAGGAGGTGCGTGCACTGCTGACCGCCCGCAAGCTCATTCAGGGTAAGCTTCACGACATCGAGATGAGCATCCGGGGCATCCTGCGCGGCTTCGGCCTCAAGGTCGGGCCGACGAC
>NZ_JBQENM010000065.1:0-5397 GCF_052044795.1 Ensifer sp. 22521
GGCGACGACACGCTCATAGACGATGACAATGCGGCCTCTTCCGGCAATGACATTCTCAACGGCGGATCGGGCAACGACACACTCTACAGCTACGGCGGGGCCGACACGCTCGACGGTGGCGACGGCGAGGACACGGCGGTGATCGACCGCTCGACGGCAACGGCTGCGCTCAATATCTCGATGATCAGCACGACGGCAGCCACCGCGATCGGCGATGGCACGACCTTCGTCAATGTCGAGCACGTCCAGATCACCGGCGGTTCGGGCGACGACGTCATCACCACGTTGGACGGGAATGATCAGCTTTACGGTGGTGACGGCGACGATACCTTCGACGCCGGAGGTGGCAACAACACGATTTTCGGCGATGCAGGAGCCGACACCGTCAAGCTCACCGGCATGCTGAGCGACTACCAGATATCGGTCCTCACTGCGACCGATGTTCAGTTGTTCGACCTTCGAAGCTCCACCTACACCGCCGCCTATTCGGTAGAGTCGTTTGCCTTCTCCGACGGAATACGGACATTCAGTCAACTCATTCATTCGCCGACGAGCCTCGCGCTGTCAGCGGCGCAAGTGGCCGAAAACAGCGCACAGGGCACGGTCGTCGGGACGTTCTCGTCCACCGACCCGGATTCCGGGGACACACTCGCCTATACCCTCGTGGATGATGCCGGTGGCCTGTTTGCCCTTTCGGGCGACCAGCTGGTGGTCAACGGCGCGCTCGATTTCGAGACGGCCTCGTCACACCAGATCACCGCGCGCGTCACCGACGGCAGCGGCAACACCTACGACAAGGTGTTCACCATCGGCATCGCCGACATCGAAGATACTGTGAACCAGCCGCCGACCGATATCTTGCTCTCGGCGAACACGGTCGACGAGAACAGCACGGCCGGCACGATCGTCGGCGCGCTCGGCGCCACAGATCCCGACAGTGGCGAGACGTTCACATTCTCTCTTCTTGACAATTCCGGTGGAGCATTCGCCATCTCCGGCAGCGACCTCGTCGTCGCCGGACCACTCGACCACGAGGCGGGAGCAAGCCGCCAGGTCACCGTTCGGGTGACCGACAGTCAGAACCACACCTTCGACAAGACCTTCACGGTCGAGCTTGCGAATCTCAACGACAATCAACCGGTGTTCTCATCCGGCACGACGGCGAGCTTTGGTGAGAACGGAGCCGGCACGGTCTGTGATGCCGACGCGACCGATGCCGACAATCTCGAGGCGCTGAGCTACGCGCTGTCGGGCACTGATGCAGCGCTGTTCGATATCGATTCCGCTACCGGCGTGGTCACCTTCAAGAACGCGCCCGACTTCGAGACACCGCTCGACGCCAATGGTGACAACACCTACGACATCATCGTCACCGCCTCCGACGGCACGCTCACCACTGACCGGGCGGTTGCCATCACGGTCACCAACCAGAACGACAACGCGCCGGTGTTCTCGTCCGACACGACGGCGAGCTTTGCCGAGAATGCCACCGGCACAGTCTATGATGCCGACGCGACCGATGCCGACAATCTCGGGGCGCTGAGCTACGCGCTGTCGGGTACGGATGCGACGCTGTTCGATATCGATTCCGCTACCGGCGCGGTCACCTTCAAGGTGGCGCCCGACTTCGAGTCTCCGGCCGACGCCGGCGGTGACAATACCTACGATATCATTGTCACTGCCTCCGATGGCACGCTCGCGACCGATCGCAATGTCGCGATCAGTGTGACCAACGTCAATGAAGCGCCCAACAACATTCTGTTGTCTGCCAGTACGGTGAATGAGTATGCGAACGATGGAACGCTCGTCGGGACGCTGACAGCTGCCGACCCGGATGCTGTCGACCAACAATCTTTCGCGCTGATCGAGAATGCAGGTGGCCGGTTTGTCCTTGTAAACGGCAACCAACTCGTGGTCGCCAATGGCATAGCGTTGGATTATGAGCAGGCAGCAGCCCATCAGATCACGGTGCGTGCGACGGACACTGGCGGCAATTACATCGATCGGGTGTTGACAATTGCCGTTGCGGATATCAACCCTGAGACTGTCAGCGGGACGATTGGCAACGACACGATCTACGGAGGAGGTGGCAATGACCAACTCCTGGGTAATTTTGGAAACGACACACTCGTCGGCGGCGACGGCGACGATCTCCTAGCGGGGCAATACGATGTTGATGTCCTGACCGGCGGTGCTGGTGTCGATCAGTTCAACGGCAGCGTGACCGACTGGAACGGCGACAGGATCACCGACTACGAGCATGGCGAGAAGCTCTACGTGGCCTTCGGGCTGTCGACTGCCAACGGCTATCGCCTGCGCTACTCCGCCACCGATACATTCATCGACATCGACGGCAACGGCGACGGAAATTTCGACAGTAGCTTTACCCTTTCCGGTATCATCACTGGCACGCTTACGGTTCAGCGGATCGATTCGACCTATACGCAACTGATCATCGTCGGAAATTCCGCGCCTGCGATCAGTTCGAATGGCGGCGGCGATACCGCAGCAATTTCGGTTGCAGAGAACACCGCGGTGACCACGACAGTGACGGCGAGTGATCCAGACGCCGGACAGAGCCTGAGCTACTCGATTGCAGGCGGCGCCGATTCGATCCATTTCCAGATCGACTCGGGCACGGGTGTTCTGAGCTTCGTGACGGCGCCAGATTTTGAGGCCCCTTCCGATGTGGGCGCCGACAACGGATATGAAGTGACCGTGCAGGTCTCCGACGGCAACGGCGGCATCGACACGCAAACGATCGCCGTTACGGTAACCAACCAGAACGACAATGTACCGGTGTTCAACTCCGGCACGACGGCGAGCTTTGCCGAGAATGGGCCCGGCGTTGCCTATGATGCCGATGCCAGCGATGCCGACAATCTCGGTGCGCTGACCTATTCGCTGTCCGGCACGGACTCCGCGCTGTTCAACATCGACGCTGCGACCGGTGCTGTCACTTTCAAGGATGCGCCTGACTTCGAGGCACCGGCCGATGCGGATGGCGACAATGTCTACGACATCGTCGTCACTGCCTCCGATAGCACGCTCACCGTCGATCGGGCGGTTGCCATCACGGTCAACAACGTCAATGACAATGCGCCGGTGTTCACCTCCGGCACGACGGCGAGCTTCGCCGAGAATGGGGCCGGCACGGTCTATCACGCCGACGCCAGCGATGCCGACAATCTCGGCGCGCTGACCTTCACGTTGTCGGGGGCGGACTCCGCACTGTTCAACATCGACGCCGCGACCGGTGCTGTCACCTTCAAGGCGGCGCCCGACTTCGAGGCACCGGCCGATGCGGATGGCGACAATGTCTACGACATCATGGTCACTGCCTCCGATGGCACGCTCAGCACCGACCAAGCCGTCGCCATCACCGTAACAGATGTACCGAATATGATCATCGGTGATGAATTTGACAACGTGCTTGTTGGGACTAGCGAAGACGAGACAATTCTTGGGCTCGGCGGAAACGACACGATTGCGGGGGGAGGAGGTGACGACAATTTGCGCGGCGGGTCAGGGTCAGATGTCCTCGATGGCGGCGAAGGAAACGACATCATTCACTACGGCTTCCTGGACAGTGCCTTGGGTGACACGATCGACGGCGGAGCCGGAATCGACACCATCTCAGTGGAAGGAAACAACAGTGATCTTTACCAGGTAAACATCACGGGCGTGGAGCGCCTGGCGTTCGATACCACTTCTGCCGCATCGGTGTGGCTCAGCAACGATGATGTCGGAACTGGCCAGATAAATACCTTCGTAGGCAGCTCATTTTCCGATCAGTTATCCGTGCGTGTCACCTCTCTTTCGGGAGGAACGGCTGACCTTAGTACCAGTGCATTTCAGAACTGGGGTCCGAATGACAGCATCGAGCTGATAGGCTCCCAATCCAACGATGTGTTAATTGGCTCCGTGGTTGACGATGTCATATTCGGCAATTCTGGGGCAGACACCATGCAAGGTGGGGCGGGGAGCGACAAGTTCAGCTTTAATACTGGCGATGTCGCAAGTGGTGAATCGATTGACGGCGGGGGCGGAACGGATCAGCTGCTCGTCTTCGGGAATAACGACTTTCGCTTGGCCACGCTTAACTCGATTGAATTGTTGGCCTTCGGCGGATCCACTATTCCCGCAACCGTCACTTTCTCCTCGACGCAGATCGGAGCGGGATTGTCCCTGGACGTCTCCATCATAGGCAATGCTGGGGCCAACTCAATCAACATTCTGATGGATGCGCCGGGAACGCTCGATATCGGAGCATGGACGTTCTCGAACTGGAATTCCAGCGACTCAATCTACATGGGCGGGTCAGTATCGGCAGACGTCCTCATTGGATCATCCCAAGCGGACCTGATCCAGGGCAACTTCGGCAACGACACGCTCGTCGGCGGCGACGGCGACGATCTCCTCGCCGGGCAATACGATGTTGATGTCCTGACCGGTGGTGCTGGCGTCGATCAGTTCAACGGCAGCGTGTCCGACTGGAACGGCGACAGGATCGCCGACTACGAATACGGCGAGAAAATCATGGTGGCCTTCGGGTCCCACTCCACAGGTGCCTATCGTCTCCGTACGACAACAACGGACAGCTTCATCGACATCGATGGAAACGGCGATGGGGTTTTTGACAGTACCATCGTGCTCTCAGGCCAAATCAATGGCGTGTTGACCGTGACCGCGGCGGCCGATCCTGTCTATGCCCAACTTGTGATCACGCAGAGTACCGCTCCGACCATCACGTCGGATGGCGGTGGCGATACAGCTCAGATCTCGGTTGCCGAACACACGACGGCGCTGACCACTGTCATGGCAACCGATCCCGATACCGGTGAGACGCTCACCTACTCCATCGTCGGCGGATTTGATGCCAATCTGTTCGCGATCGACGGCCAGTCGGGAGTTCTGTCGTTTGTGACGGCCCCCGACTTCGAGAATCCGGACCTCAATGGCGGAGTTTTCGACCAGTTTTATCAGGTCGTCGTGCAGGCGGACGATGGGCATGGCGGATTGGACGCCCAGACTATTACGGTCACCATCACCAACGTCAACGACAACGCACCGGTGTTCACCTCCGGCACGACGGCCAGCTTCGCCGAAAACGGGACCGGCACGGTCTATGATGCCGACGCCAGCGATGCCGACAACCTCGGCGCCTTGACCTATTCGCTGTCTGGCACGGACTCCGCGCTGTTCAACATCGACGCCGCGACCGGTGTTGTGACCTTCAAGGCTGCACCCAACTTCGAGGCACCGGCCGACGGGGATGGCGACAACATTTACGACATCGTCGTCACCGCCTCCGACGGCACGCTCGCCACTGACCGGGCGGTCGCCATCACGGTCACCAACGTCAACGACAATGCCCCGGTGTTCTCGTCTGGAGCG
>NZ_JBQENM010000066.1:0-4450 GCF_052044795.1 Ensifer sp. 22521
CGCCAGCCTTGCTGGTTCCCGACAATGCCAAGGTAGCGATCATCAAGGCCTGCCACTTCGATCCCCAGGTCAACCGGACGTATTGCGGGATGGCAGCCCATTATGGCAGCGCCGTCTTGCCAACGCGGCCGCGACGCCCGCGTGACAAAGCGAAAGTGGAAGCTGCGGTTCGTATCGTCGAACGCTGGCTATTGGGCCGGCTGCGCCATCGCATCTTCTATAGCTTGGCCGAGGTCAATGCGGCGATCGGCGAATTGCTTCATGATCTCAATGACAAACGAGTCCTGCGCCGCGTTGGCGTCACGCGCCGTCAACTGTTCGAAGAGCTTGATCGTCCGGTTTTGCGACCACTGCCTGTCGAACGCTATGTCTTTGCCGAATGGCGTATACGACGTGCCGGGCTGGATTATCACGTCGAGATCGAGCGGCACTATTATTCCGTTCCCTATCGCTTCGCCCGCGAGCAGGTTGAGGCTCGTATCACCGCCAATACGATCGAGATCTTCCACAAGGGCGAGCGTATTGCCGCCCATCGCCGCTCCAGCGGCAACGGGAAGCACACGACGATCCCCGATCATATGCCCTCGGCGCATCGCCGTTTTGCCGACTGGACGATCGAACGCATTCAACGCGAAGCCTCCGCCATGGGACCGGATGTCGCGCTGTTGTGCGAGCGCATCCTTGCCGACAGGCCACATCCCGAGCAGGGCTTTCGAGCTTGCCTCGGGATCATCCGCCTCAGCAAGAGCTTTGGCCGCGACAGGGTCAATGCCGCTTGCGGGCGGGCGCTGGAGATCGGGGCCCGGACCTATGGCTCGGTGCGCTCCATCCTCGACAATCACCTTGACCGAACGGCTGCCTCAAATGGAGCGGCGTCGCATGAACCGATCCATCACGCCAACATCCGCGGCCCCCGCTATTACCACTAAGGAGAACGAAAGATGCTTGCTCATCCAACACTAGATAAATTGAATGCCATGGGCCTGTCCGGCATGGCAAAGGCCTTTGGCGAACTCGTTGCCAACGGCGAAGCCGAACATCTCTCGCACGCCGAATGGCTCGGACTGCTGCTCGAACGGGAATGGAGCTCCCGTTACGATCGCAAGCTTGCGGCACGTCTCAGGTTTGCCAAGCTTCGCCACCAGGCGACCCCGGAAGATGTCGATTATCGCGCCGAACGCAGCCTCGACCGTGCTCTCTTCATGAAACTGCTCGGTGGCGACTGGATCAACGCTCATGACAATCTGGCCATTTGCGGACCCTCGGGTGTCGGAAAGAGTTGGTTGGCTTGCGCTCTCGGTCACAAGGCTTGCCGAGACGATCGCTCAGTTCTCTATCAGCGTGTCCCAAGGCTGTTTGCCCAGCTTGCGCTCGCGCGTGGTGACGGCCGGTATGCCCGGCTGCAACGGACCTTGGGCCACGTTCAGCTCCTGATACTGGATGATTGGGGGCTCGAACCGCTCAATGAACAGGCCCGTCACGATTTGCTGGAAATCCTCGAAGATCGCTACGGCCGTCGGTCGACGATCATTACCAGCCAACTTCCCGTATCCGCCTGGCACGGTGTCATCGGCGACCCAACCTATGCCGATGCCATACTCGACAGGTTGGTCCACAATGCCCACCGCATCGAATTGAGCGGCGATAGTCTGCGCCGAAACCTACCCCGCAAAGCTTGACACCTAGCCTAATTGAACTGACAACAATCATCGCCCGCAGACCTCCCTAGACAGGGGGCGAGATCATCCCGGAAACTGGGAGCGCAATCATCTCGGAACGAAGGGGCGGCTTCATCGGAATCGGCAGGATTGACGCCCAAACTGAACGAGTCGGGCGAAAGCAAACGCATCGGGCACATCTCCTGTTGCGGGGACGCGATGATGCGGATGCTGCTCCACGAAGCCGCGCAGTCCTTGTTGTCAGTCACAAGGAAATGGTCGTGGTTGAAGGCCTGGGCGATGAACGTGGCCAAGAGGCGAGGGCGCCAAAAGGCCATTACCGCATTGGCGCGCCGCCTGGCAGTGATCATGCACCGCATGTGGAGCGATGGCACCGAGTTCCGCTGGACGAAGGAGGGATTGCCAACCGCGCACGCATGACCTGATCATTGATCTCGACACAATAACAGTTTCCGCTTCGTGCGGAGAAGAAGTCCCTCGCGGGACGACGGATGAAGTAAGTTCGGCCCTCCCCTTGTACCGGCCGCCGCAGGCAGGTGGTCCAGGACGTCGGTGCAGATTGTTCTGCTTCATTCTTCTGACCCCATGGTGGGAGGGCCCGCAGGGCCGATCCCGGAGAGAAGCAAGACCCCGCGATGGATTTCCTTTGACGGAGAAGGCGCTCGACGATGCTTGACCTCGACCCGCCGAATAGAGAAGAAGGGAGGGGAGGGGAGTTAGGATCCGCCGGATCCGCCTGCACGGTGTCCTCATCGGTCAGGTCCTCGACTCGCAAGGCTGCCACTTCCGATCGGCGACGGCCGCCGGAGGCAAAAGCGGCCAGAAGCAGCGCGCGATCGCGCAGGTCGACCAAGCGTTCACCGGCACAGGCCTGCAGCAGCTTGGCCAGGACATCGCCGGTCACCGCCTTTTTGCTCTTTCGTTGCCGCGGACGCGCGCTGGCACGAACGGCGAGACGCAGGGCCGATTTGAGCGAAGGGCGGTTGAATGATCCACTGAGGCCGCGCCAGCGGGTAAGGATCGACCAACTCGTCAGCCGGCGCCGCACGGTCTCGGGGGCATGCGGTCCGTCGGCGCGCAACAGACGTTGGGAACGGAGGCCAGTTTCCACCTTCACCGGCATGCCATGGCTTGGATCTTCCACGCGCTTGGCCGGGTCCCAGAGATGGTGGGCGACGAATTTCAGCAGTAGGCTTTCCTGCGCCGGCCAGGCGAGGGGGCTGCCCGTGGCGAGCTGGCACCAGGCCTCCAGATAGCCGAGGTCGGAGGCCAGTGCCCGCAGGGTGTTGTCGCCCATGCCTTCGCTGGCAAGATGCTTGAGCGTGGCGACGTCGTCGTCAGTGAGGAGGGCAGCGAGTTGATCGCGCCGATCAAAAGGCAGGATGGCATCGAGCGCGTCGAGTTGCTCGGCTCGATGCAGTATCGAGCCGGCTGTAGCGTCGATAGATTTGCGGCGTCCGACCACCTTATCTGTCCTGCCACGGATTTATGATCACCAAACCGACGTCCTCGAAATACGGAACATTCCGAGTTGCCAGTGCGGCGCCACGGGAAAGGGCGATGGAGGCGATCTGTGCGTCGAACTGACTGATCGGGCGACCCGCCTTGCGCCGCTCCGTTGCAATTGTCCCATAAACGTCTGCGGCCTCCCGATCGAATGGCAGGACGCGACCGGCGAGGTCTTGCGCAAAGATCGGCAAGATTGCCGCTTCAAGGTCACGCCGGCGGCGACCATCGGGAAGCAGGCGTAGACCATATAGGATTTCGGCTTCGGTGATCGTGGTTGTGAAGATGGCGGCGGGAGGTTGTTCCGCAAGCCAATGGACAACCGCCGGCTTCGGAGCCGGCAACAGCAGTTCGGATATGATGTTTGTGTCGAGAACAATCATATTGCGGAGAAGTCCGGAGCGTCACGGATCGGTTCGCGCGCGGGAATTTCCAGTTCGACGCCGCCAAGCGGCTGCAGGCGCGCGCGGATTGCGGCAGCGAGGTTTCCCGCCGTTGTCTCCTGCTGCGCCAACACCATTTTCAAAATGTCGCGCGCCTCGTCTTCCATCGAACGGCCGTGGGTCGCCGCGCGGACCCGCAGCCTCTGTTTCAGTCGATCATCGATGTTGCGAATGGTCATGCTAGCCATGCAGGTCGCCTCCAGTCATCATTGATTGCATATACTGCAATGACGGCAATCTTTCAATTGGAGCCACAGTAGCCGGAAAGGGAAAACGTCGAGCGAAACATGGCCGTTGTCCGGCCCTCGCGAGCTGAAAAGAGGCTACTCCTCGACGCAGAGAAGGCCGAGAATTTTGGCCATAAAGGATTGAAAGGAAATGAAAGAGCTGCGGCGCTCAAGGGGTTCCTTGAGGAGCATCTCCCGGCGATCTTCGCGGTCGGGAGCGGCGAGGCGATAGACTTCGTGATCATAGCACAGGCGAACTTGACCTGTTCATCTATGATCGGTCAACCGCCGAGCCCTTAGCGAATCCAGAAATCCACCAGGGCTGATCAATCCTGGTGGATCCGGTGAACGAACCTCGTCGCAGTTTGGCTTAAAATGCCGCCCTATAGAATGGTTCCGTTCTCCTGAGCCTTGCCGCTACGCAAGCGGGATAGTGGTGCTGTCGAACATAACGGCGACCGAATGTGAGTTGGATCCGGCGACGGATGCGCGCCGGCTCATGCATGCTGGCTCAGACCACGGGTTTGCAAGAAATGGGAGAAAGAACGCTATGTATTGATGATCGATCTTGACGTCAAAATCCTCATGTGAGCTG
>NZ_JBQENM010000067.1:0-4288 GCF_052044795.1 Ensifer sp. 22521
AAGCCTCGGCAACAACCTCGCCGAACCGCTGGCAGCGCTCATCGTGTCGCTTGCCGGCTCCTATGACGCCATCGTCTCGGCTGCGACCTCGGTCGGCAAGAACGTGCTGCCGCGTGTTGCTGCCCTGCTCGATGTCGCGCAGGTCTCGGAAATCGTCGAGATCGTCTCTGCCGACACGTTCAAGCGTCCGATCTATGCGGGCAATGCCATCCAGACGGTAAAGTCGTCCGATGCGAAGAAGGTAATCACGGTTCGCACCGCCTCGTTCTCCCAGGCCTCCCAAAGCCCATCTGCTGCCGTTGAGGAAATCTCAACGGCAGCTCTTTCTTCAGGACTTTCATCCTTTGTTGCTGATGCGCTGTCGGCTTCAGATCGCCCGGAACTTACCTCAGCGAAGACTGTAATCTCTGGCGGTCGCGCTCTTGGCTCTGCCGACAAATTTGACGAGGTAATCGTACCAGTTGCCGATAAGCTCGGCGCTGCCATCGGTGCCTCCCGTGCTGCTGTCGATGCCGGTTATGCGCCGAACGACTGGCAGATCGGCCAGACCGGCAAGGTTGTTGCCCCCGACCTCTACATCGCCTGCGGCATTTCTGGCGCCATCCAGCATCTGGCCGGCATGAAGGACTCGAAGGTGATCGTCGCGATCAACAAGGACGAGGAAGCGCCGATCTTCCAGGTCGCCGATTACGGTCTCGTTGGCGATCTGTTCGATGTCCTGCCCGAACTTGAAAAAGCCCTTTAACCGCAATTTCACATGAGACGGCGAGGTCACCTCCAGGCGGCCCAGTGTCTGCTGATGTTAGATGGAGTAGCCTGTGACTATGGAAAATCTGGTTCTTACGGTGTCATGCAAGTCCACAAGGGGAATCGTTGCGGCGATCTCCGGCTATCTGACTGACAAGGGTTGTAATATCCTTGATAGCTCGCAGTTCGATGATCTTGAGACCGGCCGGTTCTTCATGAGAATTGGCTTCAAGTCGGAAACCGGTATCCCGGAGCGTGATATCCGCGAAGGCTTTGATGAGGTCGCAAAGCGACTTTCAATGTCCTACGAGTTTCATCAAGGAGATAAGAGGACAAAAGTCCTTCTTATGGTCTCGCGCTTCGGTCACTGCTTGAACGATCTCCTTTATCGCTGGAGGATTGGCGCGCTTCCGATCGACATCGTTGGTGTCGTCTCCAACCACTTCGACTATCAGAAGGTGGTCGTGAACCATGACATTCCGTTCCACCACATCAAGGTAACCAAGGCGAACAAGCCCCAGGCGGAAGCGCGTATGCTCGAAATTGTTGATCAAACGGGTACCGAGCTGGTTGTGCTCGCCCGCTACATGCAGATTTTGTCCGACCAGCTCTGCGCCAAGATGTCGGGCAGGATCATCAACATTCACCATTCCTTCCTGCCCAGCTTCAAGGGCGCAAATCCCTACAAGCAAGCGTACGAGCGCGGTGTGAAGCTGATTGGCGCGACTGCCCACTATGTGACGGCAGACCTCGATGAAGGCCCGATCATCGAGCAGGATACCGTTCGTATCACGCATGCCCAAAGCCCTGACGACTACGTGTCGCTGGGGCGCGATGTCGAAAGTCAGGTTCTGGCTCGTGCGATCCACGCGCACATCCATCATCGCACCTTTGTTAATGGCAATAGGACTGTCGTGTTCCCGGCCAGCCCCGGAAGCTACGCGTCCGAACGGATGGGGTAACCACCGATGACCGCAATCATTGATGGGAAACAGATCGCCGCCGCCATCGTAGCGCAGGTGAAGAGCGCAGGCGAAGCATTACATTCAAACACAGGCGTGCAGGCAGGTATCGCAGTTGTAATCGTTGGTAATGACCCTGCTAGCCATGCCTATGTCTCCTCGAAGGCTAAAATGGCCCACGAGTGCGGCTTCCTGTCAATTAAGCACGAACTGTCGGAGGATACGAGCCAAGAAGAGTTGGCGACGCTCATCGAGTCACTCAACGATGACCCGCTCGTACACGGTATTCTCGTTCAGTTGCCTCTTCCAGGTCATTTGCGGTCAGACACGATCATTCGCGCCATTGCCCCGGCGAAGGATGTAGACGGTCTACATTTCGCGAACGCTGGCAGAATCGTAACAGGCGATCTCGATGGCGGGCTGGTTTCCTGTACACCGGCAGGTGCCATGGTATTCGTTCGCGATGTCCATGGCGACGACCTTACAGGGCTGCACGCTGTTGTGATCGGCAAGTCGAACTTATTCGGAAAGCCGATGTCAGCGCTGCTGCTGGAGGCCAATGCGACGGTTACCACGGTGCATAAGGGTACGCGCGATGTTCCCGGTCTTTGCAGAAACGCCGATATTGTTGTCGTTGCAGCGGGTCACCCTGGCCTTGTCAAAGCTGACTGGGTGCAGCCAGGTGCAACGGTTATCGATGTCGGGATTAACCGGATTGCCGCTCCCGAGAAAGGCGAAGGGAAGACGAAACTCGTCGGCGATGTTGCGTTCGAGGAAGTGGCGCGTGTCGCAGGTGCCATTACGCCGGTCCCCGGCGGCGTAGGTCCGATGACGATTGCTATGCTAATGGCAAACACTGTGATTGCTGCGTACCGGTTCGCCGGTTTGACCCCACCCAAGTTTGCAAGTCAGTGAAAACGCATGAGTGAGATTCCCGCACGCGAAAGCATGGAATTCGACGTTGTGATCGTTGGTGCGGGACCTGCGGGGCTTTCGGCGGCGATCCGGCTGAAGCAGGTCAATCCGGAGCTCTCGGTCGTCGTGCTCGAAAAGGGCGCCGAAGTCGGCGCGCATATCCTGTCGGGCGCCGTCGTCGATCCCATCGGCATCGACCGGCTGCTGCCGGACTGGCGCAAGGACGCCGACCGTCCGTTCAAGACCGAAGTGAAGGACGACCACTTCCTGTTCTTGGGCCCGGCCGGCTCGATCCGCCTGCCGAACTTTTTGATGCCGCCGCTGATGAACAATCACGGCAATTACATCGTCTCTCTCGGCAACGTCTGTCGCTGGCTGGCGACAAAGGCGGAAGAACTCGGCGTCGAAATCTATCCGGGCTTTGCCGCAACCGAAGTGCTCTACAACGACGAGGGTGCCGTCATCGGCGTTGCCACCGGCGACATGGGTATCGAGAGGAACGGCGAGCCGGGACCGAACTTCGCCCGCGGCATGGCGCTGCTCGGCAAATACACGCTGATCGGCGAGGGCGTGCGCGGCTCGCTCGCCAAGCAGCTGATTTCGAAGTTCGATCTGTCGAAAGACCGCGACGTCCAGAAGTTCGGCATCGGCCTGAAAGAGCTCTGGCAGGTTAAGCCCGAGAACCACCGTCCGGGCCTGGTGCAGCACTCGTTCGGCTGGCCGCTCGGCATGAAGACCGGTGGTGGTTCGTTCCTGTACCATCTGGAAGACAACCTCGTCGCGGTCGGCTTCGTCGTGCACCTCAACTACAAGAACCCATACCTCTTCCCTTTCGAGGAGTTCCAGCGGTTCAAGACCCATCCGGCCATCCGCGGCACCTTTGAAGGCGGCAAGCGGCTGTCCTATGGTGCTCGCGCCATCACCGAGGGCGGCTACCAGTCGGTACCGAAGCTGTCGTTCCCCGGTGGCGCGCTGATCGGCTGTTCGGCCGGCCTCGTGAACGTGCCGCGCATCAAGGGCAGCCACAATGCGGTGCTGTCTGGCATGCTGGCGGCTGACAAACTGGCAGAAGCGATCGCGTCGGGCAGGGCCAATGACGAGCCGGTCGAGATCGAGAACGAATGGCGCCAGACCGACATCGGCAAGGACCTGAAGCGGGTCAGGAACGTCAAGCCGCTGTGGTCGAAGTTTGGCACGGCGATCGGCGTGGCACTCGGCGGTCTCGACATGTGGACCAACCAGTTGTTCGGTCTGTCGCTGTTCGGCACGCTGAAGCACGGCAAGAGCGATGCGCAGAGCCTCGAGCCGGCAGCAAAGCACACGAAGATCGATTACCCGAAACCCGATGGCGTGTTGACCTTCGATCGTCTGTCCTCGGTGTTCCTGTCGAACACCAACCACGAGGAGGATCAGCCGGTGCATCTGCAGGTCAAGGACATGAGCCTGCAGAAGCGCTCCGAGCACGACATCTATGCCGGCCCGTCGACGCGCTACTGTCCGGCTGGCGTCTACGAGTGGGTGGAGAAGAACGGCAAGCCGGTCGTCGTCATCAACGCGCAGAACTGCGTGCACTGCAAGACCTGCGACATCAAGGACCCGAACCAGAACATCAACTGGGTGCCGCCGCAGGGCGGCGAAGGCCCGGTCTATCCGAACATGTGAAT
>NZ_JBQENM010000068.1:0-2969 GCF_052044795.1 Ensifer sp. 22521
AAGCCTCGGCAACAACCTCGCCGAACCGCTGGCAGCGCTCATCGTGTCGCTTGCCGGCTCCTATGACGCCATCGTCTCGGCTGCGACCTCCGTCGGCAAGAACGTGCTGCCGCGCGTTGCTGCCCTGCTCGACGTCGCGCAGGTCTCGGAAATCGTCGAGATCGTCTCTGCCGACACGTTCAAGCGTCCGATCTATGCGGGCAATGCCATCCAGACGGTTCAGTCCACCGACGCCAGGAAGGTAATCACGGTTCGCACCGCCTCTTTCGCCGCAGCCGGTGAGGGCGGCAGCGCTTCGGTCGAGACCATCTCGGCCGCCGCGAACCCGGGTCTCTCGACTCATGTCAAGGATGCGCTGTCCTCGTCGGATCGTCCGGAACTGACGTCTGCCAAGATCATCATCTCGGGCGGCCGTGCACTCGGCTCGTCGGAGAAGTTCCAAGAGGTGATCCTTCCGATCGCCGACAAGCTGGGTGCTGCCGTCGGTGCAAGCCGCGCTGCTGTCGATGCGGGCTATGCGCCGAACGACTGGCAGATCGGCCAGACCGGCAAGGTTGTTGCCCCCGACCTCTACATCGCCTGCGGCATTTCTGGCGCCATCCAGCATCTGGCCGGCATGAAGGATTCGAAGGTGATCGTCGCGATCAACAAGGACGAGGAAGCGCCGATCTTCCAGGTCGCCGATTACGGTCTTGTGGCAGATATCTTCGATGCCCTACCGGAACTGCAGAAGGCGCTTTGACTGATTTAACATCGCCTCCCAAGCGACGGATGGCGTGGCTTTCAGGCTGCGTCATCCTTTTGATTTCTTTTGCTCCAGAAGATCTTTGGATGAAAAATCTACGTCCTGACAGCATCGTGCAGTCGATCCACCGCATCGTGGCCGCGATCACCGGCTACCTCGCCAAATCGCGAGGTTACATCTCGGACAGGTCGCAGTTCGATGATCGCACCGATCGCAAGTGTCATGGGTGCGAAATCGCCCCTGATGTCTTCTTCGGACATGCATCCCTGCGACGGGAACGTCGGGCGGATTTGCCAGCTTCGGCCGGCCGGCGCCGATTGGATAGAGCTTGGTGCCACGGCAATAGACGTGGTGTTCAATCCCGCTCTGACACCCCAGACAGGGGCACGTTCTGCCTCGTCGGCGACGTCGCCTTCCGGCGAGTGCGCGAAGGTCTGGAGTGTCATCACGCCCGTCCCCGCGGCATCGGCCCCATGACCACCCTCCGCTGATGGCGAGTACGGCGATCATCCCTATCGCAAACTCGACGCAGGCCGCCAAAGTTCTGAGAGACTGACATGAGCGAAGAAATGGAACTCCCCGCACGCGAAAGCATGGAATTCGACGTTGTGATCGTTGGTGCGGGACCTGCGGGGCTTTCGGCGGCGATCCGGCTGAAGCAGATCAATCCCGAGCTTTCCGTGGTGGTTCTGGAAAAGGGCGCCGAAGTCGGCGCGCATATCCTGTCGGGCGCCGTCGTCGATCCGATCGGCATCGACCGGCTATTGCCGGGCTGGCGCGACGAGGCGGATCATCCGTTCAAGACTGAAGTCAAGGACGACCATTTCCTGCTGCTCGGCCCGGCCGGCTCGATCCGGCTGCCGAACTTCGCCATGCCGCCGCTGATGAACAATCACGGCAACTACATCGTCTCGCTTGGAAACGTCTGTCGCTGGCTTGCCGGTCACGCCGAAGCGCTCGGTGTCGAGATCTATCCGGGCTTTGCCGCAACCGAAGTGCTCTATAACGACGACGGCGCCGTCATCGGTGTCGCCACCGGCGACATGGGCATCGAGAGGAATGGCGAGCCTGGCCCGAACTTTGCCCGCGGCATGGCGCTGCTCGGCAAATACACGCTGATCGGCGAGGGCGTGCGCGGCTCGCTCGCCAAGCAGCTGATTTCGAAGTTCGATCTGTCGAAAGACCGCGACGTCCAGAAGTTCGGCATCGGCCTGAAAGAGCTCTGGCAGGTTAAGCCCGAGAACCACCGTCCGGGCCTGGTGCAGCACTCGTTCGGCTGGCCGCTCGGCATGAAGACCGGTGGTGGTTCGTTCCTGTACCATCTGGAAGACAACCTCGTCGCGGTCGGCTTCGTCGTGCACCTCAACTACAAGAACCCATACCTCTTCCCTTTCGAGGAGTTCCAGCGGTTCAAGACCCATCCGGCCATCCGCGGCACCTTTGAAGGCGGCAAGCGGCTGTCCTATGGTGCTCGCGCCATCACCGAGGGCGGCTACCAGTCGGTACCGAAGCTGTCGTTCCCCGGTGGCGCGCTGATCGGCTGTTCGGCCGGCCTCGTGAACGTGCCGCGCATCAAGGGCAGCCACAATGCGGTGCTGTCTGGCATGCTGGCGGCTGACAAACTGGCAGAAGCGATCGCGTCGGGCAGGGCCAATGACGAGCCGGTCGAGATCGAGAACGAATGGCGCCAGACCGACATCGGCAAGGACCTGAAGCGGGTCAGGAACGTCAAGCCGCTGTGGTCGAAGTTTGGCACGGCGATCGGCGTGGCACTCGGCGGTCTCGACATGTGGACCAACCAGTTGTTCGGTCTGTCGCTGTTCGGCACGCTGAAGCACGGCAAGAGCGATGCGCAGAGCCTCGAGCCGGCAGCAAAGCACACGAAGATCGATTACCCGAAACCCGATGGCGTGTTGACCTTCGATCGTCTGTCCTCGGTGTTCCTGTCGAACACCAACCACGAGGAGGATCAGCCGGTGCATCTGCAGGTCAAGGACATGAGCCTGCAGAAGCGCTCCGAGCACGACATCTATGCCGGCCCGTCGACGCGCTACTGTCCGGCTGGCGTCTACGAGTGGGTGGAGAAGAACGGCAAGCCGGTCGTCGTCATCAACGCGCAGAACTGCGTGCACTGCAAGACCTGCGACATCAAGGACCCGAACCAGAACATCAACTGGGTGCCGCCGCAGGGCGGCGAAGGCCCGGTCTATCCGAACATGTGAAT
>NZ_JBQENM010000069.1:0-2250 GCF_052044795.1 Ensifer sp. 22521
CCCACATCTGGCGACGACCTGCTGATTGGGACGTCTGGGGCGGATAGTTTGGATGGGCTTGGCGGGAACGACGAAATCGTCGGGCTGGGCAGCAACGATACGCTGATCGGAGGTGAAGGGAACGATGCTCTATACGGCGGAGAGGGTGAGGATCAACTGACGGGCGGAACGGGCAATGACGTCCTCTATGGCGATGCAGGGGCGGATACGCTCGATGGCGGGGAGGGTGATGATGTCCTGTATGGCGGTGCGGACAACGATGTCATTGAAGGCGGCGAGGGCAGCGACATGCTCGTTGGCGGGGATGGCGACGACACGCTGACGGATAGCGGGACGGATGGCCAATATACCGTTGTGGAGGGCGGCGCTGGTAACGACAGCCTGACGGCAGTTAGCGGCACACTTTATGGCAACGACGGCAACGACACGATCAGCTTCGCCGGCAACGGCGGTTATCAATGGTGGAACTACGCCGATGGTGGAACTGGCGAGGACATACTCACCTACAGCGGAAGCAACCTCTATTATGTAAGTCTCTATGGTGGCGACGACAGCGATGTCTTGAGCTTCTCGGGCAGCGCCTCCTACGGTCAACTGGACGGCGGCAGTGGCGACGACACCCTGACCGTCACCGGCAACTATACCTATGGCTATCTCTATGGCGGATTGGGGAACGACGCGCTGACGGCGCAAAACACGAGCGCGACGGCGGTCAGCTATCTTTATGGTGACTTCAACTCGCAGACTGGTGGTGCCGACACCCTCAATGGCGGCATTGGAATCGACTACCTCTACGGCAGCGGCGGCGACGATCAGCTGTCGGGCGGTGCAGGCAACGACCTGCTCAACGGTGGGCAGGGCATCGACACCCTGAGCGGCGGCACTGGTGTCGATACCTTCCAGGGTACTGCTGCCGAGCTCAATGGCGACACCATCACCGACTACCAGATCGGTGAAAAGATCGAACTGCTGCAGAGCTCCGACACGGCCCCGAATGTCCGCTTGGTTGCATCAGGCTCCGATACGCTGCTTGAGATCGACTCCGACAACAATGGTTCGTTTGAAACGAGTATTGCGCTTGCCGGAGTAGTGTTTGGTGAGGTTGTCCTCACCGGGAACATCATAAGGGTGATCCAGACCGCCAGCGGGCCAACCCCGGGGCCGGACGACCTGACCGGAACCGATGGGCCGGATATTATCGACGCTCTCGCCGGCAGCGATATCGTCCACGGCACAGGCGGCAATGATACCTTAACCGGTGGTCTGGGCAGAGATGAAGTTTATGGCCAGGACGGAAACGACACGTTCCTGGTCGGTGCGGCCGATGCCTCTACAGGAGAGATCTACGACGGGGGTAGCGGCGAGGACACCCTTTCTACCGATGCTGAGGTTCTCAATCTCCAGGGTGTTTCGCTAATCGACATTGAACACATCACGACGACGCGGGAAGGTGGAACTGCCTTTTTGTTCGATAACAAGGGCAATGCCTTGCTGGTGCAAGGTGCGGGCACCACCGATAGCGTCACACTCCTCAACGCCACGTTCACGATCGAGGAACGTCTGCAGATTCTGCAGCAAGGCGTCGGAACCGTAAACGACGCGTCCGGCACCTACTCGCTCAATCGCGCACCGACCACGACGGCGATAACGCTGACGGCGATTGCCGAAGATTCCGGCGCCAGGCTCATCACTCAGGCCGAGCTTTTGGCCAATGCCGAAGATGCCGATGGCAACAGCCTAACGGTGACCGGCCTGGCCATTGCCTCTGGCGCTGGCACGCTGGAGGATAACCTAGATGGGACCTGGAGTTACACGCCGGCTGCCAACGACGCCACGGGGGTGTCTTTCTCCTACACCGTGACTGACGGCTCTCTCGCGGCCATCGGTTCCGCCACACTCGACATTATCCCGATCAACAACGCACCGGTGTTCACCTCCGGCACGACGGCCAGCTTCGCCGAAAACGGGACCGGCACGGTCTATGATGCCGACGCCAGCGATGCCGACAACCTCGGCGCCTTGACCTATTCGCTGTCTGGCACGGACTCCGCGCTGTTCAACATCGACGCCGCGACCGGTGTTGTGACCTTCAAGGCTGCACCCAACTTCGAGGCACCGGCCGACGGGGATGGCGACAACATTTACGACATCGTCGTCACCGCCTCCGACGGCACGCTCGCCACTGACCGGGCGGTCGCCATCACGGTCACCAACGTCAACGACAATGCCCCGGTGTTCTCGTCTGGAGCG
>NZ_JBQENM010000070.1:0-928 GCF_052044795.1 Ensifer sp. 22521
GCCATCCTGGAAGACGAACTGGCCGAGACCGGACTTCGATGTCGAAATCCGTTCGTCCTTGTAGACCGGGTCCTTGACCGCGATCGGACCGCGTGCGCCGCTGACTGACGTGCGAATCTGCACCGCCTGGCCGACAGGTTCGGCGGCGATGGTCGGACTGAATGTCACGGCACAAAACGCGATGAGTGCGGCACCACGCAAGCGGAACATGGCACCCTCCAAAGTGCTATTGTTATCACGTCACAGGGATTTATGTCTTGTCGCCCAATCGGGGTAACGCCATGCCGCAACCGTAAGAGTTAGGCGGTCATGGCCGCTCGCCCAGTCGTGGCCATTGGAGGCAATCGGCGGCGTGCGCGGAAGGTACCGAGCGTCAGGCGGCCTGCCGGTTCGTCAGTCATTGTGATGACTGCGCCCCTTCTGATGCCCCTTGTTCTGATGGTCGTTGGCATGTTCGAGCACATCCTTGTGGTTGGCATCCTCGCCGCGGATATCCGGATGTTTCATCTCCCAGTGGCGATTGCGGTAGCCTTCTTCCTGCACAGGCTTCTGAGGTTTTTCCTCCGGCTTCTGAGGTTTCTCCTCCGGCTTGTGCGGCCTCTCCTCGGGCTTCGGTTTTTCCTCGGGAGGCCTTTCTTCGACGGCGGGGGGTTGCACAGTTTGCGGTTGGCGTTCGAGATCCTCCTGGAACACCGCCGCAAGGCTGCAGCCGCCCCCCGCCCAGCCCAGCGCTCCGGACAGTCGTTGCCCACCGGATAGGAAAGGAAGGGCTTGTGCATTGCCTAGCGATTTCAATGTATTGCGACTGACCCTTCTCGGATCGCTGATGCCGCCGCCCGGCTTGGCGACGACGCAGTCGCAACGCTGCGTCAATTGCCGGCAGCCGCCGGCGCCACAGAAGCTTGCGGCGCCGCTGAGCAGCACGACA
>NZ_JBQENM010000071.1:0-870 GCF_052044795.1 Ensifer sp. 22521
ATCGGCAAGCTCGTCGACGCTGACATGAACGAAGAGTCGACCCGCCTGAAGGCTCTGCAGACGCAGCAGCAGCTCGGTATCCAGGCGCTCACGATCGCCAACTCGAACTCGCAGAACATCCTGTCGCTGTTCCGTTAATCGGGCGCCAGGCGGCGCGGGTCCCGGCTCGCGCCCGACTGCAGAAAATCGAAACCGCGCTTCGCAAGAGGCGCGGTTTTTTGTTGGTCTATTTCAGCCACGCGTGCCGAAATTATCGACTGAGCTTCAGCATTTGTTAACCACGATGGTGTTTTCTGTGGCCAACGAAACGGCGGGTTAATCAACATTAACAGGCATGAGGCTGACCGCTGCTTCCCGGTAATCCCGGAATGTCCCTTTTCATTCCAAATCAGCCAACAAGGGGCACTCAGCCAATGACCAGCATCATGACGAACACCGCCGCAATGTCGGCTCTTCAGACCCTGCGTTCGATCAATTCCTCGATGGAAACCACCCAGGACCGCATCTCATCGGGCCTGCGCGTCGGTAGCGCTGCGGACAACGCCGCTTACTGGTCGATCGCAACCACCATGCGTTCGGACAACAAGGCACTCTCGACCGTTGAAGACGCTCTTGGCCTCGGCGCTGCCAAGACCGACGTTGCCTACACCGCCATGGAAAACTCCAAGGACGTCGTCGACGAGATCAAGAAAAAGCTGGTTGCCGCCAGCGAGCCGGGTGTTGACAAGAGCAAGATCCAGAAGGAAATCAAGGAGCTGCAGAGCCAGCTCGTGAGCATTGCCAAGTCGGCTTCGTTCTCCGGCGAAAACTGGGTCTACAACGACGCCAACAACACGGCTGCCACCAAGTCGATCGTCGGTTCGTTCAACC
>NZ_JBQENM010000072.1:0-706 GCF_052044795.1 Ensifer sp. 22521
CCCGGTCTTGGCCGGTCTGGGGTGAACTTGTTTGGTGAGAGCAGGTGTAGCCGACCGGATTGCGCTGCTGAATTGCAATAATGATTTCGACTGAATTGCGATTTTGGCAACAATAGATGTAGGCGACGCCACTCCAGGGTCTTTCGCATCTCCTTTGTGATGGTCACACACCGATGGCGTGGTCTTCGCCGCCCAGATACCGATCCCGGTCACCACCACACCGCGAAATCGACTTCGGATAAAGCTCCCGACAACGCCCCGGAAGCGGGCCGGATAGCTCTGGCACTTTGGTTCTAGAGCGCCCTTCCGCTTCCAGTATTCCGCTTGAAAGCGGGATACTCTAGTCCCTCATCGGGTCTGCGGCCATTCGAGATTGCCGAAGGTGGTCCGGGATACTCCCTTGTAATAGGCGCCACGCTTGGGCGACGGCTGGTTCACAACCACCTTCGCCCAGGAAGGGCGGGCCTTGACCTTTGACGAGGCACGGTCATCACCGAGTGCGGCCGACGAAGCGATCAGGATGGAGACTGCCGCTATCGCACCAGTTCTGGCCATGCTTTTCATTTCTTGTTCCTTGGAAGAGTTTTCACTGACGATATCGAGCGTTCTGCGTGTCTCACACGGCCCAGCAGGAGCAGCCGAGTGCGCCGAAGAAGCCCTTGAGATCGGCGATCGGCAGCTTTGACGTCCAGGCGCCGGCATGGTC
>NZ_JBQENM010000073.1:0-620 GCF_052044795.1 Ensifer sp. 22521
CAAGCGCGTCATCACCGTGCGCACCGCCTCCTTCGCCTCTGCCGCTGAAGGCGGTTCGGCTGCGATCGAAAGTGTCGCGGCTGCCGCCAATCCGGGTGTTTCCAGCTTCGTCGCCGACGCCCTGTCGTCGTCCGACCGTCCGGAGCTGACCTCGGCCAAGATCATCATCTCCGGTGGTCGCGCGCTCGGTTCCTCGGAGAAGTTCCAGGAAGTCATCCTGCCGGTTGCCGACAAGCTCGGTGCTGCCGTCGGCGCCTCGCGCGCCGCCGTCGATGCCGGCTACGCGCCGAACGACTGGCAGGTCGGCCAGACCGGCAAGGTGGTCGCGCCCGATCTCTATATCGCCTGCGGCATCTCCGGTGCGATCCAGCATCTCGCCGGCATGAAGGATTCGAAGGTCATCGTCGCGATCAACAAGGACGAAGAGGCACCGATCTTCCAGGTCGCCGACTATGGCCTGGTTGCCGATCTCTTCGAAGCGCTGCCGGAATTCGAAAAAGCACCTTGAAAGACACATGGCCGAGATGATTGATCTGCCCGAACGCGAGAGCATGGAGTTCGACGTTGTCATCGTCGGGGCGGGGCCTGCCGGTCTTGCGGCGGCGATCCGGCTGAAGCAG
>NZ_JBQENM010000074.1:0-617 GCF_052044795.1 Ensifer sp. 22521
GCCCAGCCCGACGATTTCGTCGTTCCCGCCAAGCCCATCCAAACTATCCGCCCCAGACGTCCCAATCAGCAGGTCGTCGCCAGATGTGGGTAGATTCAAAAACTCTTGGCGCACGCCAATCTGAATAGCTACCGCGTCGATACCACCATGTCCGTCCGACACCTGAACCGTCACATCGTAGACGTTATCTGCCCCTGCATCGCTAGGCGCCTCGAAATCCGGCGCAGCCACAAAGCTCAGTGCACCCGTCGATGCATTGACGCTGAATTGGGCGGCGTCGGCGCCCCCCACAATCGAATACGTCAGTGTGTCGCCGGCGTCCGGATCGTTGGCTGTTATGGTAGTGACTGCCGTGGTGTTCTCGGGTACCGAGATCTGAGCCGTGTCAGCACCACCGCTCGACGTGATCGACGGTGATCCGTTCTCGTTCTGGTTGGTGACCGTGATGGCGACCGCCCGATCGGTTGTGAGCGTGCCATCGGAGGCCGTGACGACGATATCGTAGACATTGTCGCCATCGGCGTCGACCGGTGCCTCGAAGTCGGGCGCCGCCTTGAAGGTGACAACACCGGTCGCGGCGTCGATGTCGAACAGCGCGGCGTCCGTGCCGGACAGCG
>NZ_JBQENM010000075.1:0-568 GCF_052044795.1 Ensifer sp. 22521
ATCGGCAAGCTCGTCGACGCTGACATGAACGAAGAGTCGACCCGCCTGAAGGCTCTGCAGACGCAGCAGCAGCTCGGTATCCAGGCGCTCTCGATCGCCAACTCGAACTCGCAGAACATCCTGTCGCTGTTCCGTTAATCGGGCGCCAGGCGGCGCGGGTCCCGGCCCGCGCCCGACTGCAGAAAATCGAAACCGCGCTTCGCAAGAGGCGCGGTTTTTTGTTGTGCCAAATCGGATGTTGGAGCGTTTCGAAAAATAATCGCGGCGTCTTAGGTTGCCGTTAACCACGATGGTGTTTGCTGTGTCCATCGAAGGAGCGGGTTAACCAACAACAACAACCGGTTAACAGGCATGAGGCTGACCGCTGCTTCCCGGTAGCTCCCGGAATGTCCCTTTTTCACGAGTATTGCCAACAAGGGGCACTCAGCCAATGACCAGCATCATGACGAACACCGCCGCAATGGCGGCTCTCTCCACTCTGCGTTCGATCAATTCGGATATGGAAACCACCCAGGACCGCATCTCGTCGGGCCTGCGCGTCGGTTCCGCTGCCGACAACGCCGCTTAC
>NZ_JBQENM010000076.1:0-447 GCF_052044795.1 Ensifer sp. 22521
GACCTTCGTCAATGTCGAGCACGTCCAGATCACCGGCGGTTCGGGCGACGACGTCATCACCACGTTGGACGGGAATGATCAGCTTTACGGCGGCCTTGGTAACGATACGTTGTCTGGCGGCGCCGGCAGCGACAACCTCCAGGGTGGCGAGGGCAATGACACGCTTTCCGGCGGATCGGGTTCTGACGCTCTCGACGGCGGGGCTGGCAGCGACAACCTCGATGGCGGCGACGACAATGACAGCATGGTTGGTGGTGAAGGCGACGACACGCTGACCGGGGGGGCCGGCTACGACTACCTGGATGGCGGCCTTGGCACTGATACGCTCGACACGAGCGCCGACGGCGGCCAGGCCTTTGGCGGCAGCGGTGACGACGGCCTGATCGGCGGCGACGGCGCCGACTACCTGGCCGGCGGCGAAGGCAGCGACACGATCAATGCCGGAGC
>NZ_JBQENM010000077.1:0-372 GCF_052044795.1 Ensifer sp. 22521
GTCGATACCTTCCAGGGTACTGCTGCCGAGCTCAATGGCGACACCATCACCGACTACCAGATCGGTGAAAAGATCGAACTGCTGCAGAGCCTGACCAGCCTGTCGCAGGTGCGTCTGAGCAGCTCCAGCGGAAACACGCTGCTTGAGATCGATACCGATAACAATGGTTCATTCGAGACGGAGATCACACTTACTGGTTCGGTGGATGGAAGCTTCGTCCTCACCAGCCAGGATGGCTACACCAACAATGTCGTCCGCATTGTCTCCGAAGGATCTGGCATTCCCACATCTGGCGACGACCTGCTGATTGGGACGTCTGGGGCGGATAGTTTGGATGGGCTTGGCGGGAACGACGAAATCGTCGGGCTGGGC
>NZ_JBQENM010000078.1:0-371 GCF_052044795.1 Ensifer sp. 22521
GGTTGAACGAACCGACGATCGACTTGGTGGCAGCCGTGTTGTTGGCGTCGTTGTAGACCCAGTTTTCGCCGGAGAACGAAGCCGACTTGGAAATGCTGATGAGCTGGTTCTGCAGCTCCTTGATTTCCTTCTGGATCTTGCTCTTGTCAACACCCGGCTCGCTGGCGGCAACCAGCTTCTTCTTGATCTCGTCGACGACGTCCTTGGAGTTTTCCATGGCGGTGTAGGCAACGTCGGTCTTGGCAGCGCCGAGGCCGAGGGCGTCCTGAACCGTGCCGAGAGCCTTGTTGTCCGAACGCATGGTGGTCGCGATCGACCAGTAAGCGGCGTTGTCGGCAGCGGAACCGACGCGCAGGCCCGACGAGATGCGG
>NZ_JBQENM010000079.1:0-364 GCF_052044795.1 Ensifer sp. 22521
CTCCATTCGGAGCCGCGCCACTCAACGCCCCTGCCTGCACGCATTCCCCCTTGCCCGTTGCCGAACTTTCGAGCAGCGGATCACTCAGCCCATAGTCGCATGCTAAAACGTAATACTCTTCGCTTTCAAGTTGTATATTGCGGGGCAGCATTTTTTCCGGAAAGCCTCGCAAGGACCCACATCACTAAGAATGGGGATGCATTTCGCCGTCCGATCAGCGCACTGAGGAATGAAAAACGAAGACAACCCTCTCAATTGACGGGGCGGCGTTCCCTTAGAGGCTGACTCAAAAAGACCTCAGCAATATCTGTATCTTGCGAGCCGCCGCGTGAGGATGCGGATGTGGGCGATTGTGATCCATGCC
>NZ_JBQENM010000080.1:0-333 GCF_052044795.1 Ensifer sp. 22521
ATCCAGGTCGACGCCACCGGCGCTAACGTTACGACCGGCGGCACCGGCCTGCTCTCCAGCTACATGGAATACAAGCTGGCGACCAACGGTTCGACGGTCACGACCGGCTACAGCGTGCTGTCGATGGACATCACCAACATGACCACCGGTGCTCTGGCAGAAGCCATCTCGGGCGTTGACGCAACGCTGCTGCAGATGACCGACGCCGCTTCCGACCTCGGTGCGCTCAACAGCCGCGTCGAGCTGCAGAAGAACTTCGTTCAGGACCTCTCGGACTCGATCGAGAAGGGCATCGGCAAGCTCGTCGACGCTGACATGAACGAAGAGTCGACC
>NZ_JBQENM010000081.1:0-304 GCF_052044795.1 Ensifer sp. 22521
AACCAGCTCAAAGAGGAGAAAGTCCATGTCCAGCAAACTCGAAGTCCTGACCCCCCAGAACAGCCAGCTGATCTTCATCGACCAGCAGCCACAGATGGCCTTCGGCGTTCAGTCGATCGATCGGCAGGTCCTGAAGAACAACGTCGTCGGTCTCGCCAAGGCCGCAAAGGTCTTCAACATTCCAACGACCATCACCACCGTCGAGACCGGGTCTTTCTCCGGCCACACCTATCCCGAACTGCTCGCCGTCTTCCCGGAAAACGACATTCTCGAACGCACCTCGATGAATTCCTGGGACGATCAG
>NZ_JBQENM010000082.1:0-302 GCF_052044795.1 Ensifer sp. 22521
TCTCGAGAAGCTGGTCTTAAGATATGGCGCAAGTGAACCGCTCGGCGTGGTTCCAATAAAGCGACCGTATCGAACACGTCGATGGCATCTGACTGGCTCGGTTGTAAAAGGTAACCGAGTTGTTGGGCGGCTTACGGCACATTCAGTTGTGCCCGGATAGCCAGGTTTGGCTGCCCCGCGAAAGCGGGACAAGCTTAGCCAAACCCAACTAAGGATGAGCATTGGCAATGAGAACGATCAAGTGAAAGAAGGGCATTTGGTGGATGCCTTGGCATGCACAGGCGATGAAGGACGTGATACGC